>NZ_CAURDT010000002.1:0-338571 GCF_963524015.1 uncultured Parvimonas sp. | reverse complement strand
AACTACTTTACAAGATTACTTACAAAAATACTACTGGAAAAGAACAAACAGTAACTATTACTGATAAGATTCCAGAACATACAACTTATGTAGAAGGTTCAGTAGATAATAACGGAGTTTACAAGGATGGAACAATTACTTGGACTAAGGAAAAAGTAGCTGATGGAGAAACATTTGAAGTTACTTTCAAAGTAAAAGTAAATGATGATGTAAATGGCGAAAAGATTCTTAACAAGGCAAATGTAGTAGATGGAAATAACAACTTTGATACAAATGAAACAACAAATCCAACACCTACAAAGCCAGTAAAGGATGTATTTGAACCACAAAATGATCGTGTAAGTATTGATGGACAAGTAGTTAAGGCAGGACAAGAATTACTTTATAAAGTTACTTATACAAATACTACAGGAAAAGACCAAAAAGTTGTAATAAAGGATAGAATTCCAGAACATACAACTTATGTAGAAAATTCAGCAGATAATAACGGAATTTACAAAGATGGAGAAATCACTTGGACAAAAGAAAAAGTAGCTAATGGAGAAACATTCGAAGTTACTTTCAAAGTAAAAGTAGATGAAAATGTAAATGGCGAAAAGATAGTAAACAAGGCAAATGTAGTAGATGGAAGTAACAACTTTGATACAAACGAAACAACAAATCCAACATCAACAAAACCAGTAAAAGATGTTTTTGATAGTAAAGATGATAAGACAAGTATTGATGGCAATGAAGTAAAAGCAGGTCAAGAATTAGTTTATAAGATAACTTACAAGAACACAACTGGAAGTAAGCAAACTGTAACAATAACTGACAAGATTCCAGAACATACAAAATTCATTTCTGCAGATAATGATGGAAAAGAAAAAGATGGAACAATAAAGTGGGTTAAAGAAGTAGAAGATGGAGAAACTTTAACAGTTAGCTTCAAGGTAAAAGTTGATGAAAAAGTAAATGGTGAAAAGATAGTAAACAAAGCAAATGTAGTAGATGGAAACAATAATTATGATACAAATGAAACTACAAACCCAACACCAACAAAACCAGTAAAAGATGTTTTTGATAGTAAAGACGATAAGACAAGTATTGATGGTAAGGGAGTAAAAGCGGGACAAGAATTGCTTTACAAAGTTACTTACAAGAATACAACAGGTAAGGAACAAAAGGTTGTAATAAAGGATAGAATTCCGGAACATACAACATATGTAGAAGGTTCTGCAGATAATAACGGAGTTTACAAGGACGGAGAAATTACTTGGACTAAGGAAAAAGTAGCAGATGGAGAAACATTCGAAGTTACTTTCAAGGTAAAAGTAAACAGCGATGTAAATGGCGAAAAGATAGTAAACAAGGCAAATGTGGTAGATGGAAATAATAATTATGAAACAAATGAAACTACAAATCCAACACCATTAAGACCAAGACCACAAGTACCAAAGACAGGATATGGAGTAAATACAGGATTATATACAGTATTACTAGGATTATCAGCTGGGGCACTTGGAGGAATGAAGATCAGATATAGAAGAAAGAGAAAGAAATAGTTTCTTAAAAGTTAATATTTGATACAAGAAAGATAGAAAAGATTGGGAATTATAAACCCAATCTTTTTTTGTATAATAATTTATTATTCTAAATTTTTATATAATATAGAGATTATTTATATTAAATTATTAAAAAC
The DNA here is from genome assembly GCF_963524015.1 of uncultured Parvimonas sp. Classification (NCBI taxonomy): domain Bacteria; kingdom Bacillati; phylum Bacillota; class Tissierellia; order Tissierellales; family Peptoniphilaceae; genus Parvimonas; species uncultured Parvimonas sp. Next base: position 336,890 of record NZ_CAURDT010000002.1, on the reverse strand, counting down.
ACTTGACATAATATATATATATATATAATGGTATGTGAAAAGATATACATTTTAATCTAAATATTAAAAAAATTTATATAAAAATTCTACAATTGTTGAATAATATAAGAGAAAAGTCGTTATTTTCAAAAATTTACTTGAAGTATAGACAATTTTAATTAATTGTGATATAATACAAAGTACTAAACTTTTAACTAAATTAATAAATTTTCAGTAATTTGGAGAGTTTCTTTATTGTTTACATTGCAGATAAAATCTGAGTTTATATGCAATGTAAATTGAAAAGTTAGTAATTTTTTAATTTAGATTTCTTATGGAAAGGAGAAAATGATATGAGAAGAAAGATTTATAAAACCCTATTATCATTATTAATGGTTGTGGGAATGATTCTTCAAGTAGTTAGTTCAACTGTTGTTGCTGAAGGAAAACAAGTTGATGCAACAATTAAAAAGTTCGAAATTCAAAATTTAAGTGGACAAAAAGTAGATAAAGTATTTGTGAGTGATAGATTCTACTTAAATATGGATTGGGATGCTAGTTCAAATGGAGCAAATCTGAACGAGGGAGATTATTTTGATATTACATTACCAGATAAGATGAAATTTCCTTCTGATACAACAGCAACAGAATTTAATATTTATGGAGAAGATGGTAAGACTGTCATTGCTACAGCTAAGGTTATGCCTGGAGCTGGAGATAAAGGTGGCAAGGTTCGAGTTACTTTTACAAAATGGGTTAAAGGAAAAGAAAATGTTAAAGGAAATGTACGTTTAGCTGCAGTATTCGACAAGGAAGCTGTTAAGAAAAATGAAAAGAACAAATTTGATATTACAGTTAATGGAAAAGTTACTCCTACAGAGATAACTGTAGAAGGACCAAAAGAATTACCAAAAGATGAAATACTTGCTAAATGGGGACAATCCGGAGCTAATGCGAATGAAGCAGAATGGTGGGTTAGAGTTAACTACAAAAAAGCAAATATGACTAATGCAGTTATAACTGACCATTTAACTGGTGGAACTGGAGATGAAACATATATTCCAGGTAGTTTCAGACTAAGACGTGTTGAATACAATAGTGTAGGAGATTATTCAAAAGTTTATGAGGATGTTGATTTAACAGGTAAACTTACACTTTCTGCTGATAAAAAGACATTTACAATTAATTTAGGGGAAGTGAATGGTGACCAATATCGTCTTATTTACAAAACAACTTATACACCAGGAACTACACTTCATAATAATGTAAAAATTACTTCAAATGAAGTTAATACAACTACAACTGGAACTCATATTTCTGCAGAATCTGGTGGTTCTGGAACAGGTAATTTAGCTAATAAGATTAAATTAATCAAGGTTGATGCTGAAGATAATACTATTAAATTAGCAAATGCAGTTTTCGAAGTTACTGCTCCAGATGGAACTAAGTCTGAATTAAAAACAGGAGCTGATGGAACTATAACTTCTGGTTCCCTTACTTCAGGAACTTATAAAGTAAAAGAAAAAACTGCTCCAACTGGATACCTTTTAAATGAAGAAGAATTTACATTGGTAGTATCACCTAAAGGTGGAGCAATAAAGACAATTACTAATAAGAGAATTAAGATTAATATTTCTGGTAAAAAGACTTGGGATGATGCAAATAACCAAGACGGAAAAAGACCTGCAAAAATCAAAGTAAATTTACTTGATGATGATAAGAAAGTTGTTCAAACAAAAGAAGTAACTCCAGATGCTGATGGTAACTGGAATTATACTTTTGAAAATGTTGATGAATACAATGTAAAGACAGGTAAGAAGATTAATTATACTGTTTCAGAAGAAAAAGTAGATGGATATAGTACAGAAATAAATGGACATAATATCAAGAATTCTTACACACCTAGCAAGACAAGTATTCAAGTAACAAAAGCTTGGGAAGACAAAGAAAACCAAGACGGAAAGAGACCTGAAAGTGTAACAATTAAGTTATTAGCTGATGGAGTTGCAACAGATAAGACTCTTACTTTAACAAAAACAAACAATTGGACAGGAAGCTTTACTGGACTTGACGAATACAAAGACGGAAAGAAAATTGTTTATACAATTGAAGAAGAAGACGTTGGTAATGGATATTCAGGATTTATTGCACAAACTTCAGAAACAGGATTTAATGTAATAAATAAAAGAGAAACAGAAAAGACATCTGTAGAAGGATCAAAGACTTGGAATGACAATAACAATCAAGATGGAAAGAGACCTATAGAAATAACAATTAATCTATTAAAGAATGGAACAAAAATAGATTCAAAGAAAGTTACTGAAGCTGAAGGTTGGAAGTGGAAATTTGAAAATCTTGACAAATATGAAAATGGACAAGAAATCAATTACACTATTTCAGAAGAAAAAGTTGAAGGTTATACTACAGAAGTTGCTGGATATAATGTAAAGAACTCTTATACTCCAGGAACAACAGGTATTCAAGTAACAAAGGCTTGGGAAGATAAAGAAAACCAAGATGGAAAAAGACCTGAAAGCATAACAATTAAGTTATTAGCTGACGGAGTTGAAACAGATAAGACTCTTACTTTGACAAAGGAAAACAACTGGAGCGGAAGCTTTACAAATCTTGATGAATATAAAGATGGAAAGAAAATTGTTTATACAATTAAAGAAGAACCAGTTGGAAATGGATATATTACTGAAATTATTGGCGATGCTCAAAAAGGATTTAAGGTAATAAATACAAGACAAACTGAAAAAGTAGAAGTTGAAGGCTCAAAGACTTGGAATGACAATAATAATCAAGACGGAAAGAGACCAAAAGAAATAACAATTAATTTATTAAAGAATGGTACTGTAGTAGATACTAAGAAAGTTACAGAAGCTGAAGGTTGGAAGTGGAAATTTGAAAATCTTGACAAATACGAAAATGGAAAAGAAATCAATTACACTATTTCAGAAGAAAAAGTAGATGGATATACTACAGAAGTTGCTGGATATAATGTTAAGAACTCATATACTCCAGGAAAAACAGGTCTTCAAGTTACAAAAGCTTGGTCAGATAAAGAAAATCAAGATGGAGTAAGACCTGAAAGTGTAACAATTAAGTTATTAGCTGATGGAGTTGAAACAGATAAGACTCTTACTTTGACAAAAGCAAATAATTGGAGTGGAAGTTTCACAGATCTTGACGAATACAAAGACGGAAAGAAAATTGTTTATACAATTAAAGAAGAAACTGTTGGAAATGGATATGTAAGTGTTGTTACTGGAACTGCAGAAGATGGATTTACAGTAACTAATACAAGAGAAACTGAAAAAGTAGAAATTGAAGGTTCAAAGACTTGGGATGATGCAAATAACCAAGACGGAAAGAGACCTAAAGAAATAACAATCAATCTATTAAAGAATGGTAATGTAGTAGATACTAAGAAAGTTACAGAAGCAGAAGGTTGGAAATGGAAATTTGAAAATCTTGATAAATTCGAAAACGGAAAAGAAATCAACTACACTATTTCAGAAGAAAAAGTTGAAGGTTATACTACAGAAGTAAATGGATATGATGTTAAGAACTCATATACTCCAGGAAAAACAGGTATTCAAGTAACAAAAGCTTGGGCAGATAAAGATAACCAAGATGGAAAGAGACCTGAAAGCGTAACAATTAAATTACTTGCTGATGGAAAAGAAACAGGAAAGACACTTAAATTATCAGAAGAAAATAAGTGGACAGGAAGTTTCACTGATCTTGATGAATATAAAGATGGAAAGAAAATCGAATATACAATCAAGGAAGAAGCTCTTAAAGATGGTTATGTAAGTGTTGTTACTGGAACTGCAGAAAATGGATTTACAGTAACTAATACAAGAGAAACTGAAAAAATATCTGTTGAAGGTTCAAAGACTTGGGATGATGCAAATAACCAAGATGGAAAGAGACCTACAGAAATTACAATCAATCTATTAAGAAATGGAAAGAAAGTAGACTCTAAGAAAGTTACAGAAGCAGAAGGTTGGAAATGGAAATTTGAAAATCTTGACAAGTATGAAGGTGGAAAAGAAATCAACTACACTATTTCAGAAGAAAAGGTAGAAGGATATACTACAGAAGTTAAAGACTACAATGTTAAGAATTCATATACTCCAGGAAAGACATCTGTTCAAGTAACAAAAGCTTGGGATGATAAAAATGACCAAGATAAGAAGAGACCTAATAGTGTAACAATTAAGTTACTTGCTGACGGAAAAGAAACAGGAAAGACACTTAAATTATCTAAAGATAATAAGTGGACAGGAAGTTTCACAGACCTTGATGAATATAAAGATGGAAAGAAAATTGAATATACAATCAAGGAAGTTGAAGTTGGTAATGGATATAAGACAGTTATTACAGGAAATGTAAAAGAAGGTTTTGTAGTAACTAATGTAAGAACACCAAATAAACCTAAACCAAGAGTACCACAAACAGGATTAGGAAGTTCTTCAGTTCTATATACCGCTTTAGTTGGATTATCAGGAGCTGTTTTATTTGCAGGATTTAGAAGAAAGAAAAAAGAAGATTAATTTTAGAAATTCTTTTAAATAGTAAAAGATAATTAAATATTTAGTATGTAGAGATACTGTTAAAAGAAGAGCATCAAAAAGATGCTCTTCTTTTTTTGTGATAAAAATATAACTTAATTGTATTTAAACTATATTTTTAAATATTACTTGAAAGACAGTATCAAATTGTAGTAAAATATAGTAAAAGTTGATAATTAGAAAGGAAATAATATGAATAAGGAGAATTTACTTAGTGGTGTTGAAGATACTTTATATATTCCTCTCGTTGCAAGAATATTTGCTTCCGAAAAATTTCCAAACTATTTTTATGATGAAAAAGCATTGTCATTAAAGCAATATATTCCTACAAATCTTATTGAAAAAAATGCTAGTGAATATTTTCATATGGCAAGTGTATGCAGACAAGATGTAATAGATAAAAAGATAATTAAATTTCTTGAAGAAAATGAGAATTGTAATGTTGTATTTTTAGGTGCAGGACTAGAGACTGCCTACAATAGAATTAACAATAAAAAAGCTAATTTCTATCAAGTAGATTTACCTAGCGTTATAGGAATTAGAAACAGAATTCTCGGAAATGCCGAGAACGAAAAGCTAATTTCCGGAGATATGTTTACTCTTGAATGGATAAAAGAAATAGATACAGAATTGCCAACTATGATTGCAGTTTCTGGAGTTTATCAATATTTTAATAAAGAAAAAATTGTGGAAATGGTTAAAAAAATGAAATCTCTTCTTCCCAAAGGAGAGTTGGTCTTTGATGCAACTAACACAAAAGGACTTAAAATTGCAAATAGATATGTTAAGAAAACTGGTAATGTAAATGCACAAATGTATTTTAGTATAGATAATGTAACTGAGTTTACAAAGCTAACAGATACAAAATTAATAGATGTTCAAGGCTTTTTTGCTAGAGCATTGAAAATCTGTTCAAATGCAAAAATAATAACTAAATTATTTATGTATTTTTCAGATAAATGGAATAGGACAAAGGTTATTCATTTGAAATTAAATTAATGGAGAAGTTATGGACAAGTTTATTATTTTAGGGATATTAATTTTACTTGGATTAGTATTTTTATATTTAATGTTTAATCCGCCAAAAAGAAAAAAATATAATTTAAAAAGGCTAACTTTTAATAATGAAAATAATTTTTCTTGTAAAACTCTTGGAAACGAGCTGTTTATAGCAAAAAGTAGTAGAAAGTTTATATTACCAACAGAATTTGACCTATGGACTGAGATTATTCTTTTCGAAAACGGTATTGCATTTAAAAGAAATAATAAAGAAAAGAAAGTATATTTTTCTGAAATATATGAAATAGAGCCAATGCTGATTAACTCACTTTTTGTAAAGGGTAAATATTTTGGTTACATTTTTAAATGTAATGATAATAGTATTATTGTAAAAAGTAATGATATAGAAGATTTAGAATTATTTATGGAAAAACTTTTTGATCTTTTTCCAAAAGAAATGATAAGAGAAATTTAGAACAAAATAGTCGATGTGGTTTTTAAACTGCATCGACTTTTTTATAATATGACAATTAATGTCATGTTGTGATATAATATTTCTAGGAGATGTTAAGAAATGAGAGATAGCAGACTATTTAGAATTTTATATTATATTTTGGAAAAAGGAAAAGTTACAGCAAATGAACTTTCTGAAAAATTTGAAGTATCAGTGAGGACAATATATCGAGATATTGATGTGATTAGCTCTGCTGGAATTCCAATTTATGCCACACAGGGAAAAGGTGGAGGAATAGAGATAGCAGATGATTTTGTATTAAAAAAATCTTTGCTTTCTGAAAAAGAACAGGAACAGATTTTAGTTGCATTAAAAGGTTTAGAGGGAATAAATAAACAATATGAAAATGAGCTTTTAACAAAATTGTCTGCCTTTTTCAAAATTAAAAATACAAATTGGATTGAAGTTGATTTTACAAATTGGCAAAGAGGTAATGAATATGACGAATTGTTTAATGATATAAAATCAGCAATTATAAATAAAAATATTATTAGATTTACATATTTTTCAAGCAATGAAAAAGAGACAAGTAGAGAAATAAAGCCAATTAGACTCTTATTTAAGGGTTGGGATTGGTATGTCTATACCTTTTGTTTACTTCGGAACGAATTTCGATATTTTAAATTGTCAAGGATTAGGGATTTAAAAATTCTTGATGAAAATTTTGAAGATAGTTATGAAGATGTTGTGCTAATAAAAGAAATGGAGTATAAGGAAACTGTCCGTGTTAAGTTAAAATTTGACAGGAAAGTGGCTTTTAGAGTTTATGATGAAATGGGAGATATTAAAGAAGATGAAGAAGGTAATTTATATGCAGAAATAGAGCTACCAAATGATTATAATCTTTATAATTATATTTTTTCTTTTGGAGAATCCGTAGAAGTTTTAGAGCCGATAGAAATTAGAAATAAAATTAGAGATATGATAAATAAAATGTCTAAAATATATAATATGACAAGAGGTGTCAGGTAATCTTTTGTATAATTAATATATAAGATACAAAGGAGGTTTACTATGAAATACGAATGGAAGAAAAATGAAAATTATTTATACGGTGTTAAACAAAAACCACAATTGATTGAAGTTCCAAGTGCATATTATATTATGATTAAGGGAGAGGGTAATCCAAATGAGAGCGACTTTTCCAATAGGGTTTCTGCTTTGTACTCTCTAGCATATGGAATAAAGATGTTATTTAAAAATATGAAAAAAGAAGAACTGGAATATTCTGATTTTACTGTATTTCCACTTGAGGGAATTTGGGAGAAATCAGATGATGAGGAATTTGATAAGAATAAATTGAAATATACAATTATGATTAAACAACCTAATTTTATTACAAAGGAAATTTTTGACTTAGCTTTTGAAAAAGTGAAAAAGAAAAAACCAAACGAATTATATGATGAAGTAAGTTTTGATTGTATTGAAAGTAAAAAGGCAATTCAGATTTTGCATATTGGTAGTTTTGATACAGAGATTGAGTCCTTTGAAAAATTGGATAATTTTGCAAATGAAATGAATTTAGAGAGAAGTGAAAAACTTCATACAGAAATATACTTAAATAATAAAAATCGAACTGCAGAAGATAAACTTAAAACAATATTAAGATACAATGTGAAATAAGGAGGCTTATTATGGCTAGACCAACTACTAAAGAAGATTTAATTATTAGCGCAAAAGAAAATTATGAAAAGTTAAATGAATTGATTTCTAAATTGTCAGAAAAAGAGCTGAATACTCCTTTTGACTTTTCTGCTGACGAAAAAAAGAAAGAAGCACATTGGAAAAGAGATAAAAATTTAAGAGATATTTTAATTCATCTATATGAATGGCATATGTTAATTTTAAATTGGGTAAATTCCAATCAAAATGGGGAAGAAAAGCCCTTTATACCAAAGCCTTATAATTGGAAAACCTATGGTGATATGAATGTAGAATTTTGGAAAAAACATCAAAATACACCTTTAGAAGAGGCAAAGAAAATGATTAATAAATCTCATAAGGATGTTTTAGTTTTGGCTGAAAAGTTTTCAAATGAAGAATTGTTCTCTAAAAATATTTTTAAATGGGTTGGAGGAAGTACATTGGGTTCATATTTTGTAAGTTCTACTTCAAGCCACTACGATTGGGCGATTAAGAAGTTAAAAGCACATCAAAAAAATTGTAAAAATTGATTCAAAATAGAAAAGGTATTAGGATGCATTTTGTAAAAGTAAAGGGAATATTATCTTCAAAAAACGGAATGAATTTATTTCGAGGTTGCACACATGGTTGTATTTATTGCGATTCAAGAAGTAAATGCTATCAGATGAATCATAGCTTTGAAGATATTGAAGTAAAAGAAAATTCATTAGAGCTTTTGGAAGATAGACTTAAAAGAAAAAGAAAAAAATGTATGATTGGTATGGGGTCAATGACTGACCCCTACATTAATGAGGAATTAAAACTTAATTATACAAGACAAGCAATAGAAACAATAAATAAATATGGTTTTGGACTTACACTCATTACAAAGTCATCAAATATAATTAGGGATTTGGATTTGTTAAAAGAGATTAATTCCAAGACAAAATGCGTTGTTCAAATGACATTCACAACCTATGATGAAAGATTGTGCAAGATAATTGAACCAAATGTTTCCACTACAAAGGAAAGAGTTGAAACCTTGATTAAATTAAGAGAAGCAGGAATACCTACAGTCGTATGGATGACTCCGATTTTACCATATATTAATGATACAGAAGAAAATATTATGGGCATTTTAAATTATTGCAAAGAGGCGAAAGTAAAAGGAATTTTCTGTTTTGGAATGGGACTTACCTTACGAGAGGGAAATAGGGAGTATTTTTATTCTAAATTAGATAAACACTTCCCATATCTTAAAGATAGATATATTAGAGAGTTTGGTAATTCTTATGTTATTAATAGTAGAAATAATTATAGATTGATGAAAATTTTTCGAGAATTCTGTGAAAACGAAAAAATAATGTATGACTATAATAAAATTTTTAGCTATTTAAATACATTTGAAGAAAAAGAAATATCAAAACAACTCAGTATTTTTGATTTGTAAAAAAATAGATTTTATGGAAGAATATTCTTTTTTAGAGTATTCTTTTTTGTTGAAATAAGAAGTAAAGTTATTATATTTTTGTGGATGTATCTTCGATACATTCACTTTTGTTTGCAACAAAAGTGTGAGATCTTTCGACTACACTACGTTTCGCTCAAGATGACGTATAAGGAGAAATCTGCGATTAAGAGCTAGACGTTAAAAGTAAATAAACTTCAATTGTTTAAAAATTTATGAGAAGTAAAATGTTGCACGTCATAGCAACTATTAAAGTAATGTCCCCAACACGTCATCTCGACTGGAGTAAATCTAGCCTTAACTTTGTTTACTTGTAAACAAAAGTAGGTCTGACGGAGTTATTGTATTATTTGAAACAATAACTCTGGAGATTTCCTAAAGCCCCTTAACTATTAAATTTACTATATCTAGTTTAAGATGTAAAAATAGAATTATAGATATTTTATCTGGGTAATATAGTAAAAAGAGGGTGATTATATGAATAAAAACAAAGAACAAATGTTGGATTTTTTAGTAAAAGAATTTATAGCAGATTCAGACGATTATAAACATATTCCAGTTCCTAAAGATGAAACTCAAAAGAAGGTTATTCTCCGCTCGCTTATGAATATTCGTATGCCGAAAAAAATGGATGATGAAGTTTTAAAAGTACAAGATGAATATTTAAAACTTTGCGCTGAAGAAAAGGAAATTGTAGAGCTTAAGGATATTCCAATTATTAAAGATGTTTTTTCTATTTGGCAAGGAGATATTACAAGACTTAGGGTTGATGCAATAGTTAATGCAGCGAATTCAATAATGCTTGGTTGTTGGGCTCCAATGCATCTATGTATTGACAATCAAATACATACTTTTGCAGGAATTCAACTAAGGGCAGAATGTAATGAAAAAATGCAGGAACTTAAGAAAAAATATGGTCAAGATTATGAACAGCCTACTGCTGTTCCGATGCTTACAGGTGCCTATAATCTACCTTCAAAAAAAGTAATTCATATAGTTGGTCCAATTGTTTATGGAGAGCTTACTAAAGAGCTTGAAAAAGAATTAGCTGAATGTTACGAAAAAACATTGGATATGTGTTTGGAAAATGGTCTTAAAAGTGTAGCATTTTGTTGTATATCAACAGGCGAATTTAGATTTCCAAAACAAAGAGCAGCAGAGATTGCAATTGAAACAACTAAAAAATGGGTTTTAAAACATCCAAAAGCTATGGATAGAATTATTTTTAATGTTTTCAAAGATGAAGATAAAAAATATTATGAAAAAATGATATAATATTATTATAAATTATAAAAATTAGATTAGGAGATAGTTATGAGTTTTGATTTATTTGTCTTTGAAAAAAGAGAAGAAATAAAAACTTCTTTGGATGTATTTGCTTATCAGGAGGAGTTCACAGAATATAAAGAAAATAAAGATTATGAATCTTTAGAGGGATGTTCTCGTGTAATTGCCTGCTGGGCTAAAAAAATGTTTGAAAAATTTCCACCAATAAGTGGGGAGTATGCTTTGCTTGATGAGATTGCCTATGCAACAGAGGATTCAGAAAATCATTTGACTGATTATAGCTTAGGAAAGAATGGAGCGTATTGTGCATTCTCATACAATGTTGAAGATGAGGCATTGGAATTTGTAAAAAGTATTGCAGATGAATATGGTGTAGGAATTTATAATCCTCAAAGTAGTGATGCGATTTTCTGCAAAGGGATTGATATATTAAAATGTAGAACAGAAAGCACAGACGACTTCGAATGTGATTGGGAAAATATTGAAAACTTTATTGAAAAATTTAATGATATTGACCGAGTAAATGAAAATGGAGGACTAACATTCATTACCATTTGGTATGAAACTGATGGAAAACAAGGTAATTTTATCCAATGTACTCCATGTTATAAAAATAAGGGATTTTTTTCATCATTATTTAGTAAGAAAATTTCAAATGAAATAGATTCCTATATTTTTGAAATAGAAAAAAACGGCGGGGTATATCAAACATTTATAGAAGATAAATCCGAACTTATAAAAGTTATAAAAGAATGGTGCATAGATAGAAAAGAGCCTGATATAAGAGAATATAAAAGGATTTTAGACTTGTAGGTAAAATATGAAAGAAAATTATGATAAAACAGATGGATACAGAGAAAGTATTCAAATGGGACTTAAGGGATTAAAGACTGTTGGGAAAAATATATCTTCTGAAAGTGAATTAAATAGAGAAAAGATTGAATTTTTAAAAAAAGAAATAAAAAATGCGGATGCAATTGTAATAGGAGCAGGAGCGGGGCTTTCAACTTCGGCAGGTTTGACTTATAGTGGAGAGAGATTTGAAAAATATTTCTTTGATTTTTCAAAAAAATTTGGAATAACTGATATGTATTCAGGTGGGTTTTATCCTTTTCCGGATAGAGAAACACTTTGGGCTTGGTGGGCAAGGCATATATATTTTAATAGATATATCGAACCACCAAAATCTGTTTACAGGGATTTGTTTTCCATTATAAAGGACAAAGAATATTTTGTTATTACGACAAATGTAGATCATCAATTTCAAAGGGCAGGATTTGATAAAAAACGTCTTTTCTATACTCAAGGTGATTATGGATTATTTCAAAGTGTAAATCCACAAAACCAAAAGACCTATGATAATGAAGAATGGGTTATAAAGGCGATAGAAGTTCAAGGATTTAAGAAAAATACAGAAGGATTTTTTGAAGTGCCAGAAAATAAGGAGATTTTAATGAAAATTCCAACTGATTTAATTCCAAAATGTCCTGATGATGGCTCTGATGTTACAATGAATCTTCGTGCTGATAGTTCATTTGTCGAAGATGAAGGATGGCATAGAGCATCAAGAGAATATTATAATTTTCTTGAAAAGTATAAAGATAAACATATACTCTTTTTAGAGTTGGGTGTAGGAAATAATACTCCTGTAATAATAAAATATCCTTTCTGGCAAATGACTATGGAAAATAAAAATTCAATTTATGCTTGTATTAATTATAAAGAAGCTTTTTGTCCTGAACAAATAAAAGACAGAAGCATTTGTATTGACGGAGATATTGGAGAAATACTAAAGAAAATTATGAAATAATAAGTTAATAGTTTTACGAAGGAATATTCTTTTTAAGAGTATTCTTTTTTTGTTGATGTATCTTCGATACATTCACTTTTGTTTGCAACAAAAGTGTGAGATTTCTCCATTTCGCTTCGCTACAGTCGAAATGACGTATAAGGAAGAATCTTCGTTTAGGAGCTTAACGTTAAAAGTAAATAAATTCTAAAAAATGTTAATAATTAGGAATAGAACAAAATAGTTTGCTATGCTTCGTTTCGGTCGAAATGACGTATAAGGGAATAACCTTCGATTAGGAGCTTAACGTTAAGAGTAAACAAACTTAAAATTTAGTTTATAAAAATTAAAAATTTTTTTCATTTCATAAATATTTCATTTTCATTTCATAAATATTTCATAAATCTAGTTTAAAATAGCTACTGTAAAGAAAATACATAGTGTTAAGGAGGAATGATAAATTTCTAATTACTTAGAATTTAAGGGGTACATCCTAAAATATAAAATAAATTTGAGAGAGGGGAGCTGAATAAGAAAGTGGTAAAAAATGCGATAGCATATGTTTTAAGAAAAAAGAATAGAACTTTTATTGTTTTTATTATTTTGACAGTAGTGCTTTCTTGCTTGTATGCATGTTTAAATATTTTGAAATCTGGGTCTAGTATGGAGAAGTCTTTATATAAATCTTCAAATTCTTCATCAACTATAGCCAAAAAAGATAGTCAAGGATATTTTGACAAAAATGATTTTAAAGGACTAGAAAATATAAAGGAAATTGAAGAAGTTGTTTCTCAATATGAAGGTCTAGCAAAATTGTCAAATACAAATGCTGTAGATAGTGGACAACAAATCACTAGAGATGATATTCCAAGTTATTTAAAAAATGTTGTATCAATACAAGCTACAAGCAATGTAAAAAGGAATGTTTTATTTAACAGTGGAGTTTTTTCAATAAAAGAAGGAAGAAATATTGAAAAAAATGATAAAGACAAGATATTAGTTCATGAAGAGTTTGCCGAAAAAAACAAATTAAAAATAGGCGACAAAATTAGTTTAGAATTTATAGATCCTAATCAAACCGACAAGAGTAACAAGAAACATGAATTTGAAATTGTTGGGATTTTTTCAGGAAAGAAACAAGAAAAACAAACTGGATTAACTTCAGACTTAAGCGAAAACACAATGTTTACAGATTATGATTCTGCTCAAAAAGCTTTAAATGCTGAAGGAAATAAACAACTAGTAAATAAGTTGACATTTTTCTCAGGAACTCCTGAAAGTATGGACGAGGCAATAAATAAAGTTAAAAAACTTAATGTTGATTGGGAAAAATCTTATACAGTTGATAAAGAAGCAAATGCCTTTAAAGATGCTCTTGAGTCACTAAATGGTGTTAAACATATTATTAGAATAATGACTTTTGCAATTATGATTGGTGGTTCTGTAGTTCTTTCATTAATACTAATACTATGGTTAAGAGAAAGAATTTACGAAATTGGAATTTTATTATCCATTGGGGTAAGTAAATCTAAAATTGTTGGTCAATTTATATTGGAATTAATATTTATATCACTTCCAGCAATTCTTGTATCTTTGATATTTGGAAATCTGGTAGTAAATCAAATTATTGGCGGATTGATTAGTTCTGAGGATACAACATCAATTACTTCTAATTTTGTAAGTAATGGATATAATGTTGAAAGCTTAATAACTTTTGCACAAAGTTATGGAATATTGGTGCTAATTATACTTTTATCAGTAGTTTTTGCATCAGGATTGATTTTAATTAAGAAACCGAAAGAAATTTTATCACAAATTAGTTAGGAGGAAGTAAATGAACATATTAGAAATTAAAAATGTAACATATAGTTATGCAAATTCAAAAGAAAAAGTTTTATCATTAATAAATCAAGGATTTGAACTTGGAAAATTTTATGCAATTATAGGTAAATCCGGAACAGGAAAGTCAACATTACTTTCATTATTAGCGGGATTGGATAAACCAAATAGCGGAGAAATTTTGTTCAAAGATGAAAATATAGAAAAAGCTGGTTATAGTAATCACAGAAAGAATAATATCTCTCTTGTATTCCAAAACTATAATCTTATAGATTATCTATCACCATTAGAAAATATTAGATTAGTAAATAGTAAAGCCTCTGAAGATATATTACTTGAGTTAGGACTTGATAAGACTCAAGTTAGAAGAAATGTTATGAAATTATCAGGTGGACAACAACAAAGAGTTGCTATAGCAAGAGCTTTAGTATCAGAAGCTCCAGTTATTTTAGCAGACGAACCTACAGGAAACTTGGATGAAACTACTGCTGGAGAAATAATAGCTGTCTTAAAGAAATTAGCTAAAGAAAGAAATAAATGTGTAATAGTAGTAACTCATAGTAAAGAAGTTGCAAGTGCAGCTGATACGGTACTTGAGCTTAATAATAAGAGATTAAAAGAAGTAACAAAAAGTAAGTAGGAGGTAGGCGATGTTTAAAAATGCTTTTGCGTATGTAACAAGAAAGAGTTTAAAATCATTAATTATATTACTAATTATCTTATCAATGTCAGCACTTAGCTTGATAAGTTTATCTATAAAAGATGCTACAAATAAGGCATCAGAAGAAACTTTTAAAAATATTACAAATAGTTTTACAATGGAAATAAATAGAAGAGTAAATCAAGGTACTGCCAGAGGTGGTGGTAATGTAAGAGGTCAAGATATAAAGAAAATCGTTGATTCAGGACATGTTGATAATTTTGTTAAGAGAATCAATAGTGTTGCTAACCTTGATGACAATTTAGATATAGTTGAAGCACCGGGAGCTGCTCAAAACGAATCTGCTGAAAGAGCTAAGAATTTTAAAAGAGCAGTTATGCTAACAGGTGTAAATAGTTCTGAAAAAGAGACAAAATTTGTTTCAGGAGCGTATAAATTAGTTGAAGGTGAACATTTAACTAGTGAAGATAAAAATAAAATTTTAATGCATAAAGATTTAGCTGCAAAGAATAATTTAAAAGTTGGAGATAAAATTAAATTAAAATCCAATTTATATGATGCAGATAATGAAAAGAAAGCAAATGAAACTGTAGAAGTAGAAATTAAAGGTCTTTTTGATGGACATGGAAAAGGTAGAGTAACTTACTCACAAGAACTTTATGAAAATACTTTAATTACAGATGTTCACACAGCAGCTAAAGTTTATGGAAATACAGAAGATACAGCGACATACCAAGATGCAACATTCTTTATAAAAGGGAATAGAAATTTAGATCAAGTAATAAAAGATCTTAAAAAGTTAGATATTAACTGGAAATCTTATAATCTAATTAAGAGTTCTTCAAACTTCCCTGCATTACAAAAATCTATTTCAGGAATATATTCAATTGCAAATCAATTATTTATTGGTTCTCTAGTATTTGCAGGTATAGTAGTTACATTATTATTATTCTTGTGGATGAATGCTAGAAAGAAAGAAATTGCAGTATTGTTATCAATAGGAATTTCTAAAACAAAGATATTTGGGCAATTTGCAGTAGAATTACTTTTCGTTGCAATACCAGCATTCATAGGATCATATTTCTTAGCTGGATATACAGGAAAAATTTTAGGAAATAGTATATTAAAGAAAGTTACAGGAGGTATTGCAAAACAAATTGCAAAACAATCATCAACTACAAAATTAGGTGGTGGTGCAGAAGTTGACGGATTTAATAAAACATTATCAAGTTTAGATGTAGTAATTAATCCAAGAGCACTTCTTTATGTAGTATTGTTCATGACAATAGTACTTGCGATAGCTTTGGTAATCTCTTCTTCAAATATCTTAAGAAAGAAACCAAAAGAATTATTAATAGATACAAAATAGCTTATTATCCTATGGGAGGAATTTTACAATATTATTGTACAAGAAACAGAAATTATCGATGTATTTACATCGATAATTTTTGCTTTTTATGGTAAAATAGTATAAGGATATTTTTATATAAAAAGGAGGGCTTATGAGAATACTTGTTGTCGAAGATGATCAAATAATCAGAGAAGGAATTTCTGAATATTTATCTGAATTCGGTTATGACATCATTCAAGCAAAAGATGGACAGGAAGCCTTAAAATATTTTAATAACAATGAAATTAATTTAGTAATTTTAGATATTCAAATTCCTTTTCTAAACGGATTGGAAGTTTTAAAAGAAATCAGAAAAAAAAGCAAATTACCTGTTCTGATGTTGACTGCATTTAATGATGAAGAATATAAGATAAATGCTTTTTCAAGTTTAGCAGATGGGTATATGGAAAAGCCTTTTTCATTACCGGTTTTAAAAGTTAGAATTGATTCTCTAATTAAAAGACATTATGGTGGTCAAGAAAAATTTGAATATAAAGATGCAGAGGTTAATTTTACAAGTTATACAGCAAAATATAATGGAGAAGATATAGACATAAATGCGAAAGAACTTGAAATATTAAAATATTTATTGGAAAATGAAGGACATGCTCTGACTAGGGCGCAGATAATAGATAATGTTTGGAAAGAAACAGATGAAATTCCTTTTGACAGAGTCATAGATGTCTATATAAAAGAATTGAGAAAAAAACTAGGTTTAGATTGTATTATAACAATTAGGAACGTAGGTTATAAATTGGAGAGAAAATGAAGAATTTAAAAATATTTCCAAAAATGTTTCTACAGACATTTGGAATTCTTGGGACTGTAATAGTTTTAATACATTTGCTGGTATTTTTTATTTTTCCTAGAACTTATTTGGAAACTAGAAAGCAAGAGCTCTATGCAAAAGCTGACGAAATTTCCGAGAATATTAAAGGAAAAGATATGAAGTTTGTTGAACAATCTTTGGACTTTTACTCAAAAAGTAGTGATATAAAAGCTGTAATAAAGGGACAAGGTGAGGACAATGAATTACAAATTGGTGATGACATCAATGTTGATTTAAAGAGTGGCAACAATTCTTTAATCATTGAAGAAAGAGAAATAGAATTAAAAGATGGTAAAAAAATTTCCATTCAATTTATTTCTACTGCTGATATGAAGAAAGATGCAAAAGAACTTAGTTTTAAATTTTTACCATATTCTTTATTTATTTCTTTTATATTTTCAATAATAATTTCACTTATATATGCAAAGGCGATAACTAATAACATAAATGAAATAAAAAATGTGACAAAAAAGATGATGCGACTAGACAGAACGGCATATTTGAATATTAATTCTACAAACGAAGTTGGGGAATTAAAAGAACAGATTAACGATTTGTATAATACTCTTTTAAAATTGATAGATGATTTAGAACTTAAAAATGAAGAAATAGTAAAATTGGAAAAACTAAAATATGATTTTTTTAGAGGAACATCCCATGAATTAAAAACACCTCTAGCAAGCTTAAAAATAATTTTAGAAAATATGAAATACAATATTGGAAAATATAAAAATAGAGATTTATACATTGATAATTGTATAGATATAGTTGACCATTTAACAAGAAGTATTTCGCAAATGCTATCAGTTTCTTCCTTTGAACATTTAAAAGATGATGAAGAAATAATAGTTGTTAATGACGTATTAGAAGATGTTCTAAAACAATATATACTACTTGCAAATAATAGAAATATCAAAGTCAATAATAATTTGAAAAACGAAAAAATCTATATAGGAATGACGGCACTTAAAATTGTTCTATCCAATTTGATAAACAATGCAGTTAAATACTCTGACGAAAATGGTGTAATAAACATCGGAACTAAAGATGACTGGCTTTATGTTGAAAATTCCTACAAAGACAATAAAGATTTAGATGTAAATAAAATATTTGAAATTAACTTCAACCTAAACAAAGAAAACAGCAATGGTTTAGGATTATACATTGTAAAAAACATCTTATTAAACTACGGAATAAAATACAAAGTAGAAAAAAATGAAATAGGAATTGTATTTTTAATCGAATTGTCAGGTAATATGGATAAGTAAATTTTTGATTTTATATGTATATCATTACAAGTTTATTTACTTTTCACGTCTAGCTATTAATCGAAGATTTCTCTTTATACGTCATTTCGACCGAAACGAAGCATAGCTGAGTGTAGTGAATCTAGCCCTAACTTAGATTATTTACTTGTAAATAATCTATAGTAGGTCTGACGCAAAGATTGTCCAAATCTTTGATTTGGATACAATCGACTGCGGAAATCTCATACTTTTAATTCAGTATTATTGAATACAAATATTTAATTCATAATAAAGAGTCCTTAGGAGATCTCTCAACTACGCTCGAGATGACGTGTTGGGGGACTTTCTATGCAATATGCTATGACGTGAATGTTTAATTTTCTGTGCTATATAAAATTTTTCAGGTTTATTTACTGTTCACGTTTAGCTCTTAATCTAAGAATTTTCCTTATACGTCATTTCGACTGGAGCGTTAGCTAAATGGAGAAATCTCATACTTTTGATTGTAAACAATCAAAAGTAAAATGTATCGAAGATACATCCATTACCGAAACAGCAAAATTATTTTTATTTAAAAATATTATGAAGTTCAAATTTTATACAAAAAAAGTACAGATAATATCTGTACTCTTAAGGAGCGAGAGCTCCTTTTTTAATCTCATTATTTTGTTTTAATAATTTTTTTCTTATCACTAAATAGCAACATATATGTGCTGCAGTTGTCAATATCCATGAAATCGGATAAGAAATGTAAAGTGATTCTTGAGTTCTATAAATTTGAAATATAGTAAATATCCAAATTACTCTAAATAGGCAAGCGCCCGTTAAAGACACAATCATTGGTAAAATGGAGTATCCCATTCCTCTTAAGGAACCAACTGTTACGTCCATTAGTCCACATAGTAGGTATGTTGCTGAAACAATTTTCATTCTGTTAAGTCCATACATAATTACTTCTGGGTCATCTGTAAATATTCCAAGTAGAATATTTCCTAAAGAATATGCACCAACACCTAGTACAAGACCAACTACTGCAACAATTCCAAGACCTTGCAATAAAATTTTATCTATTCTATGATATTTTTTTGCTCCCATATTTTGACTTGTAAAACTAAGTGTTGATTGATAAATTGAATTCATTGACATATATACGAAGCCTTCAATATTTATTGCTGCTGTATTTCCTGCAATTACTAACTTTCCAAAGGTATTTATAGAAGATTGAATTAACACATTTGATATGCTAAATACAATACCTTGAAGTCCAGCTGGAAGTCCTATTCTTAAAATACTAATAACTTTATCTTTTTGTAATTTTATTTTTCTCAAATCTAGATGCATATAACCTACATTTTTTGTTAAAAATAATATCATCATAATAGCCGAAACATATTGGGAAATTATTGTTGCTATTGCTACTCCATCAACACTCATATTTAGTACTATAACAAAAAATAAATTCAAAAAAACATTTAAAACGCCTGAAACTATTAAAAAGAAAAGTGGTCTTTTTGTATCTCCAATGGATCTTAAAAGTGCCGCTCCGAAATTATAAATGGCAGCTGCGGGACTTCCTAAAAAGATTATTCGCATATAAATTGCTGATAAATCAATAATTTCATCAGGTGTTCCCATTAGATGTAACATAGGTCTTGAAGCGATAAGCCCTACAAAAAGTAAAATTGTTCCAGAAATAATTGCAAGTCCGATTGCATTATGAACAGTATCGGATGCATTTTTATAATCTCTTGCACCACAATATTTTCCCATCGTTACACTTATTCCCATAGAAATTCCAATTAATAAACTTACGAGTAAATTTATTAGTGATGAAGTTGCTCCAACTCCTGCAAGTGCAGCACTTCCGGAAAAACGTCCAACAACAATTATATCTATTGTATTAAAAAGTAATTGAAAAACACTTGTAAAAATAATTGGAATTGAAAAAAATATCATTTTTTTCAAGGTCTTTCCATTTATCATATCTATTTCATTGCTTTTAACCATTATATCCTCCGTAAAAAGTCTAAAATCATTCTAAAATAATAACATATTTTTAGTCTTTTTGCAATGATAAAAGAGAAGCAAAATTGCTTCTCTTAAAGGTTTCTAATTAAATTTTCTATCGTATAGTAATGACGCATTTAGAATTACGAGTATTGAACCTAGATTGTGTACTATTGCACCAACTAATGGATTTAAAACTCCAAGAACTGATAAAATTACTGCTACAAAGTTAATTAAAAGTGATATTATGATGTTGAATTTTATCGTCTTAACTGTTGCATTGGCGAGTTTTTTTAGATAAACTATTTTTGAAACATCATGTCCCATTAGTACAATATTAGCACTTTCGATTGAAATGTCGCTTCCTGTTTTTCCCATTGCAACCGAAACATCTGCAAGTTTAAGAGCGGGAGCGTCATTGATTCCGTCTCCAATCATACAAACGACATTATTTTCTTTTAGATTTTTTATATTTTCAAACTTTTCTTCGGGAGAAAGTTCGGCCTTTACTTCTGTTATTCCAACTTTGTCTGAAAAGTATTTTGCAGTTAAAAGATTGTCTCCAGTTAGAAGTAGTGGCTCAATTTCAAAGCTTTTTAAATTTTCTACCATTTCTTTAGCATTTTCTCTTAGAGTGTCTGATAGAGTTACGATTGATAAAACTTCTTTTTCATCTCCAAAAAGAATTATATTTTTAGCTTCATTTGAGTATTTTTCAATTTTTTCTTTTATATTGTCTTTGACATTTATATTATTTTCTCTAAAGTATTTTTCATTTCCGCAGAAATATTTATTTCCTAAAATCTCTCCTTCGACTCCTCTTGCAATTTTCATTTTAAAATTTTCAACATTTTCTTTTTTTATATTTTTTTCATCTAGATATTCTGTTACTGATTTTGCAATAGGATGCTCACTTTTTGATTCTAAACTTGAGATTAAGGACATTATTTTTTCGTCTGAAAAATCAGAAAAATTTTCTATATCATTTACATTTAACTTTCCATAAGTTAAAGTTCCAGTTTTGTCAAAAGCTATTTTATTAACTTTTGCTAGTTTTTCAAGAGCATTAAATGTTTTTATTATAACACCATGTTTACTTGCTTGACCGATTGAAGCCATAACAGCAGTTGGAGTTGATAAGAATAGGGCACAAGGACAAAATACAACTAAAACCGTAACTGCTCTATTTATTGAAGTGTATAAATCAAAATTAGATAACATCATTATTGCAAAAGTTGCAATTGCAATTAAAAGTGCAGTCGGAACGAGTTTAACTGCAAGTCTGTCAATTACTGTTTGCATAGGAGTTTGTTCTTTTTCTGCTCTTTCAACCAAGTCGATAAATTTTTGTAAAGAAGAATTTTCAACATCTTTTGCTATGATGTCAATACTTCCAAAACAGTTCATAGAACCACAGAAAACTTCGTCTCCAACAGTTTTATCTACAGGTAAACTTTCTCCTGTTAGAATTGATTGGTCAATAGAAGAAAAACCCTCTTTTATAATTCCATCAACTGAAATTATTTCCCCAGGCATAACTCTGATTATATCTCCATTTTCAATTTCTTCAATCGGAACTTCTTTAACAGTATAAGAATCATTAGTTTTAATAAGTTTCTTTGCTTTTTTTGGAGCGGAAGAAATTAAATCATTAAGACCTTTTTTGGCTCTGTCAACTGTATAGTCTTCTAAAAGTTCTCCGATTGCCATAAGAATTGCGATTTCAGCTGCTGCAAAATATTCTCCAACAAATACGGATGCGATTACTGCAATTGTGATTAAAAGTGAATTTTTTATTTTAAATTTTACTAGATTTTTAATAGCCCCAACTAAAAAAGGGAAAGCAGATATAACAATACTTATCCATACCGGTTTAAATGCAGTTTCTATCTTTAAAAGATTTAAGACAACATTTAGTATAAAAAATACTATTGAAATGATAGTAAAGTGTAAACCACTGAATAATTTTGAAATTTTATTTATCATAAGTCCTCCTTGATTTTTTCTGTTTATAATGCTACAATTAATTTAATAACGAACACTTTGTTTGATTTAATTGTATCACTATAGATATTATATATCAATAAGCAATTAATTAAAATAGTAATACTTTGAACATTTTTTGAAAAATGTATGGAGGATTTTATGAATAGACAGCAAATTAAAACAAGAAAAGCAATTTTTATGGCTTTTACAGAGCTTTTATCCAAGAAAAATTATAATAAAATAACAGTTCAAGAAATTATTGATTTGGCAGATATAGGTAGGAGTACTTTTTATTCTCATTTTGAAACAAAAGATGATTTATTAAAAGAAATTTGTCGTGAGTTGTTTGAACATATATTTTCTAATGATTTAAGTAGAGAATGTTCAAAAATTTTTGAAAATTCAAACAAAAATCCTAAAATTTTAATTACACATATACTTTATCATTTAAAGGAAAATAAGGAAGAGTTTATAAAGGTTTTAAGTTGTGAAAGTAATGAATTGTTTTTAGAATATTTTAAAACTTATCTATTTAAGGTAATAGATGAATATATTTTTATCGATAATATTGAAGATGAGAAGTTTAAGAAATTCTTGAAAAATCATATTTGTTGTTCATTTGTGGAAACAGTAAAATGGTGGATTAAAGATCAAATGGAAGAAAGTCCAGAAGAAATTGCAGATTATTTTTTTAGAGTAGTAGATCCTATAATTTAGTATATAATGATTTGAGAAATTAGCTAAAATATGATAAAATGAATGGAGCTTTGCGTATTGTGATAAATCAATATTTGTTTTATCATAATTATATATTTAATATCAGGAGGAAGTTATGAAGTGTGTAATGTTTGATATGGACGGAACTTTAATTGATTCTATTGGGGGTTGGTTCGGAAGTTGTAAATATTTTCTTAAAGAGATGAATTTAGAAGAAACTGATGAACTAAAAGAGTTGTTTAAAGGAAAAAAACTTTATGCAAGAGGAATAGCAATTAAAAATTATTTCAATCTTGATTTAACTCCGGATGAAATTTATGCCAGAAATTTAAAATATGTAAAAGAAGGATATGATGAAATTTACGGAGCAAAAGAAAATGTAATGAATGCCTTAGATTACTTAAAAGAAAAAGGCTATAAGATTTCTTTGAATACGGCTACAAATATAGGGCTTTGTAAAAATTGTTTAGAAAGAACAGGACTTATGAAGTATTTTAACTATATCCAAACCTGCGATGATTGTGGATATTTAAAAGATGATGAAAGATATTATGATTGGGCAGTAAAAAAACACAATGCAGATGTTGACGACATAATATTTTTTGATGATACCGAAGCTCCATTAAAAACGGCAAAGAAAAGGGGAATAAAAACAGTTTTGGTTTATGAACCTTTGACTAATGGAGAATTTTTTGAAAGAACAACAGACTTTGACTATAAAATGGATACAATTTCCGTTGAAAATTTGAAAAAAATTGGACTTTAAATAAAATTATGATGAAAAAAGAGCTATGTTGAAAAATTTAACATAGCTCTTTAAAGTTTCTAAATTATTTTAAATAATTATCAAACCATTCTAATATTTCTTTTAATCTTCTTATTCTATGCATTGGTTTACCACTTCTTGATAGTTCATGATTTTCACCTTTAAACATTACAAGTCTCGCAGGTACATCATGATATTTTAGTGCAGAGAACATTTGAATTCCTTCTGGTATCCAACATCTATAATCTTCATCTGAATGAATGAAAAGAGTTGGTGTTTGTGCTTTATTTGCATATTTAAGTGGGGAATGATACCATAATTTTTCATAATTATTCCAAGGAGTTGCAGAGATTTGGTCATCTATGAAATAATATCCAATATCTGTAAGTAAAAATTCAGAAGTCATATTTGAAATTGAACGTTGTGAACAAGCAGCTTTAAATCTATTTGTATGTCCGATAGCCCAATTTGTCATAAAACCACCATAGCTTCCACCCATGATTGCAAGTCTTTCTTCATCAAGTGCAGGGTAATTTTTAATTACAGCATCAGTAAATTTCATTAGGTCATCAAAGTCAATTTCTCCATATTTTCCACGAATATCAGCAAATTCTTTACCTCTACCATCTGAACCTCTAGGATTTGTAAAAAATACAAAGTAGCCATTATTTGCTAAAAATTGCATCTCGTGATGGAATACTTTTCCAAAAACAGTTTTAGGGCCACCATGAACATGAAGTACACCTGGATATTTTTTCTCTGGATCATAGTCAACAGGTTTCATAACATATCCAATAAATCCTATTCCGTCATTAGTAAAAGTAATTTCTTCAATTTCTGAAAGAGAATATTCAGTAGTATCATTATGGAAAGAAATTCTATTTTCTTCTTCTCTAGAAATTTCATAAATATCTTGTAAATTAGAGTCTTTTAATGCAATGGCATAAATTTTACCATCTTTAGAAACATCTATACAATCTATAGAACCTGATTTTTCGTTTAATCTTTCGAGATTTCCATTTTTGTCAATTCTATAAATATATGAACTATTTACCTCAGTATTTATGAAGTACATAAATCCGTCTTTTACTAAAGTGCTTTTTCCGCCAGTTAATCTCATATCAGTACCAACGGAATTATGCATACACATATCAAAATTATCATTTACAATCTTTTCAAATGACTTATTATTAATATTTATAATATAAATATTTGAATTTTCATTTAAACCATATTCTTGCATATCTGAAGCTTTAACTACAATATTTTCATTATCTATAAAGTTAGCATATTCGAAAGAATAGTCTTTTGCTAAAATATCTACTGTTTTAGAACTAATATCTAAAATTTTAACTTCATTTACAAGAGGCATTTTTCCTGTATAAGATGTTGCTATAAATACAGCTTTAGTTTTATTTTCATTTATTTCTAAACCATAAATATCAGTGATATCATCACTTAAAGGAATGAATTCAGAAGTCTTTTTATTAAAAAGATAAAGCCTACTTCTGTCTTCATTTGTAAAGCCAATATTATTTCCCCAGAAAGGAATTTCAGTTGCAACAAGATAATCCTTAGAATCGTCATAAGTTTTTTCTTTATTCTCTTTATTCTTTTCTTCTTTTTCAATTTTTTCTAATTCTTTTGTTCTATTAAAATTAGCCAAAACTAAAAATTCATCGTCATTTATTTGTTTTATTCTATTTACCAAAGCAGGAATAGTAAAGTCTAAAACAGCTTCGCCACCTAAAGGGCATATTCTATAAAATTTAGTTATATCTGAGTCTTCTTTTTTGTCTTCTCTATCGCTTGCAAAAAGAATAGAACCGTCTAAAAGTTCAATAAAAGAACTTTCCTTAGCACCATTAGTAAAAACAAAGGACTTTCTAGTTTCCAAATCCATTTTATAAATTCTATGTTCATAAGAATTCTTTTCTAAATTCATATTAGAAACGGAATAAAATAGATTTTTTTCGTCTTTACTTAAATGTAAATTTCCTAAAAATTTAAAGTTTTTAAATTCATCAATTTTTATACTTTTCATATTGCCTCCTTAAGCTAAATTCACAATGATTAACATTAATTAAAAAATTTTAATGTATAAGCCTTGCAGTTTGATTATACTACAAAAAGAAAAAAATTACAAAAAAATAATTTTTGATAAATTCTAATTATATGATAAAATAAATATATTAAATGAAATTAAAAATGGAGATTATTATGGAAATTAGAAGATTGATAGATACAGATGCTAGAGAGTTTTATAATTGTCTAAAAATTATTGATAGCGAAACAAATTTTATGATGTTTGAACCTGATGAAAGAGTTTGGAACGAGAAAAAACTTGTAAAAAATTTAAAAGATGAAAATAATTTATTTTTAGGAACAATAGAGGATGATAAAATAGTAGGCTTTTTATCAGCAGAAAGAGGAGCTTTTAGGAGAATTAGACATACTGCTTATATTGTAATTGGAATACAAAAATACTACCACAATAGAAAAATTGGAACAAAACTTTTTCAAATGCTTGGTGATTGGGCAGTTAAAAACAAAATTATAAGATTAGAACTTACTGTTGAATGCGAAAATGTATCGGCAATAAAATTATATGAAAAAATGGGATTTTCAATCGAAGGCACTAAGAAAAAGACAATGTATGTAAATGGAAAATATGTAGATGAGTATATGATGTCAAAAATATTTTAATGGAGATATTATGAAAATAGGATTGGTTTCTTACGAATTTAAGAACGGAGAAATTGAATATAATATAAAAAAAATAGAAAAGGCAATTATTTCTGCTAACGGAAAGGCGGATTTACTTTGTTTTGGAGAAACTTTTTTACAAGGCTTTGACTCACTTTCTTGGAATTATGAAATAGATAAAAATATTGCAATTACAAAAGATTCTTTTATAATGGATAAACTAAAAAATCTTAGTGAAAAATATAATATTGATCTTGGTATCGGATATATCGAAAGAGAAAGAGAGCAAATTTTCTCTTCTTTTGTAGTAATTGAAAAAGGAAAAATAATTCACAACTATAGAAGGATTACTAAAAACTGGAAAGAATATTTAATTACTGATGAACACTATTGTGAGGGAGAGACTTCAGAAACTTTTATCTATAAGAATACAGAATTTAAAATTGCACTATGTGGCGATTTGTGGATTTGCCCCGAAAAATTTAAAACAAAAGGAATTTTACTTTGGCCTGTTTATTGTAATTTCTCAAAAGATGAATGGGAAAATACTGAACAATATGATTATGCTAAGCAATCTAAATTGGCATCAGATAATGTTCTTTTGGTAAATTCAATTACAAAAGAGGAGCCAATAAGCGTTGGTGGGGCATATTATTTTAAAAATGGAAAAATTGAAAAGAGTTTAGAGTTGGATAAAGAAGATATTTTAATCGTTGAGATATAAAAAAAGATTCTGAAATTTAGAAAAAGAGCTGACTAGAGATTTTATATCTAAAATCAGCTCTTTTTTCTTTTGCAATTGTTAGATATTTTCTCTAAATTCTGTTAATAATTCAGTAAATTTTTTAGGTTTAAAAGTGTGAATTACATGATTAGTAGAAACTTTTTTACATATAATTTGTGGAGATAATGAAATTGCATTTTTTATCCATAATAAAAAACAGTATTATAAAAAAAATGAGAACTTGATTTATATTATAAATCTCATGTAAATAAATCAACTGCATAATTAAGTATATAAGTTTATTTATTCTTTAGATTATTAATTTTGTTAAGTTCAGAAATATAATCTAGTCCAAAAATTTCTATTTCGTTCAAAACTTTCTGAAATTTAGTACCTAATTTACTTAAAGAGTATTCAACATGAGGAGGTACTTCAGCAAAAACTTTTCTTTTGATTAATTTATCTTGTTCTAATTGACGCAATTGCCTTGTTAAAACAGTTCGAGTAACTTCAGGAATTAATCTTTCAAGTTCATTAAATCTTTTAGTACCTGTACTTAAATGATATAAAACTACAATTGCCCATTTTCCTTGTAAAACCTTCTGAGTAGTAACATAAGGGCATTTATCATAAATAGTTGACATAAAAACCTCCTTAACATGTGTTATAGTATCGTATCAGATACTATGTATTATAAATGTTCGTACTTTTAAAGTCAAGACTTAAAAAGTATAATAATAGTAAGAGGAAATTCAATCCTCAAAAAGAAAGGAGATTGGCTATGAAAAGTGAAATTATGAAAGTATACAATGCTTATACAGAAGCATTATTGAAGGGAGATTTTAAATCGGTTTTTGAAACAATGTCTGATAATATTGTATGGCATATGGGAGGAGAAGGTCCACTTTCAGGAATTGTTAAAGGAAAAGAGGCGTTGGGAGAACGTTTAGGAGAATTTACCAAAAGAAGCAATGGGACATTTAGAGTAATTACAAATTGGGCTGCAAGTAATGATTGTTTTGTTGTTGCAAGTGTTGTTTCTTTAGCTGAAAAAGAAGATGAAAAACTAAATGACCCTGGTGTTGATTTATTTAGAATAGAGAATGGAAAAATACAAGAAGTATGGACTTTTGCAGAACAACAAGAAGAAGAAGATAAATTTTGGAAATAGGTGAATTTATTTTTATAACAAAATGTAAGAGATATGTAAAATAAAATAATGAATGTCAAATTTTTAAAAAGAGAAGATTTTATATCAAAATATATAAGTCTTCTCTTTTGTCGTTTCGCAATAAGAACCCCAGCTTTCCACGATGCTTTGCATCGGGTGAGTACCGAGAACCTTGTTGCTTCGCAATAAAAAATTATTCTAAATAGATTAATAAATTTATATATTTTCTTTAAATTCAGTTAATAATTCAATAAATTTTTTAGGTTTAAAAGCGTGAATTACATGATTAGCAGAAACTTTTTTATATATAATTTGTGGAGCTAAAGAAATTGCATGTTTAGCATCATCTTCATCAAAAGCTCCTACAAGTCCAAAATTTTCATATCTTTTCCAGTCAGCGTGAATAAGCATTATTGGACATTTTGTTTTTTTAAAGGCTTCTTCGTGGTTAATCCCATCATAAAATCTTCCATCAACAAAAGCTCTAGCAAAATCGGGATCAAACATAGACAATGATTTAATAAGTAGTCGTAAACTATCAGGGAATCCTACTGAAATGGGTTTATCAGGGTATTTGTTTTGAAATTTTTTTATCTTTTTTGATAAACAATTAGCAAACCAATTTGGAATTTTTTTAATTCTCTTATCAGAATCAGGTATTTCCATATCTCTAAAATAATCTGCTAAGTCTCTGTCTTCAATATTTCCAATTTTGTCAACAAGATGTTTTAATCCATTGTAAACAAATTTATCTTGTTCTTTAAATCTTGGCATCTCCGTAGAAAAGATTGGGGCATCCTCGAGAACAATTCCAGAAACATATTCAGGAATATTAACTGCGCACCATAGGGCAAGAATACCCCCAGATGAATTTCCACTTATAATTACTTTTTCTTTTATTACATTTTTGATAAACATTTTTAAGTCTTCACCTACAATTTCCCAAGAATAATAACCAGGTGTCCAAGTAGATTTTCCATGTCCTCTTATATCTATTGAATAAACTTGAAAAATTTTAGATAAAGGTATTAGTACTTTTTTATAACTCTCCCACATTCCTATTTGAGCAGGAATTAGCAACAAACTTGGTCCGTTTTTTGGACCAATTACATAGTTAAGTTTAACAGTACCTGTGTCATAAGTTTTTTCTGAAAAACCAGCATTAATTAGCTTTTTATTTTCAAGTTTTCCAGATAAGTATTCATAAGGATTTTTATAAAACATTTTATCCTCCTATCTTAAACAATCTGTATTAAGAAATCCATTAAGCATTAAACCTAGATATTTACTAATACTATTTTTAAATTCATCATAATTGTCGAATAAATCCATTGGATTATCTTGATATAGATTGAGATATTTTATAACAATCGCATCAATATATAAAGATAAAGCATCCACAACTAATTCATGATCAATATCTTTTCTTAAGTTAAATATTTTAATAGAATTAGAAATTTGTTTTTTTAATTTTTCATTTGATTTTTTGTGATATTCACTAAAAATATCCTTAATTTCTTTGTCAACTTCTTTGCTTGTTTCCTTAGAAGCCATATTTAAAAATTTAGTTTCATTAGGATATTTTTTTATTAAATTACATTTTTTATCCATAATACTAAAAATGTTATCGAAAAAATCATAATATGTCTTACATTCTAAATCTTGTGTTAATAAATCTACTGCATAATTAAGTAGATATAGATAAAAATTCTTTTTATTATCAAAATAGTAAAATAATAAACCCTTAGAAATACCAGCTTCCTTAACTATTAAATCAGTTTTTGCCTCCACAAATGAAAACTCTGAGAAAATTTTTATCCCTTTATTTATTATCATTTGTTTTTTATCTTCTGAAATTTTTTCAAAATTTTTAGTAATCATAAACGCCTCCTTTGTTGACTCAATAGTCAATTTCGTTTAATAAAATTATATCATCCTTTGACTAATTAGTCAATGCTAATTAAACTAAATTAAAAATTTTAAAAATGTGTATAATTAAATCCCTTCAAAAGGTTTATTAAAAAAATTATAAAAATATCTTGACTTCAAATATAATTATATAATATAATTTAAACGATATTGCAAATCAATCTATATTAAAAATTCGGAGGTTTATATGAAGAAAAAATTTACGGCAATTGTTTTAAGCCTTTCAATGTGCTTAATTCCAATTAGTCAAATGCAAGTTTTAAATGCAAAAACGACAACACAAGAACAAAAAGATGATATTTCTTTAAAATTTATCAAAGGTAGATTTGGAAGTGGTGATAAATATGAAATTACGCCTAAAGATAAATTAAAGGAAATAACAAAAATTTTTGTAGAAAATAATGAATATGTAAAAAAAGATTATAAAACTGCAGTATTTGGAAAGACATTTTTTGTTGATTTATCAGATAACTGTTTATACCTTGGTCTTAATCCAAAGGATAAAGAAGTTATAAAGATTGAGTTCAAAGATAAAAGTACTATTTCATTTAAAAAAGATGGAGATAATTTTATAAAAATAGAAGAAAATAACAATAAAAAACCTTCTACACCAAATGAAACTCCTGATAATAAAGATCAAAATGATTTTTCATTAAAAATACTTAATGAATCTTTTTTTGAAAATAAATATTCTCTTGAGTTAAAAGATAAGATTACACAAATTAAGCAGATTTTTGTGAATAATGTTGAATATTGGAAGACAAGTAGCAAATCAGCTGTTTTTGGAAATAATTACTTTATAGATGAAGAAAATAAAGTTTTCTATCTTGGACAAAAAGTTCCAGACGGACATATAGTTAAATTTGTTTTCAATGATGAATCTTCTATTTCATTTGAAAGAAATGGAAATTCTTTTGTTAAAAAAGATAATAATTATTCTAAAAAATACTATTTAAGAATTGTAGGTTCATTTGAAGCAGCAATTATAGGTCAACAAAAATACGATGCTCTTTCATCTGCTACAGGTGGAGGAGTAAATTCAAATAAAAATAGTAATGTAAGATTACAAATTGCTTATACAGACAAAGAAATACCATCAGATTCAGACTTTAAGGATGCGAAAGAAGTAACACATAATTTACAATTAGAAGCAAAAATGGTTTCAGATGATTCTGGTATGCAAGCAAAATATTCTGAAATGGACAATAGTATCAAATTATCTGGAATTCCTTCTAAAAAAGGAAATTATAAGGTTTTTGTACAATCAAAAGATGGAAAGCTAAAATCAAATGAATTAGATTTTGAAGTATTTGATTCTAATGAAGTTACACTTGAAGAAAGATTGGTAGATAAAGAATTTAAAACTTTAAAAAACCCTGCTACAAAAAAAGAATGGGATATGAAACCTTGGGTAATCAAAAAGTTTGGAAAAGATAAAGAAGAAGTAACTGTTCCAAAAAATTTAAAACTTTGGTTTGGCTCAAGAGAGAGTGGAAAATATTCTGAACTAGGCTATCCAATTGAAGAAAATAAAGCTACCACTCAAACTTTAATTGTTACGGGTGAACTTTATCTTATAAATATGAAAATTTTAAGTTCTGTAAATATCGTAGTAAAAGACGGTGGTAAACTTAATCTTTCAGATTCATCATTATATGGAAAAATAACAGTTGAAAATGGTGGAACTCTTGAAGTAAATTATGATGACTATCATAAGAGTTTTGCAAGTGGATCTTCTATAAATGGTCAAATAATTTTAAAAGATGGTGCAACATTACAAAACTCTGTTATTTATTCAAATGCAAATTATTTAACTGATGGAAAAAATGCAAAACATATACAAACTCCAGTTGTGAGTGTTCAAGGTAATGCAACTATAAAAGGTAATGTATTTATACGTGGAGATGAAGCTCCTACAGGTGAACAATATAAAGGACAAGGAGCAATGGAGATTGCAAAAGGTAAAACATTAACTATTGAAAAAGATGCAAAACTTGGACTTTTTGCAGGCGGTCGCTATGCTCTTACAAGTAATGGAGGAGATGCTTTAAAATTAGAGGGAACAGTAGCAGGAAAAGGAACTTTAATTGCTGTTGGAGGAAATGGTAGATTTTCAGGCAAAGGTGGAAATGGAGTTTCAGGTAATGGAACAATTACTGTTGATAATGCATATTTGCATGGTGGAAATAGTTATATGAGTAAGAATGAAGGTGGAAAAGCTGTACTTGACTCAATAACTATTGACAAAAAAACAAAAGGATATGCAATAGATGGTAAAAAATCTACGAATTCGATTGAAGACTCTAAACTTCAAAATGAAACACCAAATTGGAATGGATATACTGCTCCGAATAAAGACTTATTAGATAAATTAAGTACAGAAAATGCTCCATCAATAGTTGGAGAAAGAGAAAAAAAAGAACTTGAAAGAATTTTAGAAAACACAAAAAAAGAACTTGAAAAAATCAAACAAGAGCTTGAAAAATCAAAACAAGATTCAGAAAAAACTAGAAAAGAACTTGAAAAAATCAAACAAGAACTTGAAAAAGCTAAGCAAGAGTTAGAAAATGCAAAACAATCTGGAAGTAAAAAAGAAAATAAAATTGATGAGCTTAGCAAAAAGATAAAAGAGCTTGAAAAAATTGAACAGGAATTTGAAAAAGCTAAGCAAGAATCAGAAAAAACTAAAAACGAACTTGAAAAAGCTAAGCAAGAGTTAGAAAGTGCAAAACAATCCGGAAGTAAAAAACAAAATGAAATTGATGAGCTTAACAAAAAGATAAAAGAACTTGAAAAAATTGAACAGGAATTTAAAAAAGCTAAGGAAGATTCAGAAAAAACAAAAAATGAGTTTGAAAAAACTAAAAAAGAGCTTGAAAAAACTAAAAAAGAATTTGAAAAAGCCAAACAAGATTCAGAAAAAACTAAAAAAGAACTTGAAAAAATCAAGCAAGAATTAGAAAAAGCTAAGCAAGAGTTAGAAAGTGCAAAACAATCTGGAAGTAAAAAGCAAAATGAAATTGATCAGCTTAGCAAAAAGATAAAAGAGCTTGAAAAAATTGAACAGGAATTTGAAAAAACTAGCCAAGATTTAGAAAAAACTAAAAAAGAGCTTGAAGAAACCAAGCAAAAATTAGAAAAGGCAAAGCAATCCGGAATTAAAAAACAAAATGAAATTGATGATCTTAACAAAAAAATAAAAGAACTTGAAGAAAAAGTTAATTCTTTAAAAGCTAAGCTCGAAAAAGGAAAGAATAATAATTCATCAGATAAACAAAATAACAACAATCCTAAGGTAATTGAATTTTTATATGGTAAAAATCAAACTGTAACGAAAAATGATGGCCATAAATTATACTTTAGATTGGATGAAGATGTTAAAAATTTTGAAAATGTATATTTAGATGGCAAGCTTGTTGACCCATCAATGTACACTTTAAAATCAGGTAGTACAATCGTAGAGTTTGCTAATGAATTTAAAAATTCTTTAGCAGAAGGAAATCATAATCTTGAGTTTAAATTTAAAAATGGTTATGCCAAAACACAAATTCATGTTTTAAATAAGAAGGAAGACGATAAAAAAGATAAGAGTGAAGTTAAACAAACAAAACAAAAAAATACAAAAAGTAACAAAGGTATTCCAAAAACTAATATTTCAAATTCAAGTATATTGTTAGCAGTAACAAGTTTAGTAGGTTTTCTTTATTCAAAAAAGAAAAAATAGATAACAAAAATGTAATTAGCTTATAATGTAAAGCCCCAAATCAGAACAAAAGATTTGGGGTTTTTATTGCGAAATAACAAGGTTCGCGAGTACCCACCCGATGTGAAGCATCGTGTAAGGGTGGAGTTATTTTTGCCAAAATTCAATTTACAATGCATTTATTTATAATTGAAAATATAGTATAATAACCATTATAGATATATAAATAAATAATCTTGTGTTATAATAAAAGTAAAATAAATTAAAAAAATTTGGAGGTAGTATGCTTCATTTAGAAAAAATAAATAGGAAAAATATATGGGAGATACTTAAATTAAAAGTGTCTAAATCGCAAAATAATTTTGTAGCATCTAATGACGTAAGTATTATTGAAGCATATTTAACTATTACATCAAATGGAGTTGTTTTTCCCTTTGGAATCTATGATGACGATATGCCTATTGGTTTTCTGATGATTGGCTATGATGTAGATGAAACTTGGAAAAATGTTCCGAATATAGCAAAGGAAAACTATAATCTGTGGCGTTTGATGATTGATGAGACTTATCAACAAAAAGGCTTTGGAAAAGAAGCTATGAAACTTGCTTTAGATTTTATTAAATCATTTCCTTGTGGTAAAGCGGAGTATTGTTGGCTATCTTATGAACCTGAAAATAAAATTGCTAAAGAGTTGTATCATTCATTTGGTTTTGTAGAAAATGGAGATATGGATGGAGATGAAGTTATTGCAATACTAAAACTTTAAGATAGATGAAATTTAAATTTATAGGAGAAATAGATATGACAAAGGAAGAAAGAGCAAAAAAATGGTTTAAGAATATTCAAAATGCAGAAGATATAAGTATAGAAAAAAGAATAGAGATATGCAATGTTGCTGCAAGATGGACAGCTCTTATATTTATAGCATTAGTTATAGTAGAGTTTGTTTTGTTATCAATGGTAAATAATGGATCAATTTTAAATTATTTTGCAGATTCTTTGAACGGAATGAGCAAGGATTTACACGGGAGAGGTCAATATAAAACTTTAGCTATTGCAGGAGTTGCTTTTTGTCTACCTCTTATAATTTTACCACTAGCTATAGCTATTACTTTTAGAAATAAATATATTAAGTCTAAAGCAGAAAATTATTTGTATAGAAAATAAAAATTATAGTAAAATTGAGGTTTTATATGGTTATTAGATTTGAAAGAGGATTAAGAAAAGAAAATGCCACACTATTATGTGAATGGTCAAATGAAAGAGGAGAGGATTTTCAAGAACAATGGATGGGACTAAAAATTTCATATCCTTTGACTTATGATAAAATTAAAGAAATGGAAAATGTGTTTTCCATATTCAATGAAGATGAATTTTTAGGAATGATTCAGCAAATAAGAATTGAAAAAGATAATATACATATTGGTAGAATTATAATAAATCCTAAAAAGCAAGGAATGGGTTTTGGAAAAGAGGCAATAAGAAGTTTTATAGATTTGATTTTTAAAGATGAAAATATAAAAAGTATTTCTTTAAATGTTTTCGATTCTAATAAAAATGCAAAAAATCTTTATACTAAACTTGGATTTGAAATTGATGAAGTTATTGAAATGCCAAAACTTAAGTATATAATGAAAAAATATAGATAAATTTTATCGTGAAACTTTTTTAACAGCAATTCAAAAGATTTGCTGTTTTTCTTTGTCAAAATTAAATTTTCAACGCATTTATTTATAATCGGAAATATGGTATAATATTAGTAACTTTATGCATTTGTATAAAGACTATATTATTTTAAAAAAATATGTGTTATAGAGAATTAATAAATGAAAATTTATTAAAGTTAGTTTATGAAATAGAGGTTTAAAATGCAAGATAAAAAAGTATTTTTATATTATTTTTTGGCTATAGGAATGGTTTTGTTTCCTATCTTAAATTTATTAAGTTTTGTTCCAATGGTAATTTTATATAAAAAATCAAATCTAAGGATGTATATCTTATCGGCTGGAATGTATTCAATATTGTCTATTGTGATTTTAGGAAATTTCACTGCGCTCATTCCTGTAATTATTTCTTTCATATTTATAAAAGGAATGGATAAAGGTGTAGACGGCTATAAAATTATGTTTGGAAGCGCAATTGCTATGGCAATGCTTCTAGTAAGTGATTTTATGCTTTTAGAATTAAACTCAAATGCTTATGAGGCATTTTTAAAGACAATGGCAGAATTATTAGATAATTTTAAGAATTACAAAGAAATTTTAAGAATAGGAAGTGTAGAAGCTTTTGTTGAAACCATGAAGACAATTTACCCTGCAATTTCATTTGGGATTTCTTTTGTTTTTTGCTCTTTAGGGTATTCATTTTTATCTAAAAAGATTTATAAATTAAATAGAGATTCGGATGATATGATTATGATATATTCTTCTAAATTTCCGTTATTTGGCATATGTATTTCATTAGCAATCTTTTTTGCTAGTATTTTTGGAATTGAAAAATACTATAAAGTTTTTTTGATTACGTATAATTTAATGCTAATGTTTATAGAAATTATGATAGTTCAAGGATTTATAAAATTTAATGTGTTTTTAAAATCGAAATATAGTGCTATTTTAGCAAATTCTATTAGTATTATTTCAATATTTTTTGCTATTGTGTATTTAGGTTATTTCATATATGGAATTTATAGTTCAATTAAGAGAGGTATGAAATGGGAAAGAAAATAGTTAAATTATCAGATTTTTATATTTTATTTTTATTTATGGTTTTAATCTCAGCTTTTGTTCTTTATTTTCAATTTATATTTGGGATTGTATCTTTTATATTAACTTTTATTTCATTTATTTTAGTTTTATACTATGTAAAGAATAAAAATCTAGAATATGATGAAGATATGAAGAAGCATAGAGATTCCTTGGATAATATTGCAAGTGAAGTAGTTTACAAAATGCCATTTCCTATTGCTGTTCTTAACAACAAAGGTAGAGTTAAATGGTATAGTCCAGAGTTTTCA
Organism: uncultured Parvimonas sp.; assembly: GCF_963524015.1. Lineage (NCBI taxonomy): Bacteria > Bacillati > Bacillota > Tissierellia > Tissierellales > Peptoniphilaceae > Parvimonas > uncultured Parvimonas sp. The sequence continues at coordinate 299,960 of NZ_CAURDT010000002.1, read as the reverse complement.
GTGCTTTTTTCAGGAAAAGATGTTATTGGAATAGATATTAATTCTAAAATTTCAAGTTTTAATATTTCCGAAGTTTTAAAAACTGTATCAGGAAAGGTTAATTGGAAAACAGAAAAATTTGATTACTTAGTTTACTATAATGTTGTAAAAGACGAGGACAATGGAGAGGTTAATGTAATAATTTATCTAATAGATAATTTAGAATTTTCAAAATTGCAAAAGCAATATGAAGATGATACTTTAAATTCTATTTTAATCTATATAGATAATTACGAAGATGTTCGTAATAACACAAATGAAGATTTTAAGACATTATTGACTGCTGAAATGGATAAACTTATTATAAGTTATTTTTCAAATCTAGGAGCAATTGTAAGAAAATATGATTCTGGAAAATATTTAGTTATCTCAAGTAATTCTATTCTAGAAAAAATTAGAAATGATAGATTCAGTATAATAGAAACACTTAGAGAACTAGAAATTACAGGTAATATAAAACCCACTTTAAGTATTGGTATTGGTCTTGGTGGAAATAATCCTTTTGAAAGATATAAGGAAGCTCAAACCGCTCTTGACATGGCTTTAGGACGTGGTGGAGCTCAAGTTGTCTTTAAAAATGGAGATGATCTAGAATTCTATGGTGGAAAAAATAATAAAGGCGTTGAAAGAAATAAAGTAAAGGCAAGAGTAATTTCACAAGCACTTGAAAATATAATTAGAGAATCTTCAGAAGTTTTTGTAATGGGACATAAGAATCCTGATATGGACTGTTTTGGGGCTGCTCTTGGTGTTATGGGAATTTGTAAAGAGTTGAAAAAAGATTGTTATATGGTTTTAGAGGATGTTCCTGTTACAATTAGAAATATTTATGATAGGATTAGTAATACTGAACCTAGCTATGTAGAAATGATGATTTCTCCAGAAAAAGCATATGATATATGTAAGGATACAAGTTTAGTTATACTGGTTGACAATTCAAGGACTGTTTCAACAGAAGCTCCATACCTATTAGATGTAACTTCAAAAATTGTAGTTATTGATCATCATAGAATTGGAAAAGATTTTGTTGAAAATCCTATGTTAACATATCTTGAACCTTATGCATCATCAGCTTGTGAACTTGTAACTGAAATAATTTACTATATGTTTGAAAAAATTGATTTGGATAAAGTAATTGCAGAATCACTGCTTGCAGGAATAGTAGTCGATACTAAAAATTTCTATTACCAAACTGGAGTAAGAACTTTTGAAATGGCATCCTATTTGAAGAGATTTGGTGCGGATAGTATCGCTGTAAAACATTTGTTCAAGGATAATTTTAATACTATAAAATTAAAATCAAATGTTTTATCCAATGCAATATCATATAGAAATTATATCTGTATTGGTGTATTTCCAGAAGAAATTGAAGAGTCAATGCTAATTGCGGCAGAGGCAGCGGATGATTTGCTTGGAGTTTTAGATATTGAGTGTAGTTTCGTTTTAACTATTGTTTCTGGACAAATTCATATAAGTGGAAGAAGTTTAGGAAAAATTTCTGTTCAATTAATTTTAGAAAAACTTGGTGGAGGTGGACATTATACTTCTGCTGGTGCTAGACTTGATTGTTCAATGGATGAAGCAATTGAAAAATTAAAGAAAGCGATAGATGAGTATTTATTGGAGGAAGATATAGATGAAAGTAATTTTGATTAAAGATGTAAAGAGTTTTGGGAAAGCTGGTGAGCTTGTTAATGCTAAGACAGGATATGCTAGGAACTTTTTGATTCCTAATGGCTTAGCTAAAGAAGCTACAAAAGAAAATCTTGAAATCTGGGAAAAAGAACAAGCTGAATTAAAGAGAATAGAAGCTGAAAATATAAAAAATGCAAAAGAATTAAAAGATGTTTTAGAAAAATTGGAAGTAGTTATAAAGACTAAAACAGGAAGTGGAGATAAGCTTTTCGGTTCAATAACTTCTCAAGATATTAGTGATGCTTTGAAAAAACAACATAAAATTGAAATTGACAAAAGAAAAATAGAATTAAAGGAAAATATTAAATCACTTTGCACTTTGACAGTTCCTATTAGAGTTTATCCTGAAATAGTTGCAACTGTTAAGGTTTCTATTGAAAAGGAGTAATTTATGCATAATATTTACGACTTAGAAGCTGAAAAATGCGTCTTGTCGATAATGATTACAGAGCCAAATAAAAGAGAATTAGTTTTTGAAAAATTAAAGAGAAAAGATTTTTATTTAGGTTGGCATAGAGATATATTTAGTGCAATCTTGGAATTATCAAGAGAAAATACAAATGTAGATCCAATTACAGTAATCAATAAAATGGAAGCAATGGGTTTTGATACAGAATCAAATAATGGAATTGTTGGAGTTGTTGAAATTGTAAATGCTGTTGCTTTTCCTTCAAATATAGAAAATTATTGTAAGATTGTAAAGGATAAATCAGATACTAGAAATCTACTTTTTATTCTTGATAGTATAAAAGATAGAGCATATAAAAATGAAGATTATGACAAAGTTTTAGAGTCAATTGAAGGTCAAATTTTTGAATTGTCACAAAATGAAAGTAGAACAGGACTTACTCATATAAAAGATACTCTAAAAGAGGTTATTGAACTACTTGATGAAAGAAGTAAAATAAAAGGTTCTTTGACCGGCGTTCCTACAGGATTCTCAGACTTGGACAGGATATTACTTGGAATGCAAAAAAAAGACTTAATTTTACTTGCAGCAAGACCATCTGTAGGGAAGACAGCATTGGCAGGAAATATAGCTTTAAATGCTGCCCTAAAGGATTATAAAGTAGCAATTTTTTCTTTGGAAATGAGTAAAACACAATTAGCTCAAAGAATGTTAAGTTCTCTTTCTCTTGTAAATTCAAAACAATTTATGAGTGGAGATATAACTGAATGGGAAGATGTCTTTGAAGCGAGCTCTATTATAGCTGGGAAATCTATTTATATGGATGACACTGCAGGAATTTCTATAACTGAACTAAGAAGTAAATGTAGAAGACTTAAAGCTGATAGCGGTCTTGACTTTATTATGATAGACTATTTACAACTTATGACTTCTGAGGGAAGAAATGAAAATAGACAACAAGAAATTTCTACTATTTCAAGAAATTTAAAAGCATTAGCAAAGGAATTGGACGTTCCTATTCTAGCATTGAGTCAGTTATCTCGTGATAGTGAAAAAAGTGGTAGAAAGCCAAAACTTAGTGATTTAAGAGAATCAGGGGCAATCGAACAAGATGCTGACGTTGTAATTTTACTTAACAGAGAAGATTATCAAGATAAAGAAAAAGAAGAAGAAGTACAAAATGAAATTGAATTGATTATAGCAAAGCATAGAAATGGTGAAATTGGAAGTATTAAACTTAACTTTATTAAAGAGTACTCAAGATTTTTGGATTTACAAACTGATAGAGATAAGGAGCTTTTCAATGAATAATTTTTTAATTGAAGATGATGACATTAAGATTAAAAAATTTGAAAAGAACAATATTCAAGGTTTCAAAAAATTCTCTCCTTATGAGGATATATTGCTTACTGATTATAATCTTTGCTTTTTGACTGAATCTGAAATTAAAAATTGGGAAAAGAAAATAAAATCGAAAAAGAACAATTATTTTGCTATTTTTTTACAAGATACTATGATAGGATATATTTCTATAAGTAAAATTAGTTTTTTAAACAGTAATTATGAGCTTTCTTTGTCTTTTGATGAAAGATATTGCTCTAAAGGATATGGATTTAAATCTCTTAGACTGTTTTTAGAATACTATTTTGAAAATTTTGACAAATATTCTATTTGGCTAAATGTAAATGCTTTTAATCAAAGAGCAATACATTTATATGAAAAAATTGGCTTTGAAAAAATAAGTGAATTTCTTGGAGATTTTGAAGTTCAAAAAATGCAAAAATTAAAGAGATATGAAGAAACTAAGGAATATTTTGAAGAAAAAAATAATATAATTTATTCAAAAATTTTCACTATGAAATTAGATAGATTAAAATTTTTAGAAAGGTGGGATAGGAGTGGAAATAAGTTTTAAAAAGTCAATAATTCAACCCGGAGTAACTCCTATTGAGAATATGTTTTTGGATAACTACTTGCCAATAGTTGATGAAATTTCCTTAAAGGTTTATTTGTTTTTATATAAAAGACTTTTTGGATCATATAAAAGCGAATTGTCTATAAAATGTATAGCAGAAGAACTTAGATTTTCCGAAGTTCAAGTTATGAATTCTTTAAAATATTGGAAAAATAATCAACTTTTAGATTATACTTTGGATAAAAAAGGAAATGTAGAAAAGATTGAATTTGTAAACAATTTTGCTCTTTATGCAGGTGGAGTCTATGACGACAATGTAGAAAAAGAAAAAGAAAAACCAATGATTGATAATAAAGAATATTTCAATAAAATTGAAAAACTTACAGGTTTAAGTTTAAAGCCTCACGAAATAACTGAAATCATTTCACATATTGAAGAAACTGGTCATGGTATGGATTTAGTTTATAAGGCTTATGAATATGCTAATAACATGGGAAAGAGTATGTCTGTAAAATATGTTATTGGAATTCTAAGAGCTTGGAAGAGAGATAATAATATTTCAACTGTAGAAGATTTGAAGTATTTCCTTGAAAATAAAGATAAAAATAAAATTAAGAGATACAGTAAAAACACTAAAAAATATATCGAAAAAGAAGATATTTTAACAGAAGAAGAGAAAAGAGAAAAACTTAAAGAAAATAAGAATTCGGATACAACAGAATTACTCGATAGGTATTAATTATGAATTTAGATGAATTAGTTTTAAAAAGTCTTAGTAAAAGACCTTTATTAAGAGAGAAAATAAAAGAAAAAAGACAAAAAAAAGTCTATTCTTCCATTGACAATATTGAAAATTTAATATCGAAGAGAAATGATTTAGCCACAAAAATTATGAAGTCAACACTAGCTAATATTGATTGTATAGAAGAAAGAAAAGAATTTGATATACTAGAAAAAAATATCAATGAATTACTCTTGAAAAATGGCTTCTCAAAAGATTATCTAAATAAATTCTATTGCTGTGAAAAATGTAAAGATACAGGATATTATAATGGCTCTGTCTGTAGCTGTATAATGAATGACTTAGTTGAGGATAGAGTTTTAGAAAGTGGCTTTTCAAGCAAGAAAAGAGAGCAAAATTTTTCTAATTTTGATTTTTCTCTCTTTGAAGGCAATTTTGAGCATGCAAATAGGCTTGTAAATTCTAGGGAATATATAGAAAAATTGATTTCTTTTTCAAAAGAATATTGTGATAATTTTACAATAAAGGATTATGGAATTTTCTTTTATGGTAAAAGTGGTGCTGGAAAGACTTATTTCGCATCGGCAATGGTAAACTATATGTTGGATAAGGGTAAGAGAGCTTGTTTTGTTACTGCAACTGAATTTTTTGAGCTCATGTCTAATTACAGTTACAGTTTTTATAGAGACAAAAAGGAATTACAGGATAGAATTGATTTTATAAGAAATGTTGATTTCTTAGTGATTGATGACCTTGGAAATGAAATTACTAATAAAAATAATAATAGTTTTTTGAGTTCGCTTTTAGATTATAGATTTGAAAATGGTTTGAATACAGTAATAACCTCAAATCTTTTAGAATATGACTTAGCAGAATACTACGATTCAAGAGTGGCAAGTAGAATTAGGGGAAATTTTAAATTCTTTGTTTTTCCACCATTTGATTTAAGAGATAAAATTGGTAAGAATATAAAATTATAGGAGGTAGTTATGAGATTTAACTGGGAACAAAAGAATACAGTAAATGTTATAACCGGAGTTTTAATATTTGCTATTTCAATACTTTGTTATTTTATATTTTCTAATATGAAATCCATAATTTCATATACTTCTAATATAAAATATATTTTGATGCCATTTATAATAGGTGGAGCAATAGCATATGTTCTAAACTTTTTTGTAAAGTTTTTTGAAAAATATATTTTGAAAATTGAAATTTTTAAGAAATTAAAAGCTAAATATGTTAGAATGTTTGCAATGATTATAACTTATTTTGTATTTTTTGCTTTTATAATTCTACTTTTAAAATATATTATCCCACAATTTTATTCAAATATAACACTTTTTGTTGAAAGAACTCCAGCTTTTATAGATATGGGTGTGGAAAAGGCAAAATATATGTTACAAAATATTGAGATAAGTTCAGAAATTAGGACTTTTATCAATGGTAAATTGACAGAGTTCGCAGCTTTTTCAACAACATTTTTGACAAATATGATTTCTTGGGTTGCAACTTTTGCAACTAGAGCTATATCCTTGTTTTTAAATATAATTTTAGCTATAATAATATCAGGCTATCTATTATATGATAAAGAAAACTTTTCAAGAATTTTGAAAAAATTTATGATAGCAGTTTTTCCTGAAAGAACAAACAGGGCAACTTTTAAGATTGTTAAGAGATTTGATTATACTTTAAGGTCCTATCTTTTAGCAAAGGGTATTGGAGCAATAATAGTTGGTATATCTTTTTACATAATTTTATTATTTATGAAGATTGATTATGCTTTATTATTTGCATTTATACTTGGTTTTACAAACTTAATTCCATGGTTTGGTTGTTATCTTGGAGCTGTACCAATAGTTATCGTATTACTTTTTACATCGACTTTCAATACAGTTTTATGGTTTATGGTAATTGTAGTAATTGTGTCGATGATAGATGCGAATGTAATATCACCAAGAGTATCAGGAAAGAGTTTAGGAATAAGCTCGTTTTGGGTTATATTTGCATTGGTACTTGGGGGAAGTTTATTTGGAGTTTTAGGATTTTTACTTTCCGTACCAGTTTTTGTTGTAATTTATACAACATTAAAGGAATATATAGAAGCTAGGTTGATTAAAAAAGGATACTCTATAAAAAATCCTGCAGAAGAGTTTGAAAAGAAAGAGGTTTAATTATGTTAGATATAAAGAGAATAAGAACTAATAAAGAAGAAATTATCGAAAGCTTGAATTCTCGTTTTGGAAATTACAATATTGATAAGGTTCTTGAACTTGATGAAAAGAGAAGAGAAATAATTTTTGAAGTTGAAAATAAAAAAGCAAGACAAAATGAAGTTTCAAAACAAGTTCCAAAATTGAAAAAAGATGGAGTAGATGTTTCTGAACTTTTCAAGGAAATGAAAGCACTTTCTGATGAAATTAAAGAACTTGATGTTAAAGTTAAAGATTTGGACGAAGAAATTAGAAAAGAACTTATGAGTATTCCAAACACACCAAATAAAGAAATTCCAATTGGAAAAAGTGATGAAGATAATGTTGAAATTAGAAAATTTTTAGAACCTAAAAAATTTGATTTTGAAGTTAAAGCTCATTGGGATTTGGGTGTAGATTTAGATATTTTGGATTTTGAAAGAGCAGTTAAAATATCTGGATCAAGATTTTCAGTATTTAAAGGTTTGGGTGCAAAACTTGAAAGAGCACTAATAAATTTTATGCTTGATTTACACAGTGAACAAGGTTATGAAGAAGTTGGAGTTCCTGTTTTGATTAACAGAAATTCAATGTATGGAACAGGACAATTACCAAAGTTTGAAGATGATATGTTCCATGTTCCTTCAAAGGATATGTTCTTAGCACCAACTGCTGAAGTTCCTATTACAAATCTTTTATCAAATGAAATTTTAGAGTTTGAAAAACTTCCAACTTACTATACAGCTTTTACTTATTGTTTTAGACAAGAAGCGGGCTCAGCAGGTAGAGATACAAGGGGTTTAATCAGAAATCACCAATTTGATAAAGTTGAAATGGTTAAATTTGTAAATCCTGAAAATAGTTATGATGAATTGGAAAAACTTACAAATGATGCCGAAGAAATTCTAAAGCTCTTAGAAATTCCATACAGAGTGGTTTGTTTATGCACTGGAGATATTGGTTTTACAAGTGCAAAGACTTATGATATAGAAGTTTGGATGCCAAGTTATGGAAGATATGTAGAAATTTCTTCTTGCTCAAATTTTGAAGATTTTCAAGCTAGACGTGCTAATATTAGATATAGAGATACAGATGGAAAAGTTAAATTTGTTCATACTTTGAATGGCTCAGGATTAGCTGTGGGAAGAACTTTTGCAGCTGTTTTGGAAAATTATCAAAGAGAAGACGGAAGTGTAGAAATTCCACATGTTTTAAGAAAATATATGGGTTTGGATGAGATAAGAAAATAGGTGAGTATTATGAAATTTAAAAAAACACTACTAAGTTTAATATTAATTTTTTCGATTTGCTTTGTAGGGACAGCTAAGTCCTATGCAATATTTGGAATTGAAAATAAAACTACTGCATCCTTAATTGGAGATGCAAAATCAGGAGCTTTATTTGTTGCGGAAAATGTTGATGAAGCCTTACCAGTAGCGAGTATTTCTAAACTTATGACTTTTTATTTAGTTAAAGAAAAAATCGCTGAAGGAAAACTTAAATTAGAAGATAAAGTTAAAATATCTACAACTGCAAGTGCTGAAGAAGGATCTAGTTTGAATTTAAAAGCAGGCGAAGAAATCACTATTAAAGATTTACTTGATGGATTAATGATTGTTTCAGGAAATGACTCAGCGGTTGCATTATCTGAAGCTGTTGGAGAAACTGAAAGTAAATTCGTAACAATGATGAATGAAAAGGCAAAGGAACTTGGTCTTGAAAATTCTACTTTTACAAATGCTTCTGGTCTTACAAAAAACGGACAAGATAATAAAATGTCAACAAGAGATATTTTTACTTTAGCAAAAACTATAATTGAAAAATATCCTGAAGTTTTAGAATATGCTAAGACTACTGTTTTAGAACAACCAGCAAGAAACTTTAAAAAAGAAAGTACTATTCCTCTAGTTGGACAAGTTGAAGGTGTAGATGGTTTAAAAACAGGACATACTGATGAAGCTGGATATTGTTTAGTTTCTACTATGAAAATCACAAAGGGTGAATCTGAATTTAGAATAATTTCTGTATTAATGGGAGCAAAAACAAAAGCTGATAGAGCTCAATATATGAAAGATATGCTAAATTTTGCAAAACAAAATATAGAAACTAGAAAACTTGTGGACGCTGAAAAATTTGTAAAAAAAGTTGAAGTAAAATCAGCAAATCAAGGTTATATCGAGTTAGTAGCTAAAGAAGATCTTGAAAGAGTATCAATGAAAGGCATAAACTACGAAACTGAAGTAAATGTAGGAGATGTTAAACTTCCATTGAAAAAAGGTGATAAGGTTGGAGAAATAAAAATTAAAAATTCTAAAGAAGTAGTTGCAACAGTTGATTTAGTTGCTAAAGAAGACTATTCAAAAGCAGGTATGGTTAAAAGAGTTGGAAGATTATTCAAAACAGTTTTTGAAGTAGTAGAAACAATTTTACCATAAAAATTTTAAGACAAATCCGACTTTAAAGTCGGATTTTTTTTGTGCAAAATCTTGCAATAATGTCTAAATTAAATTTTTGTTATTATTCTTAATTATTAATTAATTTTGAACTTTTTATTATCTCGATAAAGTTATCTATTGTATGTTTACTGTATTAAATGATATAATAATAAAGTGGTGATTTTGTACCATATTATTATTGGAGGATTTATGAAAACAGTTTTAGTAAATATGTGTATGATTTATGATAGAGATAATGATAAAATTTTAATTTTAGATAAAGTAAAAAAACATGGTTGGGAAGGTCTTACTTTTGTTGGTGGACATGTTGAAAAAGGTGAAGTTCTATATGATTCATGTGTAAGAGAAGTTTTTGAAGAGACGGGATTAAATGTAAAAAATCTTAAATTAAAGGGAACTGTCAGTTGGATTGACGAAATTAATGATGTAAGAGAATTAGGTTTTTTATACTATACAGAAGATTTTTCAGGAGAATTAATCGAAAACAATGTTGAAGGAAAACTCTTTTGGATGGGAATAGAAGAGTTTAAAAATGCTGATGGAAAGAGCTATTGTATAGATAAAATTTTTGATTTATATTTAAATGATGATTATACGGAATTGATGGTAAAATGGGGTCAAAATGACGAAATTGTATCTGAAATATTTTTTTAGAGAAAGTAAATATTATAAAGTTAGGAGGTAGTTATGAATTTTATTAAAGGCATTATTTTTACAATTATTTCTGCATTTGTTTTTGGTTTTACACCAATACTTGCAAAACTTACTTATGACGGAGGGAACAATGCAATTACCCTTACCTTCTTAAGAGCTTTGCTTGGATTGCCATTTTTATATGCAGGGATGCGAAAAAATCAAACTCCTATGAAGATTACTAAAAGAGAATTTCTTCATTTTATTGTGCTTTCATTTTTAGGTATAGGAATTACCACAACAGCACTTTATGGTTCCTATAATTATATTTCTGTAGGAATGGCAACGACTATACATTTTATCTATCCTTGCGTTGTTTATTTTATTTGTATTTTATTTTTTAAAGAAAAAGTTACTTTAAAGAAGATGTCAGCACTTGTTTTTTCAATGATAGGTATTGTATTGTTGGTTGATGAAGTCACTGGAGGAAGTGCAATAGGAATATTTTTAGCTGCTTTATCAGGTGTAACATATAGTTTATTCTTGGTATATTTGGATAAAAGTGGTTTTAAACATATGGATCCTTTTAAATGCACCTTATATATCAGTTTATTTAATATCGTAGGTCTTTTTGCCCTTGGAAAGTTTAGTGGACAACTTACTTTTGCACTTACACCAATGGCTTGGGGACTTACAATCTTAATTTCATTTTTAACTTCAATTTTTGGGAATGCTTTTTTGCAACTAGGGGTTAAATATTGTGGAGCTACAACTGCTTCCATTTTATGTACATTTGAACCGATAACAAGTGTAATTTTGGGTATAATCTTTCTTAACGAATCTATGACTATTTTTAAAGTTATAGGTTGTGGATTGATAGTTTTAGCTGTGTTGCTATTATCTATAAACAATGATTTGAGAAGGAGAAAAAAATAATGAGCGCATTTTTAGCACCAATACATTTTTGGATGTATGATAAGATTTTAATTGCACAAAAATTAACTTTTGCAGTTGAAGAAAAATTTTTGAATAAAGAAGAGAGAGACGAAGTAGAAAGTCTATTTCCTGCTTTGATTTCTGAAGACTTAGAAGAAGTAATCGATCAAAGTAATATTCATGGTTGGTTACATACAGCGGTTTCAAATGTTGAAATAAGATTTGCTTATGTTGTAAAAAAACTTTTAGATAAGGGAGTTTCTCTTGAAGAAATTAAAAAAGTTGCTTTTGAATATGGAACAAGTTTTCCAGAATATGAAATTTCAACCTTACAAGATGCTTATGAATTGCTAATGGATACTTTACTTGACGGACTTCCTTGTGATGTTTCAATTTCTGTAATTAGAGAAGAAGAAAACGAATTGGAATTCGTACTATATAATGATATTCACAAACAATATTTTAATGAATTTGATATGGAAGTTTCTGTATATCACGAACTTAGAGAAGCTTTTGTAAATGGTCTTTTTGAAAAATATTCACTAAAATATAAAAATATTACTGATAGCAATAAGCTAATTACAAGATAAAATGAAGATTAGAATTGATAGATTCCTTTGTCATATGGGAATTGGCTCAAGAAGTGAAGTTAAAAAGTTTTTAAAAACTTGTAGAGTTAAGCTGAATGGAAAGATTGAAAAAAATCCAAATACACAGGTTGACATTGAAAAAGATGAAATTTTGTTTGATGATGAAAGAGTAATCTATAAGGAATTTACTTATTTGATGTTGAATAAACCAAAGGACTTTATCAGTGCAACCTTCGATACAAAACTTCCTACAGTTTTAGATTTATTAGAATTTCCGTACTCTAATATGGAATTATTTCCCGTTGGACGACTTGACATAGATACGACAGGATTTTTGATTTTAACAAATGACGGCAAATTTTCCTACAATGTAACAAATCCAAAGAAAAAAGTAAATAAAAAATATTTTGTTACTTTAAGAGATGATATTACAAGTGAACAGATTGAAAGTCTCGAAAATGGAATTTACTTTGAAAAAGAAGATTTTACAACAGAAAATGCAAAGGTTGAAAAAATTTCAGAAAAAGAAATTTACCTTACTATTTCCGAAGGAAAATTTCATCAAGTAAAAAGAATGTTGGAATATGTGGGAAATGAAGTTGTTGAACTCAAAAGAGTGTGCATTGGAAATTTGAATTTAGACGATAGTCTTAAACTTGGAGAGTATCGAGAAATTACAAATAGCGAATTAGAAGAAATATTTAGATAAAGTTTTGATTGTTGTCAAAACTTTTTTTATTGTTATTTTTGTGATAAAATAATTATAAGATATTTATTTTAGGAGTTTTTATGAAAAGTATAGAGAATGTTAGTAATAATCATAGACAAGAGGATTTAAAATTACTGTTTTATGGAATTTTAGTAGGGATTGTTGCGGGTGGATTTTCCAGCTTCTATCGTTATATTATTCATGGAATAGAAATAATTATAGGAGGAATCATAAATATAAGTAGAAGTCATTTTTATATTTATCCGATTATCTTTATAGCACTTATATTTATTTCTTTTTTAGTTACAAAGATTAAGAGTATGTCAAGATTTTGTGGGGGTTCAGGAATACCACAAGTTGAAGCGGAAATAAAGGGATATATTAATCCTAATCCAGTAAGAGTTTTATTGGCAAAAATTTTTGGAGGAGCTTTAACTGCTTTGGCAGGTTTTTCAGTTGGTCGTGAAGGTCCATCAATTCAAATAGGGGCAATGAGTGGAAAATTAGTTTCAAGAAAATTAAAGAAAAACAAAACAGTTGAAAAGTTTTTAATAACTTGTGGAGCAAGTGCAGGACTTGCTGCTGCATTTAATGCACCTGTTGCAGGAATTTTATTTGCAGTTGAAGAAGTACATCGACATATTAGTAAAAAACTTTTAGTAGTTTGTATGGCAGCAACAATAACTTCGGATTTAGTTTCAAAAATACTATATGGAACAGAAACTGTCTTTAATTTTAATTTGTCTGAAAAATTGCCATTAGTAAATTACTGGACTTTGATTTTATTTGCAGTGGTATTATCACTTTTAGGAGTTCTCTATATATTTTTGATGGAATTTTTTATGAAAGTTCAAGACGGACTTAAGTTAAGGAAAGAATTTAAATTAATTCCATATTTTCTATTACCTATAGTAATTTTAATATTTACACCTAATTTATTAGGTGGTGGCGGTTTCTTGATGAAAGAGTTACAAACTGTTGATTTTCCAATTTATATGTTGATTTTACTTTTTATAGTAAAATTATTATTCTCAATAATTTGCTTTAGTTCAGGAGTTCCAGGTGGAATTTTCTTTCCGATATTAGTTTTAGGAGCTACAATCGGAACAATTTTTGGGAAAATCATAGATCCAATTTATATAAATAGTTTTATTATTTTTGGAATGGCAGGATATTTGACTGCAATAGTTAGAGCACCACTTACTTCAATAATTTTAATCTTTGAAATGACTGGTAATCTTTCCTATTTATTGCCTCTTTCAATAGTTTGTCTTATAACTTATTCCATACCTAATTATTTAAAATCATTACCTATTTATGAATATCTTTTAGAAAGATTAATGGAAAGAGAACATATTGCAAGTTCAAAAGATGGAGAAAAAATGACTATGAGTATAGTTGTTGAAATCGGAAGTGAGATAGAAAACAAGAAAATAAAAGAAGTAGAATTTCCAAAGGGAATGTTAATTGTAAATATTGACAGAGGAGTTGAAGAAATAATACCAAATGGGGAAACTACAATAATAAATGGGGATGTTATAAATGTACTCGTAAGTGAAAATAAATTATTTGATACATTTAATGCATTACAAAAGATTTGCCAAGATAATTAAAAAATAAAGAATACTTTTAGAATTGTTAGGGGGTCTTATGATTAAATTATTAACTTTAGAAGAAATTGAAAAATATAAAAGAGAAATTTCCGATATATACAAAGAAGTTTTTAAAACTGATGATTTTTCTGCTAATTTTTTAATTACTAGAATTGACGGTAGTTTAAAAAATAATATAAAAATTGTTGGAGCCTTTGAGGATGATAAGTTAATCGGATTTGTATATGGCTTTGACTTTTTAAAAGAAAATTGGTGGGCAATGCAGGTTGATTCGCAGTTACCAAGTGGAATAGATTGGTATAAAGGCACTTTTGAGCTTAATGAATTGGCTGTTATTGAAAAATATCAAGGTAAGGGATATGGAAAAAAATTGATGAAATGTCTAATTAAAAATTTTGAAGGAGATAAAATTTTATTATCCACTAAGAAATTTAATAATGATAAAATAATCAATTTTTATCATAAACTAGGATTTAAAGATTTGGTAAATCCATTTGAATATCCTAATGGAGATTATGAAACTTCAATTATATTATGTTTAAATAAATAGTTTTTTAAAATGATTAGATTAAAGTCTAATCATTTTTTTGTGCAATAAAGCAAAACAATAATAGATATTTATTATCAAATATTTGACAACGATTGCCTATAGTGATAAAATAAAATTAATAAGAAAATAATCATCAAAAATATTTTTTGGTTTTTTCTTATTGAAAATATATTTTAGGAGGTTTTTTATGATTACAGATGGATTTCAATTTGTTGCACTGTTATTTTTTGTTTCAGGTATAGTGATTTACTTGGAAAAGAAGTTTAAAAATGGAGTATTTTTTAAATATATTCCTGCATTGGTTATAATCTATTTTGGTGCTATGATTTTATCAACATTAGGTGTATGGGATATGAACGTAGAAAGTGTATCTAAAGCTAGAAGTGTTTTAAAAGATGCAATATTACCTTCAATGATATTTTTAATGTTGTTGAGAGCTGACCTTAGAGATATAGCAAAATTAGGCCCTAGAATGATAATTTCATTTTTTACTGCAACATTTACTATAATGATTGGTTTTGTTGTGGCATTTCTTATATTCAAGGGAAACCTAGCATCAAATGCACCTTTAACTTTTGGAGCACTAGCTGGAAGTTGGGTTGGTGGAACACAAAATATGGTTGCGGTACAACAGGCAGTAGGACTTGAAGGCTCAGGAATGGGTTATACACTATTGATTGACTCAATAGATTATTCAATATGGATAATGTTCCTATTATTCTTAGTTCCATTTGCAGATAAATTTAACAAGTGGACGAAGGCTGATACTTCAAAAATTGATAATATTAATGAACATTTAACTGCAAAATTTTCATCAATAAGTAAAGAGATAACTTTCCAAGATATATTTTTCTTATTGAGTGTTGCACTTGGAGTTACCGCAGTTACTGGAATAATAGGAAATGAAATGGTAAAAATTCCTGCTCTTGCTTTTATGGGAGCAACAGGTTGGACAATAATCATAACAACAATCTTAGGAGTTATTTTTGCGATGACACCACTTGCAAGAATTCCAGGTTCTCCTGAAGTTTCAAATGTCCTATTATATATGCTAATAGGATTAATTGCATCAAATGCAAATTTCTTAGAACTTACTCAAGCTCCAGCATATATTTTAGCAGGTTTTGTAATCCTTATAATTCATGGAATTTTGATGGCTATAATTGGAAAAGTATTCAAACTTGATTTATTTACTTGTGGTATAGCTTCTCTTTCAAATATAGGTGGAGTAGCTTCTTCACCGGTACTTGCAGCGGCATATTCACAATCATTGGTTCCAATAGCTGTATTAATGGCATTAATTGGGGTTATAACAGGAACGTTTTTCGGAATTGGAGTTGCAAAATTATTGACGATGTTAGCTTAAAAATTTTTTTAATGGAATGGTCTATTTTATAGACCATTCTTTTTTGTGAAAATACAGATAATAAAAACTTGTAAAAAAAGTTTTTTTGGTATATACTATTTTGTGAATGTTTGAGAAGGAGTTTTATATGAAAAAAGCAATACAAATGTCCGAATCGATTGAAGTTGCAATATTTTTAGCATTAAGCGGTGGACTTATGGATGCATATTCATACCTTTTAAGAGGACAAGTTTTTGCAAATGCACAAACTGGAAATATGTTATTATTAGGAGTTCATGCTTCTCAAGGAAATTGGGCGATGTGCTTAAAATATGCTTTTCCGATATCGTTTTTTACTCTTGGAATTTTTTTAGCTGATTTATTTAGAAAAAAAGGGGATTATAAATTACATTGGCGACAAAATGCCGTTTTATTTGAAATATTTTTACTTATTTGTGTAGCATTTATTCCTGAAAATATGAATGAAACCGCAAATGCAATGACATCTTTTGCTTGTGGAATACAAGTTCAAAGTTTTAAAAAAGTTTGTGGAATAGATTTTTCTACAACAATGTGTATTGGAAATTTAAGAGGTGGAACTCACAATTTAGCTGAGTATTTTTATACAAAAAATAAAAAGTTTTTAGAATATAGTTTAATGTATTTTGGAGTTATATTATGTTTTATTATTGGGGCGATTATAGGAAGTAAATTTAGTAATATCTTAGGATTAAAAACTATTTTGCTAAGTGCATTTTTGCTTATAATTTGTGTATTTATTATGTTTATAGATAGAGAAAAATAAGGAGAGATATTTTGTTTAATATAGTTTTATTAGAACCGGAAATACCTTTCAATACTGGAGCTATTGGAAGAACTTGTGTCGCAACTGATACTAAATTACATTTGATAAAGCCTTTGGGTTTTTCACTTGATGATAAAATGGTAAAGAGATCAGGTCTTGACTATTGGGATAAGTTAAAACTTTTTGTCTATGAAAATATTGAAGATTTTTACGAAAAAAATCCTAATGCAAATATCTATTTTGCAACCACAAAGGCAAAAAAGACCTATGATAAGGTAGAATATTCTCCAAATGATTATATAATGTTTGGGAAAGAGAGTAAAGGAATACCAGAAGAAATTTTAGTTAAAAATGAAGGACATTGTGTAAGGATACCGATGTGGGGAGAAATTCGTTCCCTAAATTTATCAAATTCGGTATCAATAGTTTTATATGAAGCACTAAGACAACAAGATTTCTCAGAACTAGAAAAGTTTGGGAATCTACATAGATTAAATTGGAGTGAATAATGGATAAAGAATTATATGAATTATTAAAACAAAAAAGAAAAGTAGAAGCTGTAAAGTACATTAGAAATAAATACGATATGGACTTTAAAAGTGCAAAAGAAACAGTTGATAAGTTGATAGAAAAAGTTGAATATTTTGATGAGAAAAATCTTGAATTATCAGAAGAAGATTTGTTGTATAAAAATAGAAGTTTAGAGGAATCTGAAATATCTGATGATGACTTATATGCTTTGGTAAAGGAAAATAGAAAAGTAGATGCTATAAAATATGTAAGAGAAAAATATAATTTTGATTTAAAAATATCAAAAAATATAGTTGATAGTTTAGATATAAATGATCCAAAGACATTTACAGAAAAAAATATCATTTCTGCATCAAAGTCAATAAATTCTAATTATGGAAGTGATTATACTAGTGAAGGCTATTCCTATGAAATGAGGAATGGAGAACAACATTACTATGTATATAAAGATGGAGAAAAAAGAGAAGTCAATAGAACTGCAATTCCTAGAGATATACTAAAAGGTTTCGAACAAAACTTTGAAAAATCCTCAGAAGAATATGAAGATAGGAAAACAAAAAGAAAAAATATTATTTTAGGGATTCTATTAATTATAGTAATATCAGGAATACTTATTTACTTTAATTAAAATTTGACATTCTAAAAAGAATAAGCTTTGATTATTAAGATAAGTTAAAACTTTCTGTCTAAGAAAAAATCAAAGTTTTTTACGAAAAAATCCAAATTCAAATATTTATTTTGCAAATACAAAAGGTAAAAATAACCTACGATAATGTAGAATATTTCTCGAAATTTAAAAAGTTTGATAATTTACATAGATTATATCGGAGTGAGTAATGGACAAAGTATTATATGATTTATTAAAACAAAAAAGAAAAGAAGAAGCTGTAAAGTATGTTAAAAATAAATATGATATGGATTTTAAAAGTGCAAAAGAAACAATTGATAAGATGACAAAAACCTTGGAATATTTTGAAGGAAAAAATCATGGTTTATCAAAAACTGATTTTTCCTATATGTTTAAAAATTCAATAATATCTAGGATATATGATAATGATTTATATGCTTTGATAAGAGAAAATAGAAAAGAAGAAGCTGTAAAATATGTAAAAGATAAGTATAATTTTGATTTAGAAAAAGCAAAAACTTTGGTTGATAATTTAGAACCAGAGATGTTTACAGAAAAAAGTGTTATTTCTACATCAAATTCTAATTTATCTAATTTTATAAGTGGTTATAGTATTGGAAACTATTCTTACAAAATGATAGATGGAGAACAGCTTTACTATATTTATAAAGACGGTGAAAAAAAAGAAGTAAATAGGGTTACAATTCCAAGAGATATACTTAAAGATTTTGAAAAATCTGCAGATGAATACGAAGATAAAAGAATAAAAAGAAAAAATATTCTTTTGGGAATACTTTTGGTGCTTTTAATAGCAGGAATACTTATTTACTTTAATTAAATTTTGACACTTTAATTTCTTTGTGTTAAAATTTAGGTGATGTAGAGATATATCAAAATTAAATAAAAAATTCAGGAGGAAGGAATGTTAATTAGATAACTATTATGAAACAGAAATTTAATAGCTTTTTAGAGCTTAGTTTTTTGTTGCCATTTTAGTTATGCATTCCTTTTTGTGTTCTTTTCAGAACCCCTTTTTGAGTTGCTAAGTGAATGTTGAAATGGCAATAAGTGGATTGCCATTTTTTGTACTGTTGATTTTGCAATGATTGTATTATTATGTATTGACTTTTTTATTAATAAATTGTATAATTTACCTTGCTATTAGTGTAAAGAACACGATATTGTATAATTAGCAATTACATCTAATGAATACTATATAAACACTAAAAATGAGGCTAGGATTAGGTCTCAATTTTTTTATAATTGGAGTGGAAATTTTGAGAGGATATTTTTTAGCATCAATTTTAACAATTAAAAATTACAAGAGAATGTATTTTTTTGCTTTTTTAATGATTTTTGTAAATGTTTTTTTGCAATTATCAGTTATATATGCATTTCAAAATAATATACATAGTGATTTTAATATTAAAATTATTATATATGTTGTTTTTTCATCATATATTTCTATTACATGTTCAATATATCGTACACCTATATTTTCTGATAAAATTATCAGTGGAGATTACATAGTATATGCGATTAGACCTTTGAGATATATATCACAATTCATTTTTGAAGAATTATCTTTTTCGGCAACTTTTGGAGTGATTTATAGCTTTGTTCCGATTGTTTGTGCTTTGATTTTTGTGAATTCAGGAATATATTTGAATTATATTACATTTTTGTTAAGTTATATATTAAGTCTAATTTTAGCAACAGAATTTACAATATTTATATATAGTTTAACTGTTTTTACACAAAAAAATAGTGCAATAAAAGCTTTATTTCATTCAGTATGTGCATTGCTTTCAGGTAGTATGATTCCAATTGTTTTTTTGCCTGATGCATATATTAGAATTATACAGTATTTACCTTTTGCATCAATAGTAAATACTCCAATTCAATTATTATTTGGTTCGCAAAACGGAAATAATTTGATACTTTGTCAAATTATATGGATTTTGTTATTTTATGTATTTAATTTAATTATAAGTGAAAAAATATTAAAATTTCAAAGACATATAGGGGGTTAGAATGCTACAGGCATTAAAAGATTATTTTATATTGATAAAAATTAGTATAAAATGCCAATTAAAGTATAAGCTGGATTTTTTTGTTCAGTTAATAATTTGGTCTATATACGCTTTTATTCCTATAATCGCTGTGGATTTACTAATAAAAAAATTTGGGAAATTAGGAAATTGGACTCAATATAATATTTTTATAGGTTATGCGGTTATTATGTTGTCTTATGACTTGGCAAGAATGATTGCAAGAGGATTTGATAATTTTCATAATTATGTTGAAAATGGTTCTTTAGACATAATTCTTGTTAAACCTTTAGGTGTTTTTTTACAAATTATGGGCAACGAATTTTTCTTGAGAAGATTTTCTGGAATTATTTCTTACATATTTTTACTCTTTTTATCTATCTCAAAATTAGATATTGAAATGAATAAGTTGTATATTAATATTTTTATATTATTTATAGTAATATCCGTTGTTTTACTTTTCATTTCTTTACTTATTTTTTCTTCAATTTTTACACTTATTTTTAAAAAAAGGAATTTAATATCAGAAATACTTGTAGATAAGACAGCTTTTATTTCTTATATACCTACAAATATGTTGAATAAGATGGTACAAACTTTTTTGATTTATTTTATACCAATATATTTTTGTTATTATATACCAATGAATAAAATTTTTGTTTGTGATTTTTATGGAAATATTATTCTTTCGATTTTTATTTCATTGTTGATTTCAATAAGTTATTTGTATATCATAAAAAAAATATTTATAAAAATTTTAAGAAGATTTTATGTTAGTAAAGGAAATTAGGGGTTAGCATTATGATTGAAATAAACAATTTAAAGTATTCATATGATAAATCTTTTTTTAGAAAAAAATTATCAAATTATAATATTGAAATAGAAAATTTATCCATAAAAAAAGGTTCAAAAATTACAATTTGTGGATTAAATGGTTCGGGAAAATCAACATTTATTAAATTGTTATCAGGAGTTTTGAGTGCAAATGAGGGAAAGATAAATGTTATGGGATTTAATCCTATTAAAGATAGAAAGGAATATGTAAAAAATATTTCAGTGATTTGGGGACAAAGAAGTGGATTGTGGCAGGATTTAACACCTTTGGAAAATTTTGAAGTTTTTTCTAAGTTATATAGAGTAAATAAATTCGAGGCAAAAAAGATTATAGATAAGAGTATAGCTGAATTAAATTGTGAGAGTTTTGTTAATAGACAAGTTAGAAAACTTAGTTTGGGACAAAGAATTAAAATTGAAATAATTGCATCATTAATTCATAGTCCAAAAATTTTATTTTATGATGAAGCTTTTTTAGGTTTGGACTTTAAATCTAAAGCCAAAATTATAGAATATTTGAATAGATATATAGAAGAAAATGATGTTACTTTATTCTTGATTAGTCATGATATTGAAGATTTGGTTCAAATGTGTGATGAGATGCTTTTTTTAGAAAAAGGAAGAATTATTTTAAGAGATAAAATAAAAAATATTATTAATAAGGATTTAGAAAGAACTAATGTTAAAATAAACTTTTATGGGATGTTTAAATTTGATAATATAAAAGAATATATAGGGAATGAGATAATTATTACAAAACAGGCTGACAATTTTATAGAATTATCAGTAACTGCATCTTTTAGTCGATCAAAATTAATTAGACTTTTAGCTAATGACAATAACTTATTGAACATAGAATTTAGTCAGAATGGTTTAGAAAATGTCTTGTTACAAATAGTAAAGTAGAGGATTTAATAGATAAAAACAAAAAATAATTTGACACTTTAATTAGTTTGTGTTAAAATTTAGGTGATATAGAGATATATCAAAAATTAATAAAAAATTCAGGAGGAAGGAATGTTAATTAGATAACTATTATGAGACAGAAATTTAATAGCTTTTTGGAGCTTAGTTTTTTGTTGCCATTTTAGTTATGCATTCCTTTTTGTGTTCTTTTTAGAACTCCTTTTTGAGTTGCAAAATGAATGTTGAAATGGCAATAAGTGGATTGCCATTTTTTTTGTGGCTTATTTAGGAGGATATATGCTTAGTATAAAAAATTTAACGATATATTTAGTGAATGATTTAAGAACTGTTATTGAAGATTTCAGCTTTTCTTTAGAAAGAGGAATGAAAGTTTGTATTATCGGAGAAGAGGGAAACGGAAAGTCCAGCATTTTAAAGGCGATAGTAGATGATGAGGGCTTAAAAGAATATGCTGAAATAAGTGGAGATATAAATAAGCAAAATGAAGTTATAGGATATTTACCACAGATTTTAGAATCAAAGATTTTAAATTTTTCAACAAAGGAATATCTTGAAAATAAAATTAAAGAGGAATTTTTTGACTATAATTTATTTTATAAATTGTTAAAGGAGTTAAATCTTGATGAAAATTTAATAAATGAAAAGCAAAAGATAAGTGAATTATCAGGTGGAGAAAGAATTAAATTTATTTTGCTTTGCGAACTTATGAAAGAACCGACTTGTCTTTTATTGGACGAGCCTAGTAATGATTTGGATATAAATTCTATTGAATGGCTTAAGAATTTTATAAAGAATATTGATATTCCAATAATTTTTATTTCTCACGATGAAGATTTAATTGAAAATTGTGCAAATGTAATTATTCATATTGAACAGCTTATGAGAAAACAAAAACCGAAGATTTCGATTGAAAAGTTGGATTATGAAAATTATGTTGAGAATAGAGGAAATACTATTGAAAGACAGGAGAGAATTGCAAAAAAGCAAAGAGAAGAATTTGATAAGAAACAAAGAAAATATCAGAAAATATATGAAAGAGTGCAACATGAAATCAGAAGTACAAAAAATGATTTTTGGGGGACAGAGCTGAAAATAAAAATGCATACTGTAAAATCTATCGGTAGAAAACTTGAAAAAGAAAAGGAGAATTTACTTGATTTTCCCGATTATGAAGAATCTATTTTTGTAAAATTTGATGAAAATGTAAATTATTCAACAAAAAAGGAAATTTTAGATTTGAATTTGGAAAAACTTGTCATCGGTTCTAAAATTTTGAGTGAAAATTTGGAATTAAAGGTATTTGGTACTGATAAAATCTGTATAATTGGAGAAAATGGAATAGGAAAGACAACTCTTTTAAAGATAATTTTGGAAAATGTAAAGAAAAATGTAAAGATTGCCTATATGCCTCAAAATTATGACGATAAGATGAATGTTGATATGAGTATTATAGATTATTTGAGTAAGACTTACGAAAAGGAGGAGACTACAAAAATAAGGACATTTTTAGGGTCAATGAAGTTTACTGCAGATGAGATGTTTCATAATTTAAAATCACTTTCCGGAGGACAAAAGGCGAAAATTTACTTCTTAAAAATGATTTTAGAAAATCCCGAAGTTTTAATTTTAGATGAGCCTACTAGAAATTTATCTCCTTTTTCGTCAGTAGAAATCAGAAAATTATTAAAATCCTATAAAGGCTCAATAATCTCAGTTTCTCACGATAAAAAATATATTAATGAGGTTTGTGATAAGGTTTATAGGCTTAACAAAAATGGATTGGAGCTTGTAATTTAAAAGTAAGAATTCATTTAATCAAAATTTTGACTACTTTTTGTATTTATGGTAAAATAAAAGCTAGTTAATTAGGATTTTAACATAAAAAGCGGAGGATATATGGATAAAATTTTTGATATTTTAGAGGGTATTTTTTCAGTTGAAACCTTTGGAAATTTAAAGCTATATGATTTAATGGCAATTATTTTTAAATATATTTTTGTAATTATTATCTATTATTTTATTTATAATATAATTAAAATGATATATTTTGATATTAGCACAACTAGCGAAATGAGTGAGGTTTCCAATACCTATTTAAAACTTATAAACAGAAAGGAAAGTCTTCCTTTTAAGGTTCATGAACATTATTATATAAATAATGAGACAACTTTGGGTCGTGGAGATTCTAATGATATTGTAATAAATGATAAATTTATTTCTAAAAAACATATGAGAATTATTAAAGAAGACGGAATTTATTATATTGAAGATTTAGGTTCTGCAAATGGAACTTTGCTAAATGGAGAACCAATTACAGAAGCTATTGAACTTAAAGATAAGGATTTAATAGATGTTGGTCGAATTGAGTTCTTATTTGTAAATGAGGAAGTTGATGATGATTAGTAAAAAATTAAAGTCAAGATTTAGAACTTTAAATGTAAATTCCTATGTCAGCACTAAGAGCATTCAAGGACTTTTGTTGTTCTTTCAAATTTTAGGATTATTTCTAATTATGGCTAGGGATTTCGCGAATTTTGACAAAACTAAGTTGTTTTTTATGATTGCCTTGATAGGCTTTGTATATATTTCTGGAAAACTGGTACAGAAGTTTACTAGGGGCGATTATTATATAATGCTTATTGCAAATATGTTATTTTCCATTGGAATATTAGAGATTTATAGACTAAATAATAAATTAGCATATAGGCAAATTATTTGGTTTTGTATCGGAATTGTAGCATTTTGGGTTATATATTTAATTTTAAAATATATAAGAATCTGGAGCAAAATGTATTATTTTTATGCTGGAATTTCTTATCTTTTATTTATTGCAACATTCGTTTTGGGTAGTAGAATTAATGGTGCAAAAAACTGGATAAGATTGGGGAA
Source organism: uncultured Parvimonas sp. (assembly GCF_963524015.1). Lineage (NCBI taxonomy): Bacteria > Bacillati > Bacillota > Tissierellia > Tissierellales > Peptoniphilaceae > Parvimonas > uncultured Parvimonas sp. The sequence continues at coordinate 275,471 of NZ_CAURDT010000002.1, read as the reverse complement.
AAATTTTGCTTTCCAACCATCCGAGCTTATAAAAATTGCTTTTGTTTTCCTTATTGCAGCTTATTATAAAAATAGAGAAAAGTTTGAAAAAGATATTTTTAAAAAATACAGTTTACATTTCTTTTTCTACACATTTTTAGGATTTCTATTTTTACAAAAAGACTTAGGGACTGTACTTGTGTTTTCAGGGGTTTTCATCTTTGCACAATATATGTACGAGCCACATAGAAAATATATTTTAATTAATCTTTTAGTTCTTTCTTTTGGGGCTATTTTAGGATATGTTTTGTTTAAGCATGTTAAGGTAAGAGTAAAAATCTGGCTAGATCCTTTTAAATATGCCGATGGAATGGGCTATCAAATAATTCAAGGTTTCTATGCAATTGCAAGTGGTGGATTTTTTGGAAAAGGTCTTGGACTTGGAAGACCTGATTATATTCCATTTGCAGAAAGTGACTATATATTTGCAAGTATTTGTGAAGAAATGGGAATTTTAATGGGAATGGGAGTAGTTATGTTGTTCTTAATCTTAACATATAGAGGCTTAAAAACTTCTATGGAACAACATAATAAATTCTACAAATATGTAGCTTTTTGTCTTTCATTAATTTTCGCTTTTCAGTCATTGATAATGTTCGGAGGAATTTTAAAGCTTATTCCTCTTACAGGAATTACAATTCCTTTTGTCAGCTATGGAGGTTCTTCAATTCTTTCAAGTTTCATCGCTTTGGGAATTTTACAGTATGCCTCTGAAGAGAATATATAGGAGAATATTATGATTGAAATAAAAAGATATAAAAGAGTTTTAACATTTATAAGTTTATTATTTATTTTAATTCTTGGATATATGACTTATTTTCAAGTTGCAAAAGCAGATAAACTTAAAAATGATGAAGATAATAAAAGAAATTGGGTTGATGACAATAAATTAAAGAGAGGAAATATTCTCGATTCTAATGGAAATATTTTAGCAGAAACTAAAACTGATGATAAAGGAGATAAATATAGATATTTTCCTTATGGAGAAGCTTATGCCCATATTGTTGGATATAATAGTAAGAAATATGGAAAGACGGGAATCGAAAAGAAATTTAATACAACTCTTTTAAATAAACAAGATAAAACTCCTATCGGAGAATTAAAGAAAATCTTGGTTGATCAAAAAGAGGGTAATTCAGTAAAATTGACTACAAATACGGAATTACAACAATATGCTCTTTCTCTTTTGAAGGGTCATAAGGGCTCAATGATTTTGATGAATCCACAAACAGGGTCAATAATTACAATGGCCGATATGCCGACTTTTGATCCGAATACAATAGAATCTAATTGGGCAAATATTATTGCTGATGAAGAAAATGCTCCACTTTTAGCAAGAAGTACTTCTGGCCTTTTTACACCAGGTTCTGTTTATAAACTAATAACAGGAACGGCATTACTTGAAAAGCTTAGTGGAAAAGATTTAAATTACAATGATAAGGGGTCGACAACTATTGACCATTACAAAATAAATAACTACGCTAAGGAAGCTAATGGAAATATAGATTTGAGAAAAGCTTTGGTAAAATCCTCAAACACATATTTTGCAGATCAAGTACAAAAAATTGGTGTTGATTCAATGATTGATGTAAGTAAAAGATTTATGTTTGGTCAAGAAATTCCTTTTGAATTAAAAACTGCAATTTCTCCAATACCATACAATGAGAAATCAACAGCTTTAGAGCTTGCTACTGGTGCTTTTGGTCAAGGAAAAGACTTAGTTACTCCATTACATGTTGCTATGTATACAAGTGCAATTGCCAATGGTGGAAATATGATGAAGCCTCATATTGTAAGTGAAATTTTAGATCCAAGCGGAAAACTAATTGAAAAAATTTCACCAGAAGTTTTATCAAAAGTTGCTGATAAACAAGTAATGGATACAATGAAAGATTATTTGAAATCTTCAGGAGATAAAAATTTCGTTGGATTTGTTAAAGGAAAGAAAGTTGCTGGTAAGACAGGAACTGCAGAAAAAACAAAGGATAAAATTCACTCTTGGGTAACAGTTTTTTATCCGGTAGATAATCCTACAATTGTTTGTACTGCATTTTTTGAAGAAGAAAACAAAATTGCTGCTGAAATGATTCCTCTTGTAAAAAAACTTGTAAATAAAGCTATAGAACTTGGATATTAGGAGTAAGAATGAATTATAAGGTGCTATTTAGAATTGAAAGGTTAAAACTTATAGACAAACTAAAGGCAAAAATAGTAAATTACAGAAGATATTGTGAAGAAATGGGAGATACTTGCGAGATTGAAATAGTTTGTGCCGGAAATGTTGTTACACATTTTTTAGAGGAAGATGAGTTTTTTAAGGATGAGAGTTTACAAGTTAAACTATGTAAAAATGCTCTAAATGGATTAAAACCAAATTATGAACAGAAAAATATTCAAATAGTTTCAGCAGGAATTGGAGAGGTAATCAAAAGAAAATCTGAAGGCTGGATTGAATATACAATAGAATAAAAATTTTTTGAAAAAGAATGTGCAAACATTCTTTTTTTTATAAAAATATTGATAAAAAGTGAAAAAAGTGGTAAAATTAATGTGTGAAATTTTAATTTTTTTATTTGGAGGATATGATGGAAAAATATAATTGGTCTTTGGAAAAGATTTACAAGAATTCAGATGAAGCAAGGGCAGAGATAAAACTTTGTGACGAATACGTTGAAAAAATATTAAAAGAAGAAAAAACTATTAAAAACTTAAAAAATATAATGGAATTATCTGAAAAGGCTAATAGACTTTTAGAAAAATTATATACTTATTCATATATGAAAAGAGATGAAGATAGTAGAGTTCCTGAATCTCAAAAATTAGCTTTAGAAGTAAATTCACTAGGAACAAGAGTAGGTTCAGCTATGACATTTTTTGATCCTTTCTTAATGAGTTTATCTGATGAAGAATTAGAAAACTTTTACAAAGAGGGAGATAACGAAAAGTATAGAGTGTTTTTTGATAATATTTTAAGATTTAAACCTCATACATTAAGTGCAGATGAAGAAAAGCTTCTTGCAAATACTAGTGAAATGATGGGAACAGGTCAAAGCTCTTTTTATATGTTAAGTTTTGCTGATATGGATTATGGTAATATTGATAGCAAAGATGGAGAAAAATTAACTCCTGGAAATTATAATACTTTCCTTTTAGATGAAAATGAAGAAGTAAGAAAAGAAGCATTTGATAAAATGTATGGAACTATTTCAAGTTTTAAAAATACTTATGCAACAACACTATATAGTGCAATTAAAAATTTAACAATACTTGCTAAGGTTAAACACTATCCTTCAGCTAGATATATGGAATTATTCCAAGATTGTGTTCCTGAAACAGTTTATGATTCTTTGATAGAAAGTATTGAAGAATATTTGCCATCTCTTCATAAATATTATGGATTAAGAAAGAAAGCATTAAAGAAAGATAAACAATATATGTGGGATGTTTCTATCAATTTAGAAAAAGAATTTGACCAAAAATATCCTTATGAAAAAGCAAGAGAACTAATAACTGAAGGTCTTAAACCATTGGGAGAAGACTATATTGAAGTTCTAAATAGAGGTTTTGATGATCGTTGGGTTGACGTTTATCCAAGAGAAGGAAAAGCTGGTGGAGCATATTCATGGGGAAGCTTTGATACAGATCCATATATCCTAATGAATTATACAGATACTTTAGATAGTATGTTTACATTAGCTCATGAATTTGGACATTCAATGCATAGTTATTATTCAAAATCAGACAATGACTATCTATATGCTCAATATAAGATTTTCGTTGCAGAAGTTGCATCAACTTTTAATGAATTAACTTTATTAGACTATATGTTGAAAAATGTTAAAGATAAACACGAAAAAATTTATATTTTAAACTATTATATAAATATGTTTATAGGAACAGTATTTAGACAAACTATGTTTGGTGAGTTTGAAAAGAATACACATTTAGAAGTTGAAGCAGGAAATGCCTTAACTGCTGATGATTTCACAAGAATCATGGGCGAATTAAATGACAAATATTATGGAGAAAATGTTGAAAAGAGTGAATTAGCTAATTACTTATGGGCGAGAATTCCTCATTTCTACACTAATTTCTATGTATATAAATATGCAACAAGTTTCTGTGCTGCAAGTTTCTTATCAAGCAGAGTAGTTAAGGGAGATAAAGAAGCATTAAAGAGTTATAGAAATTTCTTAAAAGACGGATGTAGACATCAACCAATAGAACAATTAAGAGCCGCAGGAATAGATATGGAAGATAAAAATTCTATCAATAAAGCTCTAGATGTTTTCAAAGGTTTAGTTGACGAACTAGAAAAAGAATTAGAAGCTTAGAAAGATTTAAGGAGGGTTTTTTTCGTGTCTAAGAAAAATAATAAAAAGAATAAAATTGAAAAAAATTCTTCAAATTTTTCAGAGGGGGGATTTGACAAGTCTATTTTATCAGACTATTCTCAATGGAGAGAAGAATATTCCGAAAAAGAAATTTCTGAAGAAGATGTTCTCGAATCCACTACAGAACCAGAGGATAATATAGTTCAAGAAACGGACAAAGTCGATGATTTAGACTTTAAATCAAATCTTATTAATTCAGAAGTGGAAGACCATACTTTTTCAACTGATGAAGAAAAAGCAGAAATTACATCAAAGGCTGAAAAAGAAAAAGAGAACAAGGAAGAAAAGTACGAAGAAAAAGATAAAGAAGAAAATAATAAAGAAAAAGATAAAGACGACGAAGATGCGATTTTAACAGAAACACAAAGGCTTCAACTAATTTATGGGAATGTAGTTCCTCTACATGAAAGACGTCGTAGAGGAAGTAAATCCTCTAAACATAAAAATAAAGAGACTCATAAGGAAAAAAATGTAGAAGTTTTAAAAGATACTGATGGTGAAGAAAAAGAAATTTCTCAAGAGGAAGAAATTTCTCAAAAACCAATCCAAAGTGTTGAACAAAATGAAGTAGAAAAGCCTATTGAAACTTCTGAGCCAGAAGATAAACCTAAAGAAAAAGAGTATTATCAGGCAGTAGATAATAAAGAGAAAAAAGAGACAATTAAGTATGATATGCCAAAAGTGCCAAAGATTTTAAAGATGATTTTTGCTTTTACTATAATTTTGGCAATTTCAACTGTTGGTTTCTTTGGACTTAAGGCATATCATTCACTTGGAGTTAAACTTCCTGGTATTTTATCAGGAGTTGAATCTAAAAAAATAGGATTTTACACATCAAACTTTGTTTTTAATGATAAAGTCATAGATAAGAATCAGGCAGAAAATTTGATTTCTATGTTTGAAGAAGATGAAACGAAGTTAGCTACAATTACAAAATGGCTTAAAGAGGATGCTGAAAATCTAAAGAAAGATGAAAATTACAAGAGTAATAGACCTGTTAGACTTCAAAAAAGTGGAAAAGTTTTAGGACTTTTTGATGATTATAAAATTTGTTTAGATCCGATAAAGTTGAAAGTCGAAAAAAATGAAGAGGTTCAAACTTCTATTTTGTTAAATGGTAAAGAAGAGGCTATTTCAGATAAGGAATATGAACTATTTCCTGGCAAATATACAGTTTTCTATTATGATAATAATGTGAAATTAAAAGAAGAATTTTCTCTTTTCTATGATGAAAAGTCTAGCGTTAAAACTGTGTCCTATGGAGCTGGAACGGAATATCAATTAGCGAATGAAGTTGAAAAACTAGATACCAATTCAAAAGAAAGTTCATTTAAAATTTTAACAAGAGATGAAAATAGTATTTTATTCGTAAATGATAAAAATACAGAGTTAACTGTAAAAGAATTTAATAAATTATCAGGAACTAATATAAAAGAGGGAGATGTTTTAAAAGTAGTAACAAAAATGCCTTGGGGTTATACTATATCAGAAGGAGTAACTTATTCTGGTGAAGGTAAAATAAATGTAAGCACATCTCTTACAGATAAAAGACTTTTAAATGTTGCAATTTCAAGGACTATTGAATTGTTGAGAGAAGATGTTCAATCAAGAGGTAAGAAAGATGCAAGTTTATTGACTATAATGACAGATCCATCATTAGGGGTTGAAAAGAGAAGAGTAGAGTCATTGATAAATAGTGGAAGGGAATATGTCGGAGGCTATCCATCAATGGAATTTGACCTCAATTCTTTTGAAATTAGAGAACATGGCGACACTTATGAAATGTATATAGGTGGACATCTATTAGTTCAAGAGACAACTTATCCTCAAAATAATAAACCACCACAACTGTCATCAATTACTCCTGTAGAATCTACAGTAGGGTTCCATTTTATCTATGATAAAGAAAAGAAAAATTGGTATAGTAACATTTGGGGTTTCACAACAAGGACAATTACAAGAAATAATATAAAAAGTGTTGACTTATCAAAAGATATGATTGCAAGATAGAAAAACTGTTGAATTAATACAATCTCTGAAAGTTTACAAAAAGCTCATCTAAGTTAATTAGATGAGCTTTAAGTTTTTTTGTGTTTTATTTTTTAGTGTTCAATTTATATTCGACTTTTGTGTCTTCATCAATGATTTTACTGATTGACGAGTAAACAAATTTATTTTTTAAACCATTAGCAGTAATATAAGTTTTTCCATTTTCTTGTTTTAAATTAGCATTTGAATAGTGGGTTTCCTTTCCGTTTTCTTTAATAAATAAATTAGCCTGTCCATTTTCTGTTACAGCGAACACAATCTGAACTCCTGAATCAGAAATAAAACTTTTATTGGAAATATTTTTTATATCTTCTGTAATTTTTATCTTATTAACTGAATCTAAATTATCAGGGAATTCTCCTTGCTTAGATGCTTTATATTCAAGATTGTTTTTTGTGTCTTTTATTGTTTTGTCATTTATTATTTCTAAATCTAAATCCAAATTATCAGCTGTAATAAATTCTTTTCCATCTTTTTTAGTTATTTTTGCATTTTCATATATCATGTAACCAGCACCAGAGTTTATTTTCTCATACATAACTAAATGATATTTTTTTGAATCAGAAGAATTTTCATTATCCTTAGTTTCTTCAATGGTAAATGCCTTTTCTTTTGAGATAAAAGATTTATCGCTTAGCTGTTCTATTTTTACTCCTTTTGCTGAACAAGAGCAAAAAATTAAAGTAACTAAAGCAAAGATAAAACATTTTTTAAAAAATTTTATCATATTATTGAATACCTCCAATATTATATTTAGCACTTTTGTACTATAAACTAATTATATCATAAAAAATAATAAATAAAAGACTAATAATTTTTGTAAAAATATGATATAATTATATGATAATAGTATTAGTTTAATAATGAAAAAAGAATTATTAAGCTTTTTTTAGTAGTACACATAATTAAATTAGTAAAATTTGATTTTAAAATTAAGTTAGGAGCACTATATGAATATTAATATAGATATTATTTATCAAAATATTGAGTTTCTGGTAAAAATGATTCTTGCAACCTCTATGGGAGCAATAATTGGTTTTGAAAGAAAGAGTAGAAATAAAGAAGCAGGTATTAGAACTCATGCAATAGTTTGTTTGGCATCTGCACTTATGATAATAGTTTCTAAATATGGTTTTTTTGATGTAGATGAATACGATGCAGCCCGTGTTGCTGCTCAAGTTGTTTCTGGAATTGGTTTTTTGGGAGCAGGACTTATTTTTATAAAAAACAATGCCGTAAATGGACTTACTACTGCTGCGGGAATCTGGGCGACTGCCGGAATTGGTTTAGCTATGGGAGCAGGACTTTATGGGGTAGCAATTGGTGGAACATTTTTAATCGTAATTATTCAAACTTTGATGCATAAAGATACTTTTTTGAATAAAGATCATTTGACTATTACTTTTGAAATAAGTTTGGAAGACAGTTTTAATACAATCAGAGAAATTCGTAGTTGTTTAGAAAGATTTAGACTTGAAATTCAAAATGTAGAAGTTGTTAAGAAGAGTAGATCTGTAATAGTTAGATTTTATACTGTAGTTCCTCTTGATTTTGAAAGAGAACATTTGGAAGATTTAATTTTTGATGATGATAGAGTTAAAAAGATAGAAATGTAGTTGACTTTTTCGGCTATTTTTTATATAATTATTTCAATATTTAATACTGAGCGTTGATTGTGCTTACAACACAGGAGCTCAAAAGTAATTGTGCTTAAACAATATGAGGCCTATGCGAAGAAAGGTGGTACCACGATAAGTCGTCCTTTCACAGTTTTAGGTCTTTTTTTATAGGAGGATTTTATGGAATATAAGAATATTTTTGAAGAGCTTGTAGATAGAGGATATTTTGAACAAGCTACTTATGAAGATGAATTAAAGGAGTTATTGTCTAAGGAAAGAGTAAAGTTTTATATAGGTTTTGATGCAACGGCGGATAGTTTGACAATTGGTCATTTTATTCAAATTATGGTTATGAAGAGAATGCAAAACTATGGTCATATTCCAATTGCGCTTTTAGGTGGTGGGACTACAATGATAGGCGACCCTTCTGGAAGAAGCGATATGAGAATGGTAATGACTGAAGAACAAATTAATCATAATGCAAAAAGATTTTTTGAACAACTTTCAAGATTTATTGATTTTTCAGATGGAAATGCTATTATAGAAAATAATAAAGATTGGCTTTTGGATTTGAATTTTATAAAATTTATGAAAGAAGTAGGAGTTCATTTTAGTGTAAATAAAATGCTAACTTGTGATGCTTATAAAAACAGAATGGAAAAAGGTCTTACATTCTTTGAATTTTCATATATGTTAATGCAAAGTTATGATTTCTTATACCTATACAGAAAACATGGTTGTAAATTGCAATTAGGTGGTAGCGACCAATGGAGTAATATACTTGGTGGATATGACCTTGTTAGAAAACTTGAACAAGATAAGGTTTATGCAATGACTTTTAAACTTTTAACAACTGCTGACGGTGTTAAAATGGGTAAATCTCAAAAAGGTGCTGTTTGGTTGGATGAAGAAAAAACTTCTCCTTATGAACTTTTCCAATATATGAGAAATGTTGATGATAGAGATGTTGAAAAGTTTTTACTTATGCTAACTTTCCTACCAACTGAAAAATGTAGAGAATTAGGAAAATACAAAGATGAAAGAATAAATGAAGCAAAAGAAATTTTAGCTTTTGAAGTAACTAAGATTATTCATGGTGAAGAAAAGGCTAAAAAAGCATTGGAAACTTCAAGAGCATTATTCAGTGGAGAACTTTTAGATGAAAATATGCCTTCAACAGAAATTAAAAAATCGGATTTTGAAAATGAAGAAATAGGAATTTTAGACTTGATTAGAACTTGTGGACTTTCAAAGTCTAATGGAGAAGCTAGAAGACTTATAGAACAAGGTGGAATTTCTTTAAATGGAGAAAAAATTACAGATACAAATACAAAAGTTTCTCTTAATTTAGAAGAAATTGTTATTAAAAAAGGTAAAAAAGTATATCACAGAGTAATTGCTTTATAGGGGATTTTGATGAAAAAAGAAGATGTTTATGTAGTAGGAATTGCTGGAGGCTCTGCTTCTGGCAAGACTACGATTATTGAAAAGTTAAAAAAACAATTTAAAGATGAAATTGTTATGATTAGCCATGATTTTTACTATTGGCCAAATGATGATAAGACTTTAGAAGAAAGAGCAAAGTTAAATTATGATCATCCTAAGTCTTTTGAAACTTCCAAACTTATTGAAGATATTAAGGTTTTAAAATCAGGTAAGCCAGTAGATTTGCCAATTTATGATTTTACAATTCATACTAGAAGCAAAGAAACTATGAGAGTATATCCAAAACCTGTAATAATCGTTGAAGGAATTTTAATTTTAGAAGATGTAAGACTTAGAGAATTAATGGATTTAAAGGTTTATGTCGATACTGATGCTGATGAAAGACTTATTAGAAGAATTTTAAGAGATACAAAAGAGAGAGGTAGAAGTCTTGAAAGTATTTTGACCCAATATCAAAATACGGTTAAGCCAATGCATGAGGAGTTTATTGAACCAAGTAAAAAGCATGCAGATATAATCATTCCTCGTGGTGGAGAAAACACTCCTGCCATAAAGATGTTGGTTCAACATTTAAAGACTTTTTTGGATAAAAATGAAAAAAAATAGTAAGACAAATGTATGTAGAATTTTAGATAGTAAAAAAATAAAATATGAATTTGTAGTTAGAGATGAAGACAAAGAATTTGAAGAAATTGGAATAGATAGAAATATATGCTTTAAGACACTTGTTCTAGAAGGAAGTGATAAAAATCATTATGTCTGTGTTATTCCTATTGACGCACATTTGGATTTGAAAAAAGCAAGTAAATTTTTAAAACTAAAGAGCATTAGAATGATTTTACAAAAAGATTTAGAATCTTTAACAGGTTATGTTCATGGCGGATGTAGTCCTGTTGGAATGAAGACTAAATTTAAAACTGTTTTTGATGAAACTGCAAAAAATATGGAGAAATTTCTTGTAAGTGCTGGAAAAGTTAGAAATTCAATTATAGTAAATCCTATTGAATTTGCAGGCTTTTGTGATGCAGATTTTGCTGATTTGGTGGTAGAATAATGATAAATTGTATAATACTTGCAGGGGGTAATTCTAGAAGAATGACTTTTCCCAAAGAGTATATTGAAATTGAAGAAAAGTATCTGATACACAATTCAATAGAAGCGTTAAAAAATCTTTTTGACGATATAGTTGTCGTTTCTAATAATAAAGACCATTATAAAGATGTAAAAGTAAGAGTTGTTAGGGACATTTTTTACAAAAAAGGTCCAATGGCTGGACTTCATAGTGGGCTTTGTTATTCAAATAATGAATTTTCATTTTTGACTGCATGTGATATGCCAAATATGGATGAAAAGTTTATTAGATTTTTGATTTCAAAATTAGATAAAGATTTTGATGGCTTAGTTTGTCTTTCAAAAGGTGGAAAAATATTACCTATGAATGGAATCTATAAAAATTCTTTGAAAGAAAATTTAAGAGAAGAATTAATTAAAGATAATCTAAAATTTGTAAAATTTATTGAAGATAGTAATTTTAAATTTTTAGAATATGAAGAATGGAAAAATTTTGATGATAAAAATATATTTGAAAACTTAAATACTATAAAAGAATTGGAAGAATTTAAAAAGAAATTATTGACAATAAATAAAGATTAATGACGGTTTATACCGTCTTTTTTTGAATTTAATTAAAATATATTATCAAAATTAATACATTTTTATACGTTTTTTTAAATTGACAAAATACTGAAAAAGTTGTAAAATAGTAATTGTGAGTAATCACATTTAATTTTAAGGAATAATAATTTGATAATTGTAACTTGAAAATTTAATATGAGGAGGTGTGTAAGACTAATGCCAAAGGAATTTATATTACTTCCTGTTTTTTTGATTGTTGGTACTATTATTGGCTATGTTTTTAGAAGGTTTACTTCAGAAAAACTCATAAACGGTGCTGAAAATCACGCAAAAAAAATTGTTGAAGATGCTATAAAAGAAGCTGAAACTAAGAAAAAAGAAAAATTAGTTGAAGCAAAAGAAGAAGCTCATAGAATAAGACAAGAAAGCGATAAGGAAAACAGAGAGAGAAGAAACGAAATTCAAAAATTGGAACGTCGTTTGATTACTAAAGAAGAAAATTTAGACAAGAAAAACGAAAATTTAGATAAGAAAAATGAACGTTTAAATAAAGAATTAAAGGCTTTAGAAGTTAAAGAAACTGAAATTGAAAAATTAGTTGAAAAGCAAAAAGAAGAACTTGAAAGAGTTGCCAATATATCATCTGAAGAAGCTAAAGAAATTATACTTGAAGAAGTTAGACAAGAAAGTATAAAAGATGCTGCAAACATCATTAGAGAAATTGAACAAAATGCTAGGGATAATGCGGAAAAAAATGCAAGATATATTATTGGAACAGCTATTCAAAGATATGCAGCTGATCAAGTTGCAGAATCTACAGTTAGCGTTGTAACTTTACCTAATGACGAAATGAAGGGTAGAATTATAGGTAGAGAAGGTAGAAATATTAGAACATTTGAAAGCTTGACAGGAGTAGATTTGATTATTGACGATACACCTGAAGCGGTTGTTTTATCTTCATTCGACCCAGTTAGAAGAGAAATTGCAAGACTTGCTCTTGAAAAATTGATTAATGACGGAAGAATTCACCCAACAAGAATTGAAGAAATGATTGAAAAATCAAGACAGGAAGTTGAAAATAGTATTAGAATTGCAGGAGAAGACGCTTGCGATCAAACTAATATTCATGGACTACATCCTGAATTGATAAAACTTTTAGGAAGATTAAAGTACAGAACTTCTTATGGACAAAATGTTTTGAAACATTCAATAGAAGTTGCACATTTAGCAGGAATGTTAGCTGCTGATATCGGAGCTGATGTTAAAATTGCTAAAAGAGGTGGTCTATTACATGATATAGGTAAGGCGATAGATCACGAAATGGAAGGAAACCACGTTGAATTAGGTGTTCAAATGGCTAAAAAATATAAGGAAAAACGTGAAGTTCTCCATTGTATTGAGGCACATCACAATGACGTTGAACCATCAACTGTTGAGGCACTTTTGGTACAAGCTGCGGATGCTATTTCAGCTGCAAAACCAGGTGCAAGACGTGAGTCTGTTGAAAATTATATTAAGCGTTTGGAAAATCTTGAAGAGATTGCAAATTCATTTGATGGAATTGAAAAATCTTTTGCAATTCAAGCAGGACGTGAAATAAGAGTATTGGTTAAACCAGAAGTTATTGACGAAGATAAGATGTTATTAACTTCAAAAGAAATTATTAAGAAAATACAAGAAGAACTTGAGTATCCTGGAACAATTAAGGTTAATTTAATTAGGGAAACAAGAGTTGTTGACTACGCTAAATAGTTTTTAAATTTGAAAACAAGAATGTTTATAGAAATATAGACATTCTTTTTTTATGCAAAATTGAAAGTTGTTAGATTTATTTATGTATCTTCGATACATTCACTTTTGTTTTCAACGAAAGTGTGAGATCTCTCCACTCCACTTCGTTTCGGTCGAGATGACGTATAAGGGAGTGTACTCATTTTAGAGCTAGACGTGAATGGTAAATAAACTTCAAAAAATATTTAAAAATTATTTAAAATAAAATATTTAACGTCATAGTACTTTGCAAAGAAAATATCTCGACACGTCATTTCGACCGAAACGAAGCAAAGCTGAGTGAAGTGAATCTAGCTCTAACTTTGTTTGCTTGTAAAAAAAGTAGGACTGACGGGAGTTAATTGTATATATAGTAAAATAATTTACGTCATTTTCTATGCAAAGAAAGTCTCCTAACACGTCATCTCGAGCGTAGTCGAGAGATCTCCTAAAGCTCCTGTTCTTAATGGTATTTCCTAATAAGGTTTTTAAGTTGATATTCTTTTGCAATTATGATATATTTATATTAATCAATCATTTTGTTTACAAATAATAGGAGTAAATTATGAAAAGAGAAAAGTTATCAGTTTTAGGGATTGGTCCGTTATATGTGGGTATTATACTGATTGTAACAAGTATTTTAATATTTTTACAAAATAAGGGTTATTTTAAAAATGGAGAAATTTCTTTTTTAAAAATACCTTTTATAATTATAGGTATTTTATGTATAGTTATAGGTATTGGACTGTGGGTTTCTGCAGTTGTTAATTCAAGAATTTCTAAGAATATAAAGGAACTAAAATTGGTAACTACGGGAGTTTTTTCGGTTGTAAGAAATCCGATTTATTCAGCTTTTATGTTTCTTTGTTGGGGAATTTGTTTTGTTTTCAATAATTTATATTTTTTAATTACAATTCCAATTTATTGGATTCTTTTGACAATTTTAGTAAAAAATACGGAAGAAATATGGCTTAAAGATATTTTTGGAGAGGAATATCTGGCATATTGTAAGAGGACAAATAGATGTATCCCTTGGTTTTCTAGAAAATCTTGATTAACTTATTATTTAAATTTAGGGGGTAGTATGAGTAATTATTTTGATGAAGTTGCTAAAGTTTGGAATACTGAAGAGAGAAAAAATAGAACTTTTACCATATACGAAAAAATGTTCAAGTATTTAGGAAAAAATCTGAAAGAGAAAAAGGCTCTTGAAATCGGATCGGGAGATGGACTTCTTGCAACTTTATTATCTAAAGATTTAAAACATATTGATTGTATGGATACTTCTTTAAAGATGAGAGATGAGTCTTTAAAGAGAATAAATGAAATGGAAATAGAAAATATCAGTATAAATGATGAAAATTTTTTGGATAATTCGAATGAAAAATACGATATAATTTACAGTTTAACTGCTTTTCATCATATTGTAGATGTAGATGCAGAGCTTAAGTTGTTAAGAAAACATTTGAAAGAAAATGGAAAAATAATTATAATGGATTTAGATACAGTTTCTCCTGACTTTCATAAGGATTTTCCAAACTTTGATGGACATGATGGTTTTTCAAGAGAAGAAATGGAAAATTATTTTAAAAGAGCCTCATTTATTCCGAAAAACTATGAAATTTTATGGAATGGAAGAAGTAAGGACATTGATTTTAGAATTTTCTTAATGGAAGGGATATGTGAAAAATAAAATGAATAAGAACCCCACGATTTCATGATGCTTCGCATCAGGTGAGTTTCTGGGAACCTTGTTGTTTCACAATAAAAAAGCCGAGTTGAAATTTCAACTCGGTTTTTATGTTTAAGAAAATTTTCTATATTAGTTTTTTTCTTTAATATCATTTAAGATATTCTTAATATCTGTTAAGATTTCTTCTTGAGTCGGACCAGCAGGTGCTTCCTCAACTACTTCTTCTTTCTTTCTGCTTAATTTATTCATAGCTTTTACCATCATAAATATACAGAAAGCAATAATTAGAAAATCAATAACATTTTGAATAAATGCACCATATTTAAAAGCAACTTCAGCAATTTCTTTTGATGGATCTGCTGCTTTTAATACAATTTTTAGGTCTGAAAAATTAATTCCACCTGTTAACATTGAAATTAAAGGCATTAGAACATCATTAACTAATGATGTAACGATTTTTCCGAAAGCTCCACCAATAATTACACCGACTGCTAAGTCCATTACATTACCTTTTAAGGCAAACTCTTTAAATTCTTTTAACATAAACATCCTCCTAATAAATAAAATATGATAAAATGTGTTATAATAAAATATAGATACATTATTATTATAATTATCAAATCTAGTATTACCCAATTATATAAAACTTAATCATTTAGGAGATAAATATGTTACAAAAAATTATAGTTAGTAACCGCGCTAGTGCAAAATTTTTTGAACTTTTAGAAAAAGAAAATATTAAGTATATAAAAAGTTTGAATAATGAAAAATTTAATAAAAATTATAATGACCATCCAGACCTTAGTATTGTAAAGATTGATGAAGATATTTATATAGAAAATTCTGTTTATGATTATTATAGTGAGTATTTGAGTGGATTTAATTTAAAAAAAGTGGACGTTTCTAATTTTAAAAATGGAGAGATGGTTTTAAATGTTGCAAAAAATAAGAAATATTTTTTTCATAATGAAAAATTTACCACAAAAGAAATTTTTGAAAAACTAAGATTAAATAGAGAATATGTAAAGATAAATCAAGGTTATGCAAATTGTAGTATGATTTGTTTTGAAAATCATATAATAACAAGTGATGAGGGAGTATATAAAACATTAAAAGCTGAGAATATCGATGTGGAACTTGTTACAAATGAAGGAATTATTTTAAAAGGATATAAAAACGGATTTATTGGAGGGACTTGTGGTTTTGTTTCCGATGATATTTTATTATTTTATGGTGATGTGACAAAATATCGAGATTATGATATAATTAAACGCGTAGCTGATGAAGAAAATGTGAAAATACTCTATCCTAAAGACGAAACTTTTGTCGATTTAGGTGGAATTATTTCACTCTGGAGGTAATTATGGGATTTATTAAACCGAGCAATGTTGTTGGTACTATGGAACTTTTACCAAATGAGCAAATTTTGTTCGACAATGTTAAGAATATAATTGAAGATACTTTTAAAAAACGTGGATTTTTACCAATAGATACACCAGTTTTTGAAAAGAATGAAATTCTTTTGGCTAAAGGCGGCGGAGAAACTACAAAACAAATTTTTAAAATTGATTCTGAAAGCAAGGACATTTCTTTAAGATTTGATCTTACTGTGCCTTTGGCAAGATATGTTGCTCAATATTTTAGCGACTTGAATTTTCCTTTTAGAAGATATCATATAGGTAAAGTTTATCGTGGAGAGAGAAATCAAAAGGGAAGATATAAAGAATTTTATCAATGTGATATTGATGTTATTGGAAATGGAAAATTAGATATTAAAAATGATGCAGAGCTTCCTTATATAATCTATGAAATTTTTTCAAGAATCATTAATGAAAAATTTGCAATAAATTTTAGTAATTTAAAAATTATTAATGGACTTTTTGAAAATCTGGGTATAGATAATAAAACTGATATGCTTCGAATTATCGACAAGATTGAAAAAATTGGTTTTGATAAAGTTGTAGAAGAACTTAAAAATACAGGACTTGATGATAATAGTTTAGAAAAAATTATAGAATTTATAAAAATTTCAGGAAGTAATGAAGAAATTATTGAAAAACTAAATACTTTAAGAATCGAGAACGAACTTTTTGAAAAAGGAGTTGAAGAACTTAAAGAAGTTTATAATTGTATGAAACTTTTTGGAATTCCTGAGGATTTTATAAGGATTAATCTTACAATTACAAGAGGGCTTGATTATTATACTGGAACTGTTTATGAAACATTTTTAGAAAATTATAGACAACTTGGAAGTGTTTGTTCAGGTGGAAGATATGATGACTTGGCGAGCAATTATACAAGTCAGATTTTACCCGGTGTTGGAATTTCTATCGGTCTTACAAGATTGTTCTATCAACTACTTGATAAAAACTTATTTAAAGAAATTAAAACTAATAGTATAGATGCTTTGATTATTCCAATGGAAAATTGTTATGATTATGCTATAAAACTATTGAATAAATTTGAAAATAGTGGTAAAATAATACAAATATATTTTGAGGACGCAAAGATGAAGAAAAAAATATCTTATGCGGACAAATTAAATATTCCTTATATAATCATAGTTGGAGAAGATGAAAAGGTTAATAATACTTATACTGTTAAAGATTTAAAGACAGGAGAACAATCAACGGTTGATTTCGAAGGATTATTAAATTTAATATAGACGTTGAAGTAACGAGTAGGACTTAAGCGCTTTAAGAGAGAATGAAACGTGGCTGGAATTTCATTTAAGAATGCTATTTACCGAAAACTATTACTGAGTCTTTTATTTAATTAAGAAGTAATTAGGGTGGAACCACGAGTCATCGTCCCTACAGTTTTGTAGGGATGAGGCTCTTTTTTTATAGGAGGATAATATGGAAATGATTAAAGTTACATTCCCTGACGGGTCTGTTCATGAATTTGAAAAAGGTGTAAAGATTTTAGATGTTGCAATTAGCATTTCTGAAGGCTTTGCAAGAAATGTTATCGGTGCTGTTATTAATGATGATATTATAAAAGGTTTAAGTGAAACTTTGAAAGAAGATTGTACAGTTAAATTTGTAAAATTTGAAGACAAAGAGGGAAAAGAAATTTTTTGGCATACATCAAGCCACGTAATGGCTCTTGCTATTCAAAGACTATTTCCAGATACAAAATTTGGAATAGGTCCTGCAATAGACAACGGATTTTACTATGATTTGGATTCTGAACATAAATTCACACCGGAAGATTTAGAAAAAATCGAAGCAGAAATGAAGAAAATCGTTAAGGAAGGTTATTCTGTTGATAGAAAAGAAGTTGATAGAGACTTTGCCTTGAAATATTTTGCTGAAAAAGGACAAGATTATAAAATTGATTTAATTGAAGGCTTTGACAAAGATGCTGAACTTTCTTTCTATGAATTAGGAGAATTTACTGACCTTTGTAGAGGACCACATCTTGTTGATGTTAAAAAGATAAAAGCAGTTAAACTTTTAAGTATAGCTGGTGCATACTGGAGAGGTAGCGAAAAAAATAAAATGCTACAAAGAATTTACGGTATAACTTTTGAAAAGAAAAAAGATTTGGATGAATATCTTGAATTTTTAGAAGATGCAAAACAAAGGGACCATAGAAAAATCGGCAAGGAATTGGGAATCTTTATGATTAGCCAAAATGTTGGAGCAGGACTTCCATTCTGGCTACCAAAAGGTGCGACAATTAGACGTGTAGTTGAAAGATATATAGTTGATAAAGAAATTGAATGTGGATATGAACATGTTTATACTCCAATTCTTGCTAATGTTGACTTGTATAAAACTTCAGGTCATTGGGATCACTATCAAGACAGTATGTTTCCACCAATGGACTTAGGAAATGGAGAATTATTAGTTTTAAGACCTATGAACTGTCCACATCATATGGAAATTTACAATAATGATGTTCATAGTTACAAGGAATTCCCTATAAGAATTGCTGAACTTGGAATGATGCATCGTTATGAAATGAGTGGTACACTTTCAGGATTACAAAGAGTTAGAGAAATGACTTTAAATGATGCTCATATCTTTGTTCGTCCTGATCAAATTAAGGAAGAATTTACAAGAGTTGTAAATTTAATGAAATCAGTTTATGAAGATTTTGATATAAAGAATTTTAGATTCAGATTAAGTTACAGAGATCCTGAAAATAAGGAAAAATACTTTGATGATGATGAAATGTGGAATAATGCTGAAGCGATGCTTAAGAGTGCAATGGATGACTTAGGATATGAATACTTTGAAGCAAAAGGAGAAGCTGCTTTTTACGGTCCTAAACTTGATGTTCAAGTTAAGACTGCAATTGGTTTGGAAGAAACTCTTTCTACAATTCAACTTGACTTCTTATTGCCGGAAAGATTTGACTTAACTTATGTTGGAGAAGATGGAAAGAATACTCATAGACCTGTTGTAATTCACAGAGGAATTGTTTCTACAATGGAAAGATTCGTAGCTTATTTGATTGAAGAATATAAAGGAGCGTTTCCAACTTGGTTAGCCCCTGAACAAGTTAAGATTTTACCTATTTCTGATAAATTTAATGACTATGCAAATGAATTACAAAAAGAATTTGCTAAAAAAGATATAAGAGCAGTCGTAGATGACAGAGCAGAAAAAATCGGATTAAAAATCAGAGAAGCACAACTTGCTAAAATCCCATATAGTTTAATCGTTGGAGAAAATGAAGTAAACGAAAGAACAGTTTCCATTAGAAAACGTGGAGAAGGGGATAAAGGTTCAATGAAATTCGAAGCATTCCTTGATAAAATTTTGGAAGAAGTAAATTCTAAAGTTGTAAAATAGTAAAAAATTGTAAACAAAAAAGCTATTGAAGTTTTACTTCAATAGCTTTTTTTGTGAAACAACAAGATTTTTACTAACCCATCCAATAAGATACATCTTGGTAGGTCTTATTCTTATTGAGATAACCCTATGTAAACAATTAGAACAAGTGGGTTAACTGTGTTAACATCATTATTAATGCTATGAAATTATTTATAAAATGACCAAATATACAAGGTAACAAAGATTTTGTCTTTTCGTATATTAAACATCCTATAAAACTTGGAACTATATACAATGGAACTAAATACAATCCGTCATGAATCATCGCAAATATAAAAGCGGAGATTAATGCCGGTATAAATATTCTTAAAATTTTTCCTTGATCATGAAAAATTTCGTGAAAAAATGTAAATATACCATATTTAAATACAATTTCTTCTCCAATTGGAGCTGAAAATAATAGATTTATTATTAATAATATCTTATTATATTGTAAAGCTCTGAAAATGCCTTGGCTATTTTCACTTTTAAAACTTAGTCCAAATAGTCTATAGGCTTGTGAGATGATAATATTCCACAAAATCATAAATATGCCTAGTCCAACTCCGAGTAGCAGTAATTTTACTAAAGTAGCTTCAGATTTTTTTGTTGAAATACTATCAGTTCTTTTTCTACTTAATAAAACGCCTATTATAAATGTTATAAGTGTTGTAATTGAAATTACTACACTTATAAATACATCCTTAAATATTTCTTCATCTTCCAATATAAATTTATTGTTTTGAAAGAACTTTATTGCGATTGGTGAATTCATCATACTTCTAGGATAATCGCCATCTACTAAAAAGAAAAAAATTATCGCAGCAATAATAAACGGAGTTATAAAATAGTTTATAACTAAAATTAAAGATTTTAAATTAAACCTTTTTGTTGCACTATCCGAACTTGATAAATTTACATTTTCTATAGAATTATCCATCGCTTCCACCTATTATTCGTTATCCACACCTTTTTCTTTTGAGTATTCAACTAGATTATCATAATTTTCCTTTGAAATTATAATCTTACCAGTTTTTCTTGAAATACAATTTCTATCTATTAATTCATTCAAATATCTATACATTGTTCTTTCATTAATTCTCAAATAGTCCGAAATTACTTTTTTTGTTAGAGTAATTCTCACAGGAAATTCTACATCGACACATTTTGATAAGAAAAATTCAATTAAGTTTTTCTTTCTTCCATAATTCTTAGTTAAATCGAATGTAGCAATGGAATGTTTTGCAAAATCTAATAAGAAATGGTTGTAAATTTTTAGAAGTTCAATACTTTCAGCTTCTTGTTCAAATCTTTCAACAGGAATTCTGATAAGTCTTGTATCTTTAAAAAATGCAACACTCTTGTAGAAATCGTGTTTATTATCCATAAATTCAAGTAAACCAAATATAGAAGTATTTGTTATATGATTAAAAACAATTAATTCACCAACTGGAGTGAAATGAACAACATTCGCACTTCCTCTAACTAACAAATATAAATAATCCAATTTGTCGTTTTCTTTTATTATTACAGTCTTTTTCTTAACTTTAAGAACAGTAAATTCTGAATATAATCTTCTGTCAGTTTTTAAATCAAAAGTCTTATCTATCAAAACTTTTCTTAACAATGTAACCAATTTACTCTCCATTAATGTCCCTCCTTAATATTATTGTACAATAATATTATAATATAAAAATGACAAAAAATAAATAGAAAAATGCAAAGATTGTGAAAAAAATTTTAGCGAAAAATGTTATATTTTGAATGTTTTCAGTGCAATAATATCAATAAAAACGATTGACAATCGAATGGCATATATGATAATATAATAGTTAAGAGAGATGCTTTTAAATTAAGTAATTTTTGTTAAAAATACTCTCGAAATATAATTAAAAATCAACACTATTATTTTATGTTTTTGGTCTCATAATACTAAAGAAATTATGTAGAATACTATTATTAGAAAAAATTCTATAATTCTAGTATTTGTATCATTTACAGTTGAATAGATAGTTTGAGTTAAATTATATTTAATAAAAAGTTGATATTACTATTTTCATTAAAATCGTTTCCTTTTTAAATTCTATAATAAATATATATTGTATTTATATTTATTTGACTGTTTTTGTAAATTTAGTAGTAAATATGTTTGAAACTATGAATAATGTTACAGGTGATATAGTTTGTACTTACAGCGTTGCAAAACTTTCAGGTTTGGTTGATGAAGAAGAATAAAAAATATAATATTTTATAATTAATCAAAGGGTCAATGAATTCTCATTGACCTTTTTTTATGAAAAACTATGAATAGATTTGTTAGTGAAATTTTAATTAGGGTATATTCTATTGGAACAATATTTATGTACATATAGAAGGAGGTGCGTTTTGAAAGAACAAGTTGGAAAAGTGTTCTCCATAGCTAAAGATAATAAAGCACTAGAAGGATGTACAATATCAAAAGAAGTACATGGAGGAGAAAATTACATAGCATATTTTTCTATGGCAGAAGATACAGATATAAGTGCAGAATTATTCCCTTATTATAAGCTGTTGATTGTAGCAGAGGGAGAGCTTGAAGTATATGGATTTTCTGAAAATATTAAAATAGTAAAAGTAGGAGAATGTATTGTAACACCGATTGAAATTCCTGTAGGAATGAAAACAAAATCAGGAGCAATTTTTACCGAAATTGCTATAAAAAAGGAGGACTTTATGAATAAGTTAGTAAAAGCTGGAGAAGTTTTTAAATTAGGAGAATTACTACAATACCAAGAAGGTAAAATTGTAAATATGGACGTAGTCCACAATGATAAAATGAAATTTGTATTAATGGCATTTGATGCAGGAACAGGTTTGTCAGAACACTCAGCACCGGGAGAAGCAATAGTATTTGCATTAGACGGCGAAGGAATCATAGGTTATGAAGGAACAGACCATGTAATTAAAGCAGGTGAATGCTTCCATTTTGCAAAAGCAGGAAGACATTATGTAAAAGCCGAAAAAAATTTCAAAATGGCTTTACTTTTGACTTTGGAATAAACAGAGAAAATGTTAAAATAAATTAAAACGACCGTATGGTCGTTTTTTGTTTAAAATACAGTGGTTTTTTATATTTAAAAAAGTCGTAATCTAGAGCCGATAAAAGTTTTTTGTTTTTTTCAAAAAATCTCAAAATATTTTCTTAAAAAAGACAAATTACAGTATCATTTTGGGGATTATTCATATATAATATGGGTAAATAGTAAATGACTTTTTGACATAAAATTGGAGGTATTTATGATTTCTAAAATAAAAACATTGGAAGAAGCTAGAGAATTATCAATGAATATAATTAAGGCTAAGGATTTAACTTATGAGCAAAAGACTTCTCAACTTGCAAAGCTTGCAGAGAATTTGAATGATTTTCCTGAAAGTTCAGTTAATGAGAGAATTTTTGAAATTTCTGAAAATGGAGGTTTCTGCGATTTGTGGGAAGGTCATGCACCTTATGCACCGAGATACATTTGCCCTAATTACCAAAAACTTTTGGATGAGGGCTGTAAGTTTTTACGTCTTGAGAAGGCTGAAACTTTACTTGATGCTATTAATAGTTTATTGATTTTTTATCATCATGTTCCTTCTATAACTAGATATCCAGTTTATATTGGGAAAATTGATAAGCTTTTAGATCCATTTATTACAGATAGAGAAGAGGCTAAAAAATTAATTAAATGGTTCTTAGTTTCTTTAGATAGAACAATTAATGACAGTTTTTGCCATGCAAATATTGGTCCTGAAAAGACTGTTGCAGGTGAAATTATTTTAGAATTACTTCCAACTTTAAATAATGTTACTCCAAATATGACAATTCTTTATGATGAAGATATTACACCTGACGATTTTGGAGAAAAGGCAGTTTATGCATCTCTTTTAACTGCAAATCCTGCTTTTGCTAATGATAAATACTATAGAAAAGATTTTAATGGAGATTATGCAATAGCAAGTTGCTATAATGGTCTTCCAATTTCAGGTGGAGCATTTACTCTTAGCAGATTAAGACTTGGTTCTCTTGCTAGAAGTTCAAGTTCAAAAGAAGATTTCTTTGACAGAGTTTTACCTGAAGCAATAGATTTAATGTGTAATTTCATGGAAGGGAAAATCAGATTTTTAGTTGAAGAAACTCCTTTCTTTGAGGAAAATTTCTTAGTTAAAGAAGGTTTTGTTGAGTTAGATAGATTTGTTGGACTTTTTGGAGTTGTAGGACTTCATGAATGTGTTCAAAAACTTTTAGAGTTTGAAAGTAAAGATTTAGTTTATGGAAAAGACGATTACGCCAATGATTTAGGGATAGAAGTAATGGATTTTGTAGAAAATAGAGTAAATTCATTCGAAAGTAAGTATTCTACTTTCTGGAATCATAGATTTATGCTTCATTCACAAGTTGGGGCACAAGATGATATGGAAGATAGTGCGGGTGTTAGAATTAGAATAGGTAAGGAAATTCCTATGTATGACCATATTAAACATTCAGCTTTATTCCATAAGTATTTTCCATCAGGAATTGGCGACCATTTCCCATTTGATGAAACTGCAGAAAGAAATCCATCAGCTGTTTTAGATATTTTCAAAGCAGCATTTAAACTAAATATGAGATATATTTCTTGTTATGGAGATAGTGGAGATTTGATTCGTGTAACAGGATATTTAGTAAAGAAATCTGATATGCAAAAGTTTATTGACGGCGAAACAGTTAGTTATGATACTGTTCAATATGCAAGAGAGGCTTTTGAAAAATATCATTTATTAGAACGTAAGGTTAGAGATGTCAAATAAAGGAATTATAAATAAAATAATAGATATGTCGGTAGTAGACGGACCTGGAAACAGGACGTCTATTTTCCTACAAGGTTGTAATTTCAACTGCTTTTATTGTCATAATCCTGAAACTATTAAACATTGTATAAATTGTATGGAATGTATTCCTTCTTGTCCAACAAAGAGTTTGACGAATGTAAATGGAAAAATAGTTTGGAATGATAAGACCTGTATAAATTGTGATGAATGTATAAGGGTTTGTAAACATCTTTCAAGTCCGAAGATATACAATTGGACAGTTGAAGAAACAGTCGAAAGAATAAAAAAGAATATGCCTTTTATTAGAGGAATTACAGTTAGTGGAGGAGAATGTACTCTGCAACATACTTTTTTAACTTCTCTTTTTAAAGAGGTTAGAAAACTTGGGCTTACTTGCTTTGTCGATACAAATGGCGGTATTCCTTTAAAAAAACTTCCTGATTTTGTAGAAGCTTCTGATGCTTTTATGCTTGATATAAAGGCTTTTGACAATGAAGAACATCTTTTTATAACTAAAAGTAAGGTTGATGTAGTTTTAGAAAATGCTGATTATCTTGCAAGTATTAATAAACTATTTGAGATAAGGACTGTAACAATTGCCGGAATGGACAATAGAACTACAGTTGATAAAATTACAAAGATGCTTTCCAAATACATAAAAATGGGACATAAAATTAGATATAAAATCATAAAGTACAGAAAATATGGAGTTAGAGAAGAATACAGTATGTTTTCTGCTCCAACGGATGATGAAATGGAAGAATTAAAAGAAATAGCGCTTCAAAATGGATTTGAAGATGTTATTATAGTATAATCAGTAATATAAAAAAGAACTATGTGTTAAGCATAGTTCTTTTTGCATAAAAAATATTAATGTATAGGTGATTTAGAATAAGATATATCTATTATACTTTAAAGTCATTATATGATAAAATAATGTTGTATATTTATTTATAAACGGAGGATATTTATGAAAAATAAAAGCATATTGGCTTTAGCATTGCTCTGTGGATTTTCTTTTTCACAAGTAAGTTATGCTGATAGTGAAACCGTGATTTACAACAAAGATGGAATTGCCGTAAATTTAATCGCTGATGGCGAAGGAACTTTTAAGATTTCTGTTGAAAACAAAACTTCAAAAGACATGGTTGGAGTTAGAGTAAAGACAGAAGATATAAAAGGCCTTAAAATTATTAGTGGAAAAGAACTTGAAATTGGAGATATAAAAGCTGGAGAAAAGAAAGTTTTAGAAAATGAAAAGTTACAATTTGAAGTTGTAGAAGCTATCAAGGATGGAGTTAATAAAGGTAAACTTGCTAAAACTGGAATCTCTGGAGTTTATAAAATCAATGTAACAATAGCAGTTGCAGGAATTATTGGAGTTGTTTGCGTATTAGTTTCTAAAAAGAGAAATGCAAAAAAACTACTATCTATTGCAGTTGGTACAGGCATTTTGATGTCTTCAGTTTTTGCTTATAATTCAAATGCAGATGGAATTTATAAAAATTCTGCTGATTTATCCGGAAAGATTGAGATAAAAGGAAAAACTTATGATTATGTTGGCGTATTAATGTGGAATGATGCGTCTTCAAAAGTAGATGAAAATAAACCAAATGAAAACAAACCTGACGAAAACAAGCCAGATGATAATAAACCTGATGAAGAAGATAAAGTTGTTGAATTTGAAGATAAAAATTTAAAACAATTCATTCTTGATAAGTTACATGCCTATGAAGGTGAAGATAGCTTTGAAGCGGAAATGAACGAATACAATTTCAAACTTAATGATAAATCATATAGAAAAGATAAGAATTCAAATGAAATTTATAAGAGCGATTTAGAAAAAATTGAATCTATAGGAATCAGAGGAATGGATGCTGCTGAAGAAAATCTTATAGAGGTTAGCAGTATCAAAGGACTTGAATATTGTAAAAATTTAAAGACTCTTACAATTTCATCCGGAGAAATTCCTGATGATAATGAAGAAATTAGATATTCTGAGGGTGCTATTAAGGATTTAACACCACTTGCTGGACTTAAAAATCTTGAATTGTTAAGACTTTCTCATAATGAAATTTCTGATGTTTCTCCACTAAAAGATTTAACACAATTGAAATTCTTATATATTTCACATAATAATATTTCTGATATTAGCTCATTGAAAAATCTTACAAATTTAGAAAATTTTGATTTTGCAGTTAATAAAGTGCTTGAAATGAGTATTGTTAAAAATTTTAAAAAGTTAACTCTTTTTGATATCTATTCAAATAAAATTTCTGATATCAGTTATGTTAAAGAGCTTGAAAATTTAACTTATTTAAGAGCAGATAACAATAATATTGAAGATATTGATGCTTTGAAAAACTTAAAATTATTGGAAAATTTAGATTTAGGAAATAATAAAATAAAAGATATTTCTGTAATAAATGGATTGACAAAACTAAATAAATTGAGTTTAAAGGGAAATAATCTAGATAGTTTTAAATTGAATAAACTTACAAAACTTGAAGATTTGAATCTTGAAAATAATAAAATTTCAGATATTTCGTTTTTAAAGGATATAAATAAACTTACGAGTTTAAATTTAAATAAAAATAATGTAGAAAATATAGATGCAGTTAGTAATTTAAAAGATTTAATCTATTTATATTTAAAAAATAATAAAGTTTCGAATATTGACGCTTTAAAATCTTTAAATAAACTTTCAACTTTAACTTTATCTAATAATAATGTTTCTGACATTTCTGCACTTAAAGATTTGAATGAACTTTCAAGTCTTAAACTTGATGGAAATAAAATAAAAGACTTTTCGCCAATAAACAATAAAAAGAGTATATTTGAGAAAGTTATTCACAATCAAAATATTGATTTAGAAAATGTTGAAGTTAGTGAAAAAACTTTTGAAATTGACAATGTATTTGTAGGTCTTGAAAAGATTGCTAAAGGTGGTAATATTAAGATTAGCACTGATAATAAAAATATGTCAGTAAGCTTAGAAAATGGAAAACTAAAATTCAGTTTAACTGATGATATTTTCAATAATATTTCAGATAGTGGATTAGAATTAAAAGTTAAGTTTGAATTTGAAAACGAAATGGATTATGCAAATAATCCTACTATATTGAATTTGAATGTAAAATTAGTAAAACCAGCTAAAAAATATGTTGAAATTGAAGATGCAAAACTTTTAAAGGTAATAAATAAAAATTTAGATAAAAATAGAGCTGATAATCAAAAAGTTACGATTGAAGAAATGGAAAGTTTAACAGAATTATCAATCTTTTTAAAGGAAGATGGAAGAGCTGATTTTAGTGAAAATGCAAAATATTCAATACTTGGAAAACCAACAAGTTTAAAAGGAACCAAGGATTTTAAATTTGCTGTTACAAGAGGTATGAAGAGCATTAAAGGCTTGGAATATGCAAAAAATTTAAAGAAATTGAAATTAAATGAAAATGAGATTTCAGATATTTCTCCACTTAAAAATTTAACTAAATTGGAATATTTGGAAATTCAAAGAAATAGAATTGTTGATATAAATCCATTAAAAAATTTAACTAATTTAACATTTTTGAAATTATATAACAATTTAATTGAAGATATAACACCTCTTTCAAATTTGACAAATCTAACAGGATTGGATTTGCATTATAATGTAACTGTTGAAGGAAATGAGAGTCATAAAATAATATCCAAGGGAATTACTGATATTTCTGCTTTAAAAAATTTGAAAAACTTAACATTCTTAGATTTATCAGCTAATAGAATAGAAGATGTTTCAATTCTTAAGGATTTTGATAAAATAGAACACTTGGATTTTTCAGGAAATAGAGTTAAGAATTATGAAGGACTTGGAAATTATATTGCTGAAAGATTGGAAAAAGCTTTAAATGAAGGTATTGGAAGTATTCAATTCTCAGGACAAGGGATTAACTTTGGATTAACTGTTGAAGTTAAGGGAAAAGAAGTTTCTTTTGTAACTCCTTTTAAAGGAATTAAGGAGGTTGGAAATTCATTAGCTAAAGCATTTGGGGAAGATGAAGTGATAAATCTTTTTGACGAAATAAGTTCAGGAGTAGAAGGAATTGAAGCTAGTTATGATTTAGCTACAAACAAGATAAATCTAACTTTTTCAGATGAAGTTATTGCTAGATATAAAGGAAAAGAATTAGATCTAAATTTAAAAATGTCATATGATGAATATACTTGGACATTAAAAAATATAAAATTAAAATTTGTTTCAGAATAAAATTAGAATAGAAAAGGGGACTTGTAAGTCTCCTTTTTCTGTTTTTTACTGTTATAAAAATACTTTTTATGATATAATAATTATAGCTTTATGCCTTATGATAAAGCCATAATTATTTCATCATAATAACAAAATTTAATTATCAAAAAGAAATTATGATTTAATTAAATGTAATTTATAATATGAAATTAGGAGGGAAAATTTGTTAGAGATTATTTTAAATTCTTTAGAAGAATGTGATAACTTTTCTAAAAGATTTTCGAAAACTTTAAAAAATGGCGACGTGATTTCTTTAATTGGAGATCTTGGAGCTGGGAAAACAACTTTTACTAAATTTTTAGGGAAAAATTTGGGAATTGATGAAGATATTACTTCTCCAACTTTTAATTTAGTTAATTTATATTCTGGGAAGTTTGAGTTTAATCATATGGATTTATATAGAATTGATTCACCTGAGGAACTTTATCAAATAGATTATGAAAACTACTTTTATCCTGATGGTATAACAATAATAGAATGGGCTGAAAACGCCGATTATTTATTACCTAAAAATTTAATTGAACTTGAAATTTTAAAAATTTCTGAAAATTCAAGAAGGATTGTAATTAAAGGAAAAAATAAAAGAGAAATAGAAATTATAGAGGAATTAGAATGAAAATTTTAGCGATAGATACTTCAACGACTCATAGTTCTTGTGCTGTTATGGAGGATAATAATATTGTTGGAGATTATAGTATTAATCAAAGTATGAGCCATAATGAGATTTTGCTTGTTATGGTTGATGAAATGCTTAAAAAATTAAATATTGATATAGAAGAGATAGATTTGTTTGTTGCAGTTACTGGTCCGGGGTCTTTTACAGGAATAAGAATAGGGGTTACGGTAGTAAAGGCTTTAGCAATGGCTTTAAATAAGCCGATAGTTGCTGTAAATACATTAGAAGCTCTTTCTTTTGGAGTGTATTCAGATAAAAAGAAAATTCCTTTAATTGATGCTAGAGGAGAAAGAGTTTATTACGGAGTTTATGAAGGGATAAATAATACAAATATAGTTGCTCCTGCACTTTTAACTATTGATGAGCTTTTGGAAGAGATTTCAGATAAAGGAGAATTTGTTTTTGTAGGAGATTGCGTTAATTTGTATAAAGATAGAATTTTAAAAAATAAGAATTTTGAAATTACTCCTGCTTGCTTAAATAGTTGTATTTCAAGAAATGCCTGTGTTATTGGTAAACATAAATTTGAAAGTGGAGATATTTCAGATTGTTTTAATTTAAGTCCTGAATATGTAAGACTTTCACAAGCTCAAAGAGATATGGAAAACAAAGGTAAGTAGATGATTTTATATAGATATGCTGAAAATAAAGATGTGTTTGATATTCTATCTTTAGATAATGAAAATTTTTCCAACAATTTTGAAGAAGCGTTTTATTTAGAATATATACAAAATCAAAGAGTCATTGTAGCAGAAAAAGAAAAAAATGTAATTGGATATATTCTATTTAATCAAATTTTAGATGAAGCTGAAATATATAAAATAGTTGTTTCTAAAGATTTTAGAAAAAAACAGATAGCTTTTAAAATTATGGAATTTTTTCAAGATGAATTAAAGAAAAATGATGTTAAAAAGATATTTTTAGAAGTTAGAAAAAATAATATTCTGGCTATTAATCTATATAAAAAATGTGGATTTATAGATATTAGGGAGATTGTTGACTACTATAGCAATCCGAAAGAAAATGGAATTATGATGTTAAAAGAGGTAGTTTGATGGATGATATAAAAATTATGGCGATAGAGAGCAGTTGTGATGAAACAAGTGTTGCTGTCGTCAAAAATGGAAGAGAAGTTATTTCTAATGTAATTTCTTCTCAAATAGATATGCATAAAAAGTTTGGGGGAGTAGTACCTGAGGTTGCAAGTAGAATGCATTTAGAAGTAATCAATAATATAGTAAGAGAGGCTTTGGAAGAAGCGAAAATTACTTTAGATGATATAGATGCAATAGCTGTAACTAAAGGTCCTGGTCTTGTTGGAGCTTTGCTTGTTGGAATATCAGAAGCAAAGGCATTATCTTATGCTTGTAAAAAACCGCTGGTTGGAGTAAACCATATGAAAGGACATATCTGTGCGACTTTAATAACTCATAAAGAGCTAGAGCCTCCATTTATTTGCCTTTTAGTTTCCGGAGGACATACTTATTTAGTACATGTAAAAGACTATAATAATATGGAAGTGATTGGAAAGACAATTGATGATGCCTGTGGAGAAGCTTATGATAAGGTTGCTAGATGTTTAGGAATGAATTATCCAGGTGGACCTGAAGTCGAAAGACTAGCAAAACTTGGAAATGATGAAGCGATAGATTTTCCAAGAGTAATGCTTGATAAAAACAGCTATAACTTTAGTTTTAGTGGACTTAAAACCGCTGTACTCAATTATTTAAATAATAAAAAACAAAAAAATGAAGAAATATCTAAAGAAGATGTATGTGCAAGTTTTCAAAGAGCAGTTTTTGATGTGTTGATTTATAAGACTGAAAAACTAATGAAAGAGAAAAACTTAGATACCCTTGTCGTATCAGGAGGTGTATCTGCAAATAATACTCTAAGGGAAGAAATAAATAAAATGTGCGAAAACAATGGTTTTAAATCATATTTTCCTGATAAAATACTTTGTACAGATAATGCAGCTATGATTGCATCATCAGGTTATTATGAGTATATATCAGGTGTAAGAAGTGATTTAACATTAAATGTTGAGCCGAATTTAGAATTGTAAAATTATAAAAAAATTTTTTAAAAAAGTGTTGACAATGAAAAAAATAAAGTGTATAATATTCGAGTAACTGTTTGAGAGATACCGTTCAAAGAATGATTTAATCACATTAAAAATTTCAAAAAGGTATTGACAAATCACAAGTTATGATATATAATTATTAGGCAGTCAATTTTAGAGTAAGATTGATTGATGAGGCCCCATGGTCAAGCGGTTAAGACATCGCCCTTTCACGGCGGTAACCCGGGTTCGAATCCCGGTGGGGTCACCATTTTATTTTAGTAGGTTTATTGGTAATATTTGGGCGCATAGCTCAGTTGGGAGAGCATCTGCCTTACAAGCAGGGGGTCATAGGTTCGAGCCCTATTGTGCCCACCAAATATGGCCTGGTAGTTCAGTTGGTTAGAATGCTAGCCTGTCACGCTAGAGGTCGTGGGTTCGAGTCCCATCCAGGTCGCCAATAAATATGCTGGTGTAGCTCAATTGGTAGAGCAACTGACTTGTAATCAGTAGGTTAGGGGTTCAAGTCCTCCCACCAGCTCCAATCTACTTTTAGTAGATTATATGGAGGAGTTCCCGAGTGGCCAAAGGGGACGGACTGTAAATCCGTTAGCTGCGCTTTCAGTGGTTCGAATCCACTCTCCTCCACCAATTGAATTTTTGTTAAGACCATAAAGTTTGAGTTTATATGCGGGTGTAGCTCAGTGGTAGAGCCCCAGCCTTCCAAGCTGGTTGCGAGGGTTCGATTCCCTTCACCCGCTCCATTTTGCACCTATAGCTCAGCTGGATAGAGCAACGGACTTCTAATCCGTGTGCCAGAGGTTCGAATCCTCTTAGGTGCGCCAACCTTTGGGGTATAGCCAAGTCGGTAAGGCACTAGACTTTGACTCTAGCATTCCGCAGGTTCGAGTCCTGCTACCCCAGCCAATTTTATGATTCATTAGCTCAGTCGGTAGAGCACCTGACTTTTAATCAGGGTGTCCGGGGTTCGAATCCCCGATGGATCACCATTCATGGAGAGGTATCGAAGTGGTCATAACGAGGCGGTCTTGAAAACCGTTTGGGTTCACGCCCACGTGGGTTCGAATCCCACCCTCTCCGCCACAATGGAGAAATACTCAAGTGGCTGAAGAGGCTCCCCTGCTAAGGGAGTAGATCCTTTACGGGATGCGAGGGTTCAAATCCCTCTTTCTCCGCCAATAATTTGGGCCTTTAGCTCAGTTGGTTAGAGCGCCCGGCTCATAACCGGTAGGTCCCGGGTTCAAGTCCCTGAAGGCCCACCAAATTATCTGAAGATATTTCTATTTTAGAAATATCTCTTATTTTATAGAGCTAAAAAGGATTGGTATTGTAGGGGTATAGTTCAACGGTAGAATGTCGGTCTCCAAAACCGCTGATGAGGGTTCGATTCCTTCTACCCCTGCCATTTACATAATATAAAGAAATCATAATATTAAATATGCCCAGATAGCTCAGTCGGTAGAGCAGAGGACTGAAAATCCTCGTGTCGGTGGTTCGATTCCGCCTCTGGGCACCAGATCTGTAATTCGAGAAATCTGTTACGGATTGCTATTATTTTCCTGCTTAAGCAGGATTTTTTTACTCATTTTTAGGTAGTTTTATAATTTTAAGCCCGGATAGCGAAAAGTCGGTATAAGAGAGTAACCAAAATATCGAGATGAAATCGAAGATATTTTGAGTTAACATCTTAGTTTAGTGCGAAGCACGAGAAGATGAGTTATGAAAAGCTAAAACAGTGAAAATCTAAAAAAGTAAATAAAATAAAAGTGCTAATAAATAATTATCAGCTGGAAGAGTCAGAGGACTGAAAATCCTCGTGTCGGTGGTTCGATTCCGCCTCTGGGCACCAGATCTGTGATTCGAGAAATCTGTTACGGATTGTTATTATTTTCCTGCTTGTGCAGGATTTTTTTTACTCATTTTTAGATTTTTTTAAAACAAATATAAAAGCTGTTGATTTATTCAACAGCTTTTATATTTCTCTATCTTGTAGTTTTAGGTTTTTTCTAAATTCTGTAGGTAACATTTTTTGATATTTTAAGAAATTACGATTAAATGTTTTTACTGTGTTATATCCAACTTCAAATGCAATATCAGTTATTTGCATATCTGTTTTTAGCAATAATTTTGTAGATTTGTTAATTCTTACAAAATTTAAGAAATTCTTAAAATTTTTCTCTACATAGTATATAAATAGTTTATTAAGTTCTATTAAAGATATTGAAAAATCTTTGCAAATTCGTTCTAAGTCAATATCATCGCTTGAATTTTTTACTACATAGTTTAATATTCTGTAAAATTTTCTTATATTTTCTATTTGGCAAATTTGTGAAACTCTTTGGAAAGTTTGTCTGTATTTATTAGGATTTTGTCCCGTTCTTGCTGTAAATACTTTTGAAAGATGAGAACGGTCTGAAAATCCCGTTATTTCTGCTATTTCTTCTATGTCCAAATCTGTATATAATAGCATATCCATTGTCTTTCCAACTCTCATCTCATTTATTAAAGTATTAAAAGAAAGACCAGTTGTTTCTTTTACATATCTATTTATTGTCGATTCACTTAAGAAGAATAATTTTGAGATAGAAGAAATGGTTAGTTTTTCGCTTAGGTGAGCATGTATATATCTAAAAATATTGATTTTATCAAAGTTTTCATCAATCCTTTTTGTTTTTTGTGTATCCTCATTTTGCATTCTTCTATATGTAATAATCAAGTCTATTATTTTATTTAAAACATAAGCTGAAGAAATAGGATTTTCATTCTTATTATATAATGTAGAATCTTCTCCTAATTCAGCTCTTAATAAGTCAAAAACATTAGAAAAATATTTAAATTGTTCATTTGTACATTGGATTACAGGCTTATCATAGAACGAATTAATTAAACTTAGGTTTTCAGCATCTACATTGTAAAATGATTTTATTATTTTATTTGCACTATCAAAATTGTATTTTAGAATAAAATATTGTATAGTTTTTGAAACTTCAATAACTTCAGTATATTCCCAAGGCAGAATACATACTAAAGTTCTGTCTTTTATTTCATATATATTATTTTGAATTCTCATCTTTGCAGTGCCTTTTTTTATTAGTAAAAATCTAGCAGATTGATGAAAAAGACCTTTTGTTGGAGATGTTATTATTTCTCTGTCTATACTATACATACTTTCTTCATTTATATATGAATTAGCTTTGTTTTGTATTTCAATTCCTTTTTGTTTACTCATAAATACCCCTATTACAAATATGATAAGTTGTTTTTATATGTACACTATAAGTATAAATCATAATCGAATTTATGTAAAGATAAAAATATAAAAAATGTCTTTTTGCAAAATATTGTATTTAATACAAGCATTTTAAAATTATTATAAAATAACAATTAGATAATATCAAGATATATTAATCATTAAAAGACTATTTATTTATAAATTAGAGTAAAAATAAGTCGTTTTTTGTTGTATAAAAATTTTTAAATTTCAATTTGTAAAAAATAAATTTATAAAAAAATTATGTTGACATATACAGAGCTATCATAATCCTTAAATATAGCTAAATTTATGATGATAAAATAAATAGAAAGTAATACAAATTTTATTAAATAAAATGTCCTGAATTTTTTATAAGATATAGTATAATAAATATGTATTGAATACGTTTGTCGTATCAAAAAATTTTTTTAAAGGAGAAATGTTATGAGCAAAAACTTAAGAGGAAGAAATTTCCTAACATTATTAGACTTTACAAGTGATGAAATTCGTTACCTTTTAGATCTTTCAAGAAATTTTAAAGATTTAAAGAGAAGTGGAACTCCTCACCGTTATTTAGAAGGAAAAAATATAGTATTATTATTTGAAAAAACTTCAACAAGAACTCGTTGTTCTTTCGAAGTTGCAGGAATGGACTTAGGTATGGGAGTTACTTACTTAGATCCAGGTTCTTCACAAATGGGTAAAAAAGAATCTATTGAAGATACTGCAAGAGTTTTAGGAAGAATGTATGATGGTATTGAATACAGAGGATTCAGCCAAGAATTAGTTGAAACTTTAGGAGAATATGCTGGTGTTCCAGTATGGAATGGTTTAACTGATAAATTCCATCCAACTCAAATGTTAGCGGACCTTTTAACTATTGAAGAAAAATTTGGATATTTAAAAGGATTAAACTTTGTATATATGGGAGATGCAAGAAACAATATGGGTAATTCACTTATGATAGCTTGTGCTAAGATGGGTGTAAACTTTACAGCTTGTGCTCCAAAAGAATTATGGCCTGAAGAAGAATTAAGAGAAAAAGCTTTAGAAATCGCTAAGGCTACTCATTGTACAGTAAGATTCGAAGAAGATGTTAAAAAAGGAACTACAAATGCTGATATAATCTACACAGACATTTGGGTATCAATGGGTGAACCAGACGAAGTTTGGGCTGAAAGAATTAAATTATTAAAACCATACCAAGTAAACAAAGAAGTTATGGCAAACGCTAAAGAAACTGCTATCTTTATGCACTGCTTACCTTCATTCCACGATCAAAAAACTGTTATCGGTAGACAAATTTTTGAAAAATTTGGTATTCCTGAAATGGAAGTTACTGATGAAGTTATTGAAGGACCACAATCAGTTGTATTTGATGAAGCTGAAAATAGAATGCATACTATAAAAGCAGTTATGTATTCTACTTTATGGTAAGAGGTACAAATGGGAAAGAGAATAGTTGTAGCTTTGGGGGGTAATGCTTTAGGCAATACCCCTTTAGAGCAATTAGAGAAAGTAAAAATAGCCGCCGATATAATTTCTGATTTAGTTAAAGATGGAAATGATGTTATAATCGGACATGGAAACGGACCTCAAGTAGGAATGATTAATTTGGCAATGGATTATTCAGCAAATGGAAAGGAAAAAACTCCTTTAATGCCACTTGTTGAATGTGGAGCTATGAGTCAAGGATATATAGGTTATCATTTACAACAGGCTTTAGGTCAAGCTTTTAAAGAAAAAGGAATTAATAAAACTGCTGTTTCTGTTGTAACTCAAGTTGAAGTTGCAGAAGATGACAAGGCTTTTGAACACCCAACTAAACCAGTTGGAATGTTCTATACAAAAGAAAAGGCGGATGAACTTGCAAAAGAAAAAGGATTCACTTTTGTTGAAGACTCAGGAAGAGGATACAGAAAAGTTGTTCCTTCACCAAAGCCATTAAATATTGTTGAAATTGATGCTGTTAAGAAAATGGTTGATGCTGGACTTGTAGTTATAACTGTAGGTGGTGGCGGAATACCAGTTGTTAAGAAAAATGGTAAATTAGTAGGAATTGATGCTGTAATTGATAAGGATAAATCAAGTGCAAAACTTGCAGCAGATTTAGATGCTGATTTTCTTTTAATTTTAACTGCTGTTGATAAAGTTTGTATTAATTTCAATAAACCTGATCAAAAAGAATTGGATGAAATAAATGTTGAACAAGCTAACAAATATATCGCAGAAGGACAATTTGGCAAGGGAAGTATGCTTCCAAAAGTTGAAGCTTGTTTGGAATTTGTAAATGGATCAGAAAATAGATGTGCCATTATTACTTTACTTGAAAAAGCATCAGATGCTGTAAAAGGTCTTACAGGAACTAAAATAGTTAAGTAGGAGGGCATTTTGAACAATATATCACATAGAACAAGTTTTTTAGCAAAAGTTGCACTTTTTATTGTAGCGATTTTATGGGGGACTTCGCTTACTGTAGTTAAAAGTGCAGCAGATGTACTTAAACCGAACTTTCTTTTAGGTGTTAGATTTACCATAGCAGGAATTGTTTTAGCAATTGTTTTTCATAAAAAACTATTTAAAGCTAGGAAAGATGAATTGGTTTCAGGAGCTATTATTGGAATATTTTTATTTATGGCTTATTCCAGTCAAACTTTGGGGGTTACATTTACAACACCAGGACGTAGTGGATTTTTGTCAGCGTCATATTGTGTAATTGTACCTTTCTTATATTGGATAACTAACAAAGTTAGACCTGACAAATTTAATGTATCTGCCGCAATTTTTTGTATAGTTGGAATATTTTTTATTGCTATGGCAGGAGAGAGTGGATCTATTTTTAATTCAAGTTGGACAGCGATTTATGGAGATGCACTTGCACTTTTAAGTGGACTTTTGTTTGCAGGCCATATCGTTATGGTTACAAAATTAGGAGTTGGAAAAGACCCTTTTGTGCTTACAATTATGCAATTTTTAGTTGCGGGGGTTCTATCTTGGATAACTACATTTGTTTTTGAAAATAATGCTGGAATGCAACTTACATTAAGACCAATGCTTGAAGTTTTATATCTTTCTGTAATGTGTACTGCTGTTGCATTATTATTACAAAATTTAGGACAAAAATATACAGATCCAAGTAGTGCAGCTATAATATTAGGTTGTGAGTCAATTTTCGGGGTTGCTTTTCCAGTTGCACTTGGAATTGAAAGTTTAACTGTTAAATCAGTTATTGGTTTTTGTTTGATTTTTATTGCTATAATAATTTCAGAAACAAAATTATCTTTCATATTCAAAAAGAAAGACAAAGAAATTGAAAACAAAGTTTAGAAGTCTTAGGACTTCTTTTTTGTTGCAAAAAAATTGAAATTCTTGATTAAATAAGAGTGTTACATATAATCTAGGGTAAATACTAAATATTGACTTTTATGCTTTTGTATGCTAGTATAAAAACAAGTTTGAGGGCATTGAGTATGTCCTTTTGTCATATAGGAGGGAATATGATTAATATAGATGTTTTATTGATTTTAAATTGTATAGTATATGTCCATGATTTTGAAAAAGACGATGTACAAGAAAAATTAGTTGGGAAGAATATATTTGAAATATTTGATTTTATTAGAAATATAAAGGATGAATCAGGCAATTATCCCGGAGAAATACATGAAAATGAGTTTTTAAGTATTTTAAATACAGTAGATCATAATAGAGCGATTTATGAGAAAATAAAAATAGTAGATGTTGATAATTCAGTTTATGGAAATGCTTCAGGTAGTGATAGGGTAGTAAATGTAACTTTTCAGTTTGAAGACAATTTGATTATAGTTTATAAAGGAACCGCTGGAGATTACGAATGGAAGGATAATGTAGAAGGAACATATAATATAACAGATACAAAACAACAAAGAAGAGCATTAAGATACTTCGATGAAATGGTTAAAAAGTTTAAAGACATAAAAAATATATATGTTTCGGGACATTCAAAAGGCGGAAATAAAGCTCAATATATTGGAGTTTTAAGAGGAGATATGTCTAAACTTAAAAATGTTTATTCCTTTGATGGACAAGGATTTAATACAAATTTTATAAACAAGTATAGTAAAGAAATTGAAAATAATAAATATAAAATTTTTAATATATGTAATGAATATGATTATGTAAATATCATAATGCATTCGGTATCTAATAAGATTTTTATAAAATCTATTACAAATGTCGGAAATGAAGATAATAGATATTCTAAAATTGTTCATAGATTGGGAGGGGTTCATTCTCCATACTCAATGTTTAAAAAAGAAAATGGAATTTTAACCTTAAATGATGTTGTTGAGCAAAGTGAACTTATGATAAATTTTGAAAAACTTTTTGAATTCTATAATGCTAATATGGAGGAAGAAGATAATAAATTTATGTATTATAGGATGTCATTATTAATGATGGATTCTGGTAAAGAAGTTTTCGGGACAGAATGTCCTACTCCTCCAAAGGGATTTTTTAAAAGATTTTCAAAGCTTACTAGGGAGTTTACAAAAAACGAGAGTGAACTAAATTCTTCTCAAATCATAAGACTTTTTAAACCTATTTTTTCAGATATAGGTTCTATAATAATAAAAGGGAAAATTTCAAACTAAGGATTTAAAAATATATTATTTTAGTTTTTTAAAAACTGCTCATTTAGAGTGGTTTTTATTTTTTTACTTATGCTTTATTTTTGTCGTATATTATAAATTATTTTTGTGAAAAAAATTAGAAAAATGTTGACTTTTATATATATAAATGTTAAAATATTTAGGTACATTTAATAATGTATAGTTATGTGCATTTTTAAAAAAAGATATTTAAGGAGGTGAAGAAATGCCAACTATTAACCAGTTAATTAAACAAGGAAGACAAAAAGCTGTAACTAAATCAAAAGCACCAGCATTAAGTTTCAATTTTAATACTCTTAAAAAGAGAAGTACTGCTAGTGAATCACCACAAAAAAGAGGTGTATGTACAGCTGTAAGAACTGTAACTCCTAAGAAACCTAACTCAGCGTTACGTAAGGTTGCCAGAGTTAGATTAACAAACGGAATGGAAGTTGCAGCTTATATTCCAGGTATAGGTCATAACCTTCAAGAACACAGCGTTGTGCTTATTAGAGGGGGAAGAGTAAAGGACCTTCCAGGGGTTAGATACCATATAATCAGAGGTACATTAGATACTGCAGGAGTAGCTAACAGAAAACAAGGAAGATCTAAATACGGAGCTAAAAGACCTAAATAATTAAACTGATGTGGCAGAAATGTTTTATTAATTAGAGTTTAACTTTATAATACATACATTTGTGTGCTTATCAGCAAGAAAATCGCTGAGTACCAGTGATACTACTAATATAGTAAGGAGGGAAGAAAGGTGCCAAGAAAAGGACATGTTCCAAAGAGAGAGGTAATGCCAGATCCGATTTATGGTGATGTGGTTGTTACTAAACTTATAAACAACATTATGCTTGACGGTAAAAAAGGAATTGCTCAAGCTATCGTTTACGGTGCATTTGAAATCGTAAAAGAAAAAACTGGCGAAGAACCAACTGAAGTTTTCAGAAAAGCTTTAGAAAACATAATGCCCGTTTTAGAAATTAAAGCAAGACGTATAGGTGGGGCAACATACCAAGTGCCTATTCAAGTTAGACCTGAAAGAAGACAAACTTTAGGTTTAAGATGGTTAGTAACTTACTCTAGAAATAGAGGAGAAAAAACTATGAAAGAAAGACTTGCTAAAGAAATTTTAGATGCTGTTAACAACACTGGAGCAAGTGTTAAGAAGAGAGAAGACACTCACAAGATGGCTGAAGCTAACAAGGCTTTTGCACATTACGGATTCTAATATAGGAATTTTATTTAAAAGGAAAGGGGAAATGCTATTGTGGCAAGACAATATTCACTTGAAAATACAAGAAATATTGGTATAATGGCGCATATCGATGCTGGTAAAACAACAGTAACAGAAAGAATGCTTTATTATACAGGAAAGATCCACAAAATAGGTGATACTCATGAAGGTGCTGCACAAATGGACTGGATGGAGCAAGAAAAAGAAAGAGGTATCACTATTTGTTCAGCTGCTACAACATGTGTATGGAATGATACAAGAATTAATATCATTGATACTCCAGGACACGTTGACTTTACTGTAGAAGTTGAAAGATCTTTAAGAGTTCTTGACGGCTCAGTTGCACTTTTTGATGCAAAGAGCGGTGTAGAACCACAATCAGAAACTGTTTGGAGACAAGCAGATAAATATGGCGTACCACGTATTTGCTTTATAAATAAAATGGATGCTACTGGAGCTAATTATTATGACTCTATCGAAACTATTAAGGATAAGTTAAAAGCTAATCCAGTTCCTGTTCAAATTCCTATCGGAGCTGAATCAGAATTCGTTGGAGTAATTGACCTAGTTTCAATGCATGCCATTATTTATAAAAACGACTTAGGTACAGATATTGACGAAACTGATATTCCAGATGCTTATAAAGACAAAGCAGAAGAATATCGTCAAAACTTATTGGAATCATTAGCTGAAACAGATGAGTTTATTATGGAAAAATATTTAGAAGGGGAAGCTATTTCACCATCTGAATTAAGAGAAGCAATTAGAAGAGCTACTATCAATCTATCAATAAACCCAGTACTTTGTGGTTCAGCTTATAAGAACAAAGGGGTTCAACCTCTATTAAATGCTATTGTGGCTTATATGCCATCTCCATTAGACATTCCTTCTATTGAAGGTGTGGATGATAATGAAGAACCTGTGCAAAGACATGCTTCAGATGAAGAACCTTTCTCAGCATTAGCATTTAAAATCGTAGCTGACCCATTTGTTGGAAAGCTTGCATATTTCAGAGTATATTCAGGAACTTTAGAATCAGGTTCTTATGTATATAACTCAACAAAAGGCAAAAAAGAAAGAATTGGTAGAATTCTTATGATGCATGCTAACAAGAGAGAAGAAGTTGATAGCGTTTCAGCTGGAGACATCGCTGCAGCAGTAGGTCTTAAAGATACTACAACTGGAGATACTCTTTGTGATATGAATAGCCATGTAATTCTTGAAAAAATGGAATTCCCAGAACCAGTTATTTCTGTTGCTATAGAACCAAAAACAAAAGCATCTCAAGAAAAAATGAGTATAGCTTTACACAAATTAGCAGAAGAAGATCCTACTTTTAGAACTTATACAGACGAAGAAACTGGACAAACAATCATTTCAGGTATGGGTGAATTACACTTAGAAATCATCGTTGACAGACTTTTAAGAGAGTTCAAAGTAGAAGCTAATATAGGTAATCCACAAGTTTCTTACAGAGAATCAATTTCTCAAGGTGCAGAAGCTGAAGGAAAATACATCAGACAATCTGGTGGTAGTGGACAATACGGACATTGTAAAATTAAAATTGAACCTCAAGAAGCAGGTAAGGGCTTTGAGTTTGTAAATAATATCGTAGGGGGAGCTATTCCAAAAGAATATATCGGACCTGTTCAAAAAGGTATTGAAGAAGCTACTCAAGCAGGTGTACTTGCAGGATATCCAGTTTTAGATGTTAAAGTTACTTTATATGATGGTTCATACCATGAAGTTGACTCATCTGAAATGGCATTCAAAATTGCAGGTTCAATGGCATTTAGACAAGCAGTTGCAAAAGCTGCACCAGTTCTATTAGAACCAATGATGAAAGTTGAAATAACAACTCCAGATGAATATTTAGGAGATGTTATGGGAGACGTTTCATCAAGAAGAGGTAGAATTCAAGGAATGAATCCTAAAAATGGAGTTCATGTACTTGATGCATATATACCTTTAGCAGAAATGTTTGGATATGCAACAGACTTAAGAAGTAATACTCAAGGTCGTGCAACATATTCAATGCAATTCGATCATTATGAAAAAGTGCCTCAAGCAATTGCTGAAAAAGTAATTGGCGAGAGAGCAAAAAAATAGATTAGGAGGACATTAGTAAAATGGCTAAGCAAAAATTTGAAAGAACTAAACCACACGTTAATATCGGAACTATTGGTCACGTTGACCATGGTAAAACTACTTTAACTGCAGCTATCACTTTAGTATTAAACAAAAGATTTGGTACTGGTGAATTCGTTGATTATGCAAATATCGACAAGGCTCCAGAAGAAAGAGAAAGAGGAATCACAATTTCAACTTCTCACGTTGAATACGAAACTGCAAAAAGACACTATGCACACGTTGACTGCCCAGGACACGCCGACTATGTTAAGAACATGATTACAGGTGCTGCACAAATGGACGGTGCTATCTTAGTAGTAAGTGCTGCTGATGGTCCAATGCCACAAACAAGAGAACATATCTTACTTGCAAGACAAGTAGGCGTTCCTAAAATTGCTGTATTCTTAAACAAAGAAGACCAAGTTGATGACCCAGAATTAATCGAACTTGTTGAAATGGAAGTTAGAGAATTATTAAATGAATACGAATATGATGGAGATAACACTCCAATCGTAGTTGGTTCAGCATTAAAAGCACTTGAAGAACCAGATGGAGAATGGGGAGATAAAATTGTTAAATTAATGGAAGCAGTTGATGATTATATTCCAGAACCAGTTAGAGATGTTGATAACCCATTCTTAATGCCAGTTGAAGACGTATTCTCAATCACTGGTAGAGGTACTGTTGCTACAGGTAGAG
Source organism: uncultured Parvimonas sp. (assembly GCF_963524015.1). Taxonomy (NCBI): domain Bacteria; kingdom Bacillati; phylum Bacillota; class Tissierellia; order Tissierellales; family Peptoniphilaceae; genus Parvimonas; species uncultured Parvimonas sp. Next base: position 232,170 of record NZ_CAURDT010000002.1, on the reverse strand, counting down.
TAGAAAAAGGTAAAGTAAAAGTTCAAGATAACGTTGAATTAGTAGGTTTAACAACTGAAAGAAGAACAGTTGTTGTAACTGGTGTTGAAATGTTCAAGAAGATGTTAGACGAAGCTGCTGCTGGAGATAACATTGGTCTTCTATTAAGAGGTGTTCAAAGAAACGAAATCCAAAGAGGACAAGTTCTTGCAAAACCAGGAACAATTAATCCACATACTAAATTCGAATCAGAAGTTTACGTATTAACTAAAGAAGAAGGTGGAAGACATACTCCATTCTTCTCAGGATATAGACCACAATTCTACTTCAGAACAACTGACGTAACTGGTAATATCCAATTAGAAGACGGCGTTGAAATGGTTATGCCTGGAGATAACGCTAAATTCATAATCGAATTAATCACTCCAATCGCTATTGATGAAGGTTTAAGATTTGCCATCAGAGAAGGCGGAAGAACAGTAGGTTCAGGAGTTGTTACTAAGATTTTAGGATAATAATCTGAATATTTAAAGGGGAACTGTATGGTTCCCTTTTTTGTTGTTCAAAAGAATTTGAAATATGAAATTATTGTGGATATTTATTTTTAAAAAGAATAATTATACAATAAACTTTATTTGTTTTCAGTTTTATATACTTCAAATTATCAAAAAAATTAGAAAATATAAAGATGATTTTTTAAGTTACCTTGCCTTGCAAGTTTTTAGTTTTTGTGTTAATATATCTAAAGAAATCGTTTTTATTTTAGGAGGGATTATGAAAAAAGAAATTAGAATAATATTTGTAATAGGCTTTAGCTTATTTGCAATGTTCTTCGGTGCCGGAAACCTGATATTTCCAACATTTTTAGGTTATAATTCAGGTTCATATTGGCCTATAGCATTTATTCTATATATGGCGGCTGATGGGCTTTTGGCAATGATATCACTATATACTGTTTTTTGTTGTGGAGGTATAACAGAATTTGTAAAACCTTTGGGAAAATATTTGGGGACAATAATCTTAGTTTGTATCTCTTTGTGTATAGGACCTTTAGTTGCAATACCAAGAACTGGTGCGATTACTTATAATTTAGGAGTTGCTAATTTTGGATTTAAAAACTTAGTTATAACAACTGCAGTATTTTTTATTGTTACATATTTAATTTGTATTAAATCTGAAAAAATAGTTGATTTTATAGGTAGATACTTAACTCCTACTTTACTTGTATTTTTAATTATTATGATTATAACAGGAATTATTTCTCCAGTTGGAGAAATTCTACCAGGTGAAAATTTACAACAAGTTATGTATGACTCTTTTATAAATGGTTTTCAAACCTTAGATGGACTTGGAGCTGGGCTTTTTAATGCCGTTATAGTAAATGCTTTGATTTTCTATAAGATTAAAAAGGAAAGAGAAAAAAAGGTAATTCTATCTTCATCAATTATAGCTTTTATATGTTTAAGTATTGTTTATGGAGGACTTTGTTTCTTAGGAGCAAGTTCAAAACTTAATGTTGAAGGTGCAAAGAATGGAACAGCTATTTTACTTAACTTCACAAATTTATTATTTGGTCGTTCAGGAGTTTTAATGCTTTCTGTTATAGTAATACTAGCTTGTCTTACAACTTCCGTTGCTCTTACAGGTGGAGTTGCAGAGTATTTTTCAGAGTTAATTCCTAAGATTCCATATAAAATTTGGGTTATAATTGTTTGTTTTGCAAGTTTTGTTTTCTCTTGTCTTGGAGTAGATGCAATAATAAAATTGGCAGTTCCACTTTTATTTACTTTGTATCCACCAATAATAATTTTAATTTTGACAAGTATAATTAGAAATAAAATTTCTTGTAATAGGGCTATAAAATATTCTGCCATAGTTGCAATAATTATTGGATTTATGACTGTGCTAAATGACAATTATGGAATTTTAGAATTTATAAAACTATTACCACTTAGTTCTTTAAGTTTTGGTTATTTGATTCCGTCTGCAATAGTTTTTGCTATTGTTGCTTTATTTGAAAAGAATACAGGAGATCATATTGATGTTCCTAAAGTATTAAATGCTAGAATAACTTTACATGATGAAGATGTGGGAATGCTTTATTATATATCAGAAAAAATGGATGAGCCAAAGTCTGAAGTTATAAGAAAAGCAATTAAGAATTTATATGATGAAATAAAAGATAAAGAGTAACGAAAAAAGGTTGAGGACTTTACTCCTCAACCTATTTTCTTGAAAAAAATTACTTTTTCTTCGCTTGATTTGCAACAGAATTTATTTTTGCATTTATTTCATCTTGATTTCCTAAGTAATATTTATTTGTAACTTTAAAATTGTCATCAAATTCGTAAACTAAAGGAATACCTGTTGGAATATTTACAGAAATAATTTCTTCATCTGTTAAATTATCTAAATATTTAACCAATGCTCTTAATGAGTTTCCATGGGCAGCTATTAGGATTCTCTTACCATCTAACATATCCTTTTTTATAACTTCTTCGTAATAAGGAATAACTCTATCAATAGTATTTTTTAAACTTTCGTTGTAAGGCAATTCACTTTTATCGACATTTCTGTAAGGTTCTTGATTATGAGGACATCTATCGTCATCTTTGTCAAGTGCAGGAGGTGGAACATCAAAAGATCTTCTCCAAAGTTTTACTTGTTCTTCTCCATATTTTTCAGCAGTTTCAGCCTTATTTAATCCTTGTAATGCCCCATAATGTCTTTCATTTAATTTCCAAGTTTTTATAACAGGCAACCACTGTCTGTCCATTCTTTCTAAAACAATATTTAAAGTGTTAATTGCTCTTTTTAGATAAGAACAGTAGCATACATCAAAGTCGTATTCATTTTCTTTTAGAGAAAACCCAGCTTCATTAGCTTCGATAATTCCTTTTTCTGAAAGGCCTACATCCGTCCAGCCAGTAAATAAATTCAACTTATTCCATTCACTTTCTCCATGTCTAATTAAAACTAATTTCATTTTCAAAAACTCCTTTAATTTTTCTTATACTAATTATATTATAAAAAACGAAACTTTACAAGAAAAAACTTGTCTAATATCAATTTTAATGATAAAATAATAGTTGGATTTATTTGTTTTATGGAGGATTTATGTTACGAAAACATTTATATAGAATAAGGGCTATGCCATACTTATTATGGACGATTATTTTTACGATAGTGCCTTTGTTTTTTATAATTTATTATTCTTTTAAAGTAAAAGATGAAAGTTTTGTTTTCACTTTGGATAATTACAAAAAGTTTTTCACACCAACTTATGTGAAAATAATTTTAGTATCTTTAAAATTATCCTTGATTTCAACTTTTTTATGTCTAATTTTGGGCTACCCTGCAGGACTTCTTCTAAGTAGGATTAAGTCTCAAAAGAGGAGAAATATTTTAGTTTTACTATTTATTATGCCTTTATGGACTAACTTTTTGCTTAGAACATACTCCTGGATGAGTATTTTTAGAGAACAAGGAATTATAAATCAAATGCTTATAAATATCGGAATTATAGATAGTCCTATAAAGTTTTTAAACAATAATTTTGCAATTATTATAGGAATGATTTATAATTTTTTACCTTTTATGGTACTTCCAATTTATACCGCACTTATTAATATCGATAAAGAATATATAGAATGTGCAAGAGATTTGGGAGCTAGGGGAAAAGATTTATTTTTGAGAGTTATTTTTCCACTAAGTTTTAAGGGAGTAATTTCTGGTTGCATTATGGTCTTTATGCCTTCTGTAACAACTTTCATAATATCAGACTTACTTGGTGGAAGTCAAAATATGCTAGTAGGAAATTTAATTCAAAGAGAGTTCTTACAGGCCAGAAACTGGGAAACAGGCTCAAGTATTTCTCTAATTATGATTCTTATAATTTTTGTAAGTCTTATGATTTTTAGGTTGTTTATAAAGAAATCAGATAATGAATTTGCAGAAGGATTGAAGATATGGTAAAAAAATATACTGGGAAAATATATCTTGCTTTGTGTTATATATTTTTATATATGCCAATTATATTTATGATGGTTTTTTCGTTTAATGAATCCAGATATAATAAAGATTTTACAGGTTTTAGTTTGAAATGGTATATAGAACTTTTTAAGGATGAATCCGTTATGAGAGTTTTTTTTCAAACGCTTGTAATAACAGCAATTGCAACTATTTTTGCACTTATAATTGGAACTATCGGAGCCTGGTCTATATACAGAGCTTTTAATCCAAAGCTAAGAACTTATTTTACAAATGTAACATATCTTCCACTTATTCTACCTGACATTGTAATTGCAGTTGGAATGATAATTTTATATGTATTTTTCCAACTTAATTTTGGATATTTTACTATAATTTTAGCTCATATAATATTTAATGTTCCATTTGTAGTCTTTGCGATTTTACCAAAATTACTGACTTTTGATAAGAGTCTTTATGATGCAGGAATGGATTTAGGAGCAAGACAGTTTCAAGTGTTTAAAAGAATTGTTTTACCACAATTAATACCTAATATAATCATTGGAGCATTAGTTTGTATAACTATGTCCTTAGATGATTTTACTGTTAGCTATTTTACTTCAGGGAATGGAGTTGCAACACTTTCGGTTAAAATCTATTCGATGACTAAGAGGGGAATTAGTCCTAAAATAAATGCATTATCAACATTGCTTTTTGCAATAATAATTATTATATCAACAATAACTTATGTATTTAAAAATAGAGGAGTAAAAAATGAAAAAATTTAAAAGCTTATTAGCATTATTATTAGTTTTTGCTACGGCTATATCATTTACAGCTTGTGGAAAAAGCGAAAAGAAAGAAGATAAAAAGGAAGAAAAGGCAGAAGAAAGTACAGAGAAAAAAGTTTTAAATGTAACTAATACCGATCTTTTTATAGATCCTGAAACAATCAAGGAATTTGAAAAAGAGTATAATTGTAAAGTAAATTACACATTTTTTGAAGAAAACGAAGAATATTATACTAAATTAAAAAGTGGTGCGGAAAAATATGATGTAATTGTAGCAAGTGACTATATGGTAGATACTATGATTAAAGAAAATATGCTGGAAAAATTAGATAAAAGTAAAATTCCAAATATGGATAAAGTTAAGAAAGAATATAGAAACTTAGTTTTTGACCCTACGAGTGAATATTCAGTTCCATATACAATAGGAAATATCGGAATTGCTTATGATAAGTCAAAACAAGAAAAAGTTGACAGTTGGGCTGACCTTTGGAGCGAAAAAAACAAAGGTGAAGTTGTAATGTTAGACGGAAGTAGATTTACAATGGCAATAGCGATGATTAAAGAAGGATTAGATCCAAACTCAACAAAAGTTGAAGATATTGAAAAAGCCAAAAACTCTTTAATTGCTCAAAAGAAAATAGTTAAAAATTATGTTGGTGATGATCAAGCAAAAGATAACTTAATAAATGGAGATTCAAAATTAACTTGTATTTGGGGTGGAGAAGCCTTACTTGCAAAAGATGAAAATAAAAATGTAGAATTTGTTTTTCCAAAAGAAGGAGCAATCTTTATCTTTGATAACTGGGTAATCCCTAAAGTTTCAGAAAATAAAGAATTAGCAGCAAAGTTTATTGACTTTATGTCAAGACCGGAAATTTCTGCAAGAAACTGTAACTTTGTAAAATATGGCTCACCAATTGATGGAGCTAGAGAGCTTATGGATGAAAATTTAAAAAATAGCGATATAGTCTTTCCTAAAAAAGAAGTATTTGAAAAAGGTTATGTATTAAAAGACTTAGGAGAATCAAACGAAAAATTACAAGATGCTTGGACAGAAATAAAAGCAAAATAAATAAATTTAAAATCAAAAGACACCATTTGGTGTCTTTTATCTTTTGCTAAATTGTGAGTTACAGAAACGATAGAGTGAAGTGATAATATTTTTATAACAAAAACAAAACGTTATCCTATTGCAAATACCTTTGACAAGAAGTAATATTTTTGGTATACTGTGTGTGGCTAAAGATAGCTTAGAATTTATATTTTAGGAGGACAGGATGGAAGGTTCCGAAAAGAAAATTAGTTGGCAGTCCCTTGTATTTATGTGTTTCTCAACACTTTGGGGATTTGGAAATGTTTTAAACGGATATATCTACTTTCATGGTACACAAGTTATATTTTCTTGGATACTAATGTTTGCATTGTATTTTGTTCCGTATGCACTTATGGTTGGAGAACTTGGTTCTACATTTAAAGATTTAGGTGGTGGAGTAACTTCTTGGATTCAAGAAACTACTAACTCTAAATTGGCTTACTATGCAGGTTGGACTTACTGGGCAGTACATATTACTTATATTGCTGGTAAAGGTTCAGGTGGTCTTAAAGCTTTAAGTTTTATGATTTTTAGAGATGCTAAAGCATATGATAGTATTCCTACAATCTATGTTCAATTAGCTACATTTGGTGTATTGCTATTATTCTGTTATTTAGCAACAAGAGGGTTGAGTCCAATCAAGAGATTGGCGACACTTGCAGGTTCAAGTATGTTTGTTTTAGGTATTTTATTTATTCTTATGATGTATGCTGCACCTGTAATTAATCCAAATGGTGGATATTTAAAATTGAACTTCGCATGGAATAACTTATTCCCTAAGATTGACTTGAACTATTTAAGTAGTTTATCAATTTTAGTATTTGCTGTTGGTGGTATTGAAAAGATTTCACCATATGTAAACAAAATTGAAGGAGATTCTGCAAAAGAATTCCCTAAAGCAATGATGTTTGCAACTTTAATGGTTGTTATTAGTGCTATCTTTGGTACTGTTGCAATGGGACTTATGTTTGATATCAACGAAATTAATGCAAGTAAAGAAGCGTTTGACTCATATGCAGCAAATGGTGCTTATTGGGCATTCCAAAAATTAGGACAATACTATGGTGTTGGTGATTTGTTATTAATCATTTACTCAGCAGCTAATACTGTTGGACAATTCTCAACATTATTAATAAGTATAGATGCTCCTTTAAGAATGTTATTAGAAGACCCTAATGCAAGTCAATACATCCCAACAAGATTGTTAAAGAAGAACGAAAAAGGTGCTTATGTAAATGGTATTGCATTAGTTGCTATACTTGGTGGAGCAATTATATTAGCTCAATCATTTGTTCCAGGAGCAACTACAGTTCTTAGACAACTTACTCGTCTTAACGGTGTAGTAATGCCAATGAGATATATGTGGGTATTCGTTGCTTACTTTGCTCTTAGATATGGTAAAGAAGAACTTGACAGACATTATAGATTTGTTAAAAACAGAGGAGTTGGATTATTCTTTGGTGGATGGTGTTTCTTAGTAACATTAGCTTGTTGTTTACTTGGAATGTACTCAAAAGACCAATTCGAAATGGTATTAAAGATTATAACTCCTGCAGTTTTAGTTGCTTTAGGTTTAATCTTGCCGGTTCTTAGAAAAAGAGAAGACAATAAAAAAATGTAGATTATAAAGGAATAAAGGAACTTTGGTTCCTTTATTTTCTTTAAAATATATTTACTGATTTTAAAACATTTAAATAGGGTAAATTAAATTCTGATAGGAGGTATTGATATGAATGATATTAAAATTTCAAAAGAATTATTAACTTTTATTGATTCAAGTAAAAGTATGTTTCATACTGTTGATACAATGAAAAAATATTTTGACAAAGCCGGATATACATTTTTACCAGAAAATGAAAAATGGAATATCAAAAAAGGTGGAAATTATTATACTACAAGAAATAACTCAAGTATATTAGCTTTCCAAGTAGGAGAAGAACTTAGCGACTATCATTTTCAAATAACTGCTGCTCACAGCGATTCTCCAACATATAAAGTAAAAGCAGTTCCAGAAATGGACGCACCAGGAGAACATTTAAAATTAAATGTTGAAGGTTATGGTGGAATGATTGACTCAACTTGGTTTGATAGACCTTTAAGTCTAGCTGGTAGAGTTTTGGTTAGAGAAAAAGGAAAAATTGTAAATAAATTATTCTATATAGATAAAGATATTTTAATGATACCAAATGTTGCAATTCATTTAAACAGAGAAATAAACAATGGCTATGCTTACAATAAGCAAATTGATTTATTACCTTTATTCTCTGCTGGAGAATTGAAAAAAGGTGATTTTGATAAAATGGTTGCAGAAGAATTGGGTGTCAAAGTTCAAGATGTTGTTGCAAAAGATTTATTCTTAGTAAATCGTCAAAGACAATGTATTTGGGGATATAAAGATGAATTTGTTTCAACACCTAAACTTGATGACTTACAATGTGCATTTACATCAATGAAAGCATTTCTAGAAGCAAAAAATCCAAAGGCAATAAATGTTTGTGCAGTTTTTGACAACGAAGAAGTTGGTTCAAACACAAAACAAGGTGCAATGTCAACATTTATGAAAGATGCTCTAAAGAGAATTAATGCATCACTTGGTTTTGGAACTGATGAATATCATCAAGCAGTTGCAAAATCTTTCTTAGTAAGTTGTGATAATGCTCATGCTGTTCATCCAAATCATCCTGAACTTTATGATCCAACAAATAGAACTTTTATGAACAAAGGTATCGTTATAAAAGAAGCTGCAAATCAAAAATATACAACTGATGCTTTCAGTAGAGCAGTATTTTTAGAAATTTGTAAAAAAGTAAAGGTTCCAACACAATTCTTTGCAAATAGATCCGATAAAGTTGGTGGTTCAACTCTTGGAAACTTATCAAATATTCAAGTTAGCCTACATGCTCTTGATATTGGAGTTGCACAACTAGGAATGCACTCAAGCTTTGAAACTTGTGGAATTAAAGATACAGGATATATGGTTACAGCATTAAAAAAATTCTTCTCAACAAATATTAAAATTGACGGTTCTGATGGAGTGATTTTTGAATAATGGCAAGAAGAATTACACCGAAGGAAATGTCAGAAGATAAAGCGAAAATATCACTGACAGGATTAACCATTATTATGATGGGAACTTTGTTTATATATTTTTTATGGGCTGTTATAAATAGTAAATTTTTAGTTAATTTTAGTATAGATGCATTAGTTGGAGTAGTTGCTCTTGTTATTTTAATTAGAAATTTAAAAATAAAATACAGTATAATAAAAAAATATACAAGTGAAAAACAATTTATGATTTTAGATTTAGTCGCTTTTGCTCTATGCCTTTTAATAAAAGTTGTAGTGCAAATTCCTTTTGATTTTTCTTTAATCATTTTGTTAATTTCACATTATGCTACAAAGCAAATATTTAATAAAATGGTAAAATAAGGCATAGTATATTGTTTTTACACAATAAAAAATTAGAGAGGATTGTTTTGAAATTCTCTCTTTTTGTTTTCTCAAGTTAAAATAAGGGTATTCTTTAACTAGATATAGAGGAGAGGTAAAATTAATTTAGAAGTATTAAAAATAAATTTAAAGGAGGATTTTTATGAAACCATTTATTTACAATATTCCTGTTAAGGTATATTTTGGAGAAGGACAACTTTCCAATCTTGGAAGAGAATTGTCAAAATATGGAAAAAAAGTTTTATTAACTTATGGAGGAGGTTCCATTAAAAAGATAGGACTTTATGATGAGGTTATAAAAGAAATAAGAGGTGCAGGACTTGAAGTTTTTGAACTTTCAGGGATAGAACCTAATCCTAGAATAGAATCTGTTAGAGAGGGTGCTAGAATATGTAAAGAAGAAAATATTGATGTGGTTCTTGCTGTTGGTGGTGGTTCAACGATTGATGCCTCAAAATTTATTTGTGCCGGAGCGAAAGTTGATTTTGACCCATGGGATTTTCTTGATTTAGAAAAAAGAGCAGAAATAGAAGATGCACTACCTCTTTTAACTATATTAACACTTTCAGCAACCGGTTCTGAAATGGATAATGATGGAGTTATTTCAAACCTTAAAACAAATGAAAAATTAAGCAATGGCTCAATGTGTATGTTACCAAAAGTTTCATTTCTTGACCCCAAAAATACATACAGTGTAAGTGAGTATCAAACTGCTTGCGGTTCAGCAGATATTTTAAGTCATATACTGGAAGTTTATTTTACAACAGAAAATGATTTATTTATGCTTGATTGTGTTATGGAAGGTCTTATGAAAACAGTTATAAAATATGCTCCGATAGCAATGAAAGACCCTACAAACTATGAAGCTCGTGCTAATTTAATGTGGGCATCTTCCTGGGCAATAAACGGTTTTATAAACGGAAGTAAATCAACTGCTTGGAGCTGTCACCCAATGGAACATGAACTTTCAGCTTTTTATGATATAACTCATGGACATGGACTTGCAATATTAACTCCACGTTGGATGCAATATTGTTTAAATGATGAAAATATATATAAATATGTTCAATTTGGAGTTAATGTTTTTGGCATAGATAAAAATCTTTCTGATAGAGAAATTGCAGAAAAAGCCATTGAAAAACTTTCAGACTTTTTATTTAATGACTTAAAATTACAAAGTACATTAAAAGATGTAAATATTAATGATAAAAATTTTGCTATTATGGCTAAGAAGGCTTGTAAGGGAAAAGAAAGTATAAAAGGCTTTAGAGAATTAACACCTGAAGATATAGAAAATATTTATAGAATGTGCTTGTAAACTTTAGTAAAATTTTTACAAATAATTAAACAAAAACTCATCTAACATGCTTAGATGAGTTTTTTTATACAATATAGAATATTCGATATGAAAATAATTTAATAAAATTTTTTTCATAATAAAAAGCTCCATAAATAATAAGTTTGATATTTTAAAATTAACGTTATAAGTTTACAATATCAATTTATCCTATTATATATTATAATTTTATTTTATGTCAATATATAAGAGAAAAATAACAGTTATTATATTTGACAAATAATAATAATTATGATATTCTTGTGATAACGATTTACCTAGAGATAAAATTAAATAGATAAATTATTTTTTTCGAGATATATCTTATATATAAGCTTTTAGTGATTTTTGTTTTGGGAGGTAGTTATGTGTAATTTGTTTTTTAAATATTTTATAAAACAGAAGAAGAATATATTATTTCTTATTATAATTATAAGTTTTGGTCTAATTATGTCCTCAATTTCAAAAATTGAAAACAAGAAGACTAATGATGAATATATTTCTTCCAAGGAAGAGTCATTAAAATATCATAAATCGATTGTCAAAGAAACCGAAGAAAAATTATATCAAAATAATCTTACAAAAGAAGAAATAGAAGATTTAAATCGAATCAAAGAAGATTTTTCAGAGTTATTAGAAGATGATAGGGTTAAATATGAAGCTAGTAAAAATTCTAATTGGAAAACTTTATATGAAATACATATGGAGTTTCTTAAACCCGAAAAAACTAATAGTTTTATTGCTATGGGTTTAAATACAATTAATATTCATCCATTAACTATTGAAATAACCTATGAAACCTTAAAATATTTAAAAGACAATAATATTCCTTCAGCTCATCCTTTGAATTTACAGAGAACAGAATTTGATCAACCTAGAACTTCAGAAGAAGAGAAAATTCTAGACAATTATAGTAAAAAAACATTAGTTGGAACTTCGCATAGATTATGGGACTTTTTTACAAATAATTTAGTGTTAATATATACTTTCATAATTGTTGTAACTTTTGGTATTTTATTTTCAAAGTTGGAAGAGAGTCAAAATAAAACTATTAGATTTTTAAAGACATCGGGGGCAAGTAAATTTAGGATTGTATCGTCGGGACTTTTCACAGGTGGAATTTTAACGATTATACTTGGGCTATTGATACCTGCAATATTTTTTGGAATAGAATTTCTAATAAGTGGGTCATCATCTTTTAAATATCCGATTACGACTTATATTGTAAAAAGTGATTATTTTTCACTTCTGAGTTTTGGATATAAGATTGTTCCAATATCTGATGTTTTAATAAAAAGTTTGATTTTGTTCTTGCTCTATGGATTATTTATTTTCCTTGTTACAAGTACAATTTCAACTTTTGTAAAATCAAGTGTAAAATCTGTTATTTTATCCTTTGGACTGATAGCAACTTTACAGATGTTTAATAAATGGTATAATCCGTTTTCATACTGGAGAGTTGGAAAAATTGCAGATGGCAGTATAAATTTTTTATTTAAAACTATTACTTACAGTTTTGATAAATCTTGTAAAATTTTGATAATTGGAATTTGTATTTTAACAATTTCATTAATTTGTTTAGCTTTTATTCAAGATAGAAGGAGGAGTAAATATGCCTAGTTTGAGTATAAAAAATCTTACTAAAAGATACGGAGAAAATATAGTTTTAAATGATTTGTCTTTAGAACTTGAAAATACAGAGGTTTGGGCTTTGGTCGCACCTAACGGAACGGGAAAAACTACTCTTTTAGATTGTATTACAAATTTGATTAGCTATCAATCAGGACAGATTACTGTAAATGGTATAGACAATAGGGATAATGCTATTTTTAAAAAATTGTCGTATTTGCAAGATGCAAGTATTTTATTTCCAAATTTAACGGGACTTGATCATTTGAAATTTGTAGCAAATATACAAAAATTACCAAAGACTAGAATAAAAGAAATTGTAAGTTTAACAAAGATTGAAAAATTTTATAAAAGACCTGTAAAGACATATTCTTTGGGAATGAAACAGAGATTACTTTTGGCTATTGCACTTATTAATAATCCTGAAGTTTTATTGCTTGACGAACCATTTAATGGACTTGATCCAAGCAGTCAAATTGAGCTTAGAGTAATGTTAAAGGAAATTTCGAAAAATGGAACTCTTGTAATTTTATCAACACATTTTTTAGGAGAAATTAGCCAATTAACTGATAATCTTTTATTCATAAAGGATAAAAAAATTGTAAAAAAGATTGTGGAAGATGAATTTTTAATCTATGCTATTGATACTACTTCCAATGAGCAATCTTTAGAAATTTTATCTCCATTTGTAGTAAGTGCTGAAATTGAAAAAGATATGATAATTTGCCAGTTTAAAAAGAATTCTTTTGACGATGCAATTAAGGCAATACAAGATAAAGGCATAAGATTAATTAAAATAAGAGAGCATATAAATGCGTCTGAACAGATGTATCAAAGATTGTTTGCTGAGTAGGTGAATGTTATGAATACATTTATATTAGAATGTAAAAATTTTATAAGAAGTAGAGTATTTGTAGTAATTCTAGGTGTTGTTTTTGTGTTGTTAGCTTCTTTGTTTTATAAAAATTATTTAAATTTTCAACAAGTTGAAGCAGATAAAAAACATGAGTTACTTATGGTTAAAGAAAAAATAGGATTAATTTTATATCCTAAAGTTAAAAATGCTTCTTGTAGATATTCTGGAGATAAAGATAAAATGGCTTTGTTGAAAGAATCTCTTAATATAGCTGAAAATACTGTAAAACTTAGATATAGTGGAAATGAAAGAGGCTTTATGGAAAGCGCTATATTGATGTATGAAAAAATCATTGAAATTAAGGAAAATGATATAGATTTTTCTATGTCAAAAAGTTATGCACAACATGAAAAAGAAAGGCTATCCGAAATTATTAAAGTAAATGGAGCTTTTCAATATGAAGAAGCTCCATTGGATGGTGTTTTAGTTGAATACAATAATATAAAGTATATTCTATCTGTAATTTTTTTGGCAACCCTATCTTATTTCTTTATAACTACTTATTTAGACTTTTACTATCATAAGGGATTTTTATTTACACTTCCTATAAAAAAGACGAGTTTTATAGTTTCGAAGGCTATTATTTCTTTTATTATTAATATTGTATTAATAATAAGTCAATTTGGATTAAGTTTAGTTTTTTCATACTTTTGGAAGTGGAAAATTGCTTTTGATTATCCTGTTTTTCACGAGTTGGCTGGTGGATTTTTACCTGTAAAAAAGGCTTTACTTAATTATATTGAAATAGAAATTGCAGTATGTTTTATTGCATTGCTTATTTCTACTGTTTTGTACAGTTTATATATTAAAATAAAAAAATAAATTTTTTTACTGTGAAATAGTTTGAAAATCATTTTACAGTATTTTTTTACTTTAATATTTTTTGATTTTGATAAATTTGTTTTATAAATTTTATGTATTTTATAGGGAAAATTTGTGAATTTATTTTTCTAAAGTGTTTTATTTTATTAAAATCTATGATATAATAATGTTGGAGTTTGTAAACGATTTAATTGTAATTATAAATTTATTTTTAAAGGAGTGATAAAATGTCAGCACCTACTATAAAAGATGTAGCTAAATTAGCAGGAGTTTCAATTTCTACTGTTTCAAGAGTTATGAATGAATCAAAACCTGTTAGTCCAGAATCAAGAAGAAAAGTTTTAGATGCAATAAAAAAATTGGATTTTAAGCCTAATGAATTGGCAAGAAGTCTTGTAATGAGAAAATCAAATATGATTGGGGTAATTGTTAAAGATATTGGTATTTCTTATATGGCTCAAATTATTAGAGGAATTGAAGAAATTGGAAGAATGTACAATTACGATATTTTGCTTTCTAGTACATATGGAGATATTGAAGTAGAGCATAAGATTATCGAATTTATGTGCACTAAACAGGTTGAAGGAATAATTATGATTAGTGAAAAAATTAATCCTGAGATTCTGTTTAAGTTGAAAAGTAAAAAAATTCCTTTTGTAAGACTTGATAAATTTTACGAATATACAGATGAACATACTGTAAGTATAGACTATAAATCAACTTGTAATAAAATGACTAATTATCTTATAGATGAAGGTCATGAAAGTATAGTTTTTATAAGTGAAGATGTTACAAGTAGAATTGGTAGAGAAAAACTTGCAGGATTTAATGAAGCTGTTGCACAAAGAAAAGTAAAATCAGCGCTTATAAATGCAAAAGATATAACAGTTCAAACAGGATATGATATGGGAGAAGAAATTTTCAAACTTATCAAAGAAAATAAATCAACTGTTGTTTTTGCAAGTGAAGATGCTTTAGCTATCGGTTTTATTAGTTATTGTTACGATAATGGTCTTAAAGTTCCACAAGACATTTCAGTTGCAGGGTTCGGTGATGATATAATTGCATCAATTTATAGACCTGCCCTTACAACTATAGAAGAACCATATTATGATATGGGAGCAATCTCTATGAGAAAATTGATTAAGGAACTAAGAAACGAAGAAAAATTAAAGGATGTTACAATCTTACCTTCAAGAATAATTGAAAGAGGTTCGGTTGCAACATTTACTAAGAAAAATAAGTAAATAAATTTTAAAAATGCTCTTCTTTTTGAAGAGCTTTTTTTGAAATGAAAGAAGGTGATAGAATGGGGATATATTGGGCTGTTCGAGACGGCTTTAAAAAGGCAAAAACTAGATTTTTATTTGGATTAATTTTTGATATTCTTAGTAGTTTCATTTTGATATATATAGTTACTCTTTCTGGAACTATTGTAGATTTATTTAAAAGTCCAAATTTTGAAGCTGTTAAAGTTTATAAATATGTGGGCTTAATGGTTTTTTTAGGAGTAGTAAACTTCTTTGGCTTTATGACTTTTTCATATTTAGCCTATGGATCAGGTGCAAAGCTAAAAATGTATTACAAAGATATAATCTTTAGAAAAATCTTAAAAAAGTCTCCTGACTTTTTTCAAAAAAATACTGCAGGTGATGTAATCGGACTTGCAGATAACGAAACAAAGTATATATACGACTATTTTACTTTTGGAATTCTATTAGCTTGTGATTCTATTGTTATGCCTTTAATATGTGCAAGTTATTTGGTGTTTTTTATTTCTTGGGAGCTTACAGTTGCTGTTATGTTGCCATTTGTTTTTACTGCAATAATCACAAATAAAATTAGTAATAAAGTAGGAAAAGTTAATGAAGAAATGAATTTGACTTTTGGAAAGTCAAGTCAAGAGATTTTGGAAATAATTGAAGGAATAAAATTAATAAAAAGTTATGTAAATGAGGAAGTAAGACAAAAGAATATTTCTAAAATCATTAAATATTATTTTGACTTAGCTTTTATGGAAGTAAATCTTTGGATGTTATCATTTCTTTCAAACTCCTTTATAAGGTCAATTTCTATGGTTATTGGACTTTTTTATGGAGCGTTTTTAGTAAGAAATGGTAGTATTACAGTTGGGAAACTTGTAACATTCTTTGGATTAGCTGAGATGTTGGCTTGGTCTTTTTGGGGACTTGGAGATTGTATAAATACTTATAAAAGAGCTTTAGTTTCTATAAATAGAATAAATCTTTTGCTAGATGATAAGACAGAAATAGAAAACGGGGATAGGATTTTAGATGATTTTTCCACGATGGAATTTAAAAACTTTTCTTTTAGTTATCCGGAAGATAAAGAAATTTCACTTAAAGACATTAGCTTTAAGTTAAATAAAGGGGAAACTCTTGGAATAGTTGGAAAAAGTGGAAGCGGAAAGAGTACATTAGTTAAACAGATTTTAAGATTTTATAATTTTGATAAAAATAAAATCTTTATAAATGACATTCCATATGAAGATTATGACATTACATCAGTAAGAAATAAATTCGGATATGTAAGTCAAGAGAATATTTTACTTTCTAAAACAGTCAGAGAAAATATTTTATTTGGAAGTATTGCAGAAAATGACGAAAAAATTATAAATGTTATAAAAAAGGCAGACTTTTACAAAGATATACAAAATTTAGAAAAAGGACTAGATACAGTTGTTGGAGAACGTGGTCTTGGACTTTCAGGAGGACAAAAGCAAAGAATTTCTCTTGCTAGAGCTTTGTATAGAGATCCTGAAATACTGATTTTAGATGATTCTTTTTCCGCCATTGATGCGAATACTGAAAGTAAAATTGTAAATTCTCTTAAGGAAAATAGAAAAAACAGGACTAATATAATTATTTCTCATAGAATTTCTGCAGTTGAACATTCTGATTTAATTTTAGTTATGGACAATGGAGAAATAATCGACAGAGGCACTCATGAAGAACTTATTTCAAGAGATTCTTGGTATAAGGAGCAGTTTGAGTATCAAAGTTTAGATAAGGAGGAAGATGATGAAAAATAGTAAATTAAAATTTTTAACTTCCTACCTTTTAGAAGAAAAATTTCTATTCTTTACAGGATCAATCTTTACTATATTTAGAGTTTTTCTCGATGTGTATTTACCAACTGTAATTTCATCAATTATAGATGCAGATTTAATGCATATGGAAAATTTTTACTCTTTTGTCGTTCAAAAAGCACTATTATATCTAGGACTTAATATATTAATTTTAGTGTTTTTATTTATTGTAAGAATTTCTTTTAACAAATTATCTTGCAATATCGCTTATAAGATACAATCTAGTTTAATAAGACATATGCAAAATTTCAAAATGCAATATTTTGATAGCTCTTATGCGGGAGATTTAGTCTCAAGATTTACAACAGATACTAATACAATTAAAGAATTATATCAAACTCTTCTAAATGATATTTTAGGTTTCGTGTTGAATTTATTAATGATGCTCGTAGTAATGTTTTATATTAGTCCATATCTTTTATTAATAGTTTTGATATATTTACCTTTAATGTATATTGTAACTAATTATTATGGACGAAAACTTACATCAGTTACTAAAACAATAAGAAAACATGAGGGGATAACAAGCTCAATTTATAATGAAACAATTAAATCATTACCTGTAATTCAAGTATATGGAAATGAAGATTTGATGATTGAGTCTTTTGAAAAAGAAAATAAAGAAGTTGAAAAGAATTATATTAAGAGGACTATTTTAAATGCTTTATTCTCATGGAATTTAATTGATTTTACTATGATTTTTACAAATGCCATGATAATCTTAGTCTTTACAATTCTAAAAATTAATGGATTGGGATTAAGTGTTGGTATCTTATATGTTTTAATTGAGTATAATAAAAGAATTTTAAGACTTTTTATGAACTTTTTATCACAAATAAATAGATATAAGACAGCGCTCGTTTCTTGCGATAGAATAATTAAAATTTTTGAAATAGAAGAAGAAAAAACAACAGATAGAGCAATTGAACTTGAAGGAAATATCGAATTTAAAAATGTCGGCTTTGAATACAAAGAAAATGTTCCGGTTTTAAAAGATGTTAATTTTAAACTTGACAAAGGGAAATCCATCGCTTTTGTAGGAGCTACTGGAAGCGGAAAGTCAACTATAATGAATTTGATTTTAGGATTTTACGATAATCAAAAAGGAGAAATTTTACTTGACGGACAAAACATAAAAAATTTAAGCAAAGCTTCTTATAGAAAACAAATGGCAGTGGTTCTTCAAGACCCATATATTTTCACAGGAAGTATAAGAGATAATATAACACTTAAAGATGGAAGTATAATAGAAAGTGAAGTTTTAGATGCAATAGTAAAAGTTGGTGGTAAAAATCTTTTACAAAAAAGAAATAACAATTTAGATTATGAGTTGGCAATAAGCGGATCAGACTTATCTCTTGGAGAAAAACAAATCATTTGCTTTGCTAGAGCCATAGTAAGAAACCCAAAAGTTTTAATCTTGGATGAGGCAACTGCAAACATCGATACAGAAACAGAAAAAATAATTAATTATGGAATTGAAGTTCTAAAACAAGGTAGAAGTACGATGATTATTGCACATAGATTGTCCACTGTAAAAAATTGTGATACAATAGTTATGATAGAAAGTGGAAAAGTTTTAGAAACTGGTACACATGACGAGCTTATCGCTCTAAATGGTAAATATAAAACTTGGTACGAAATTCAATCTGCAAAAGGGGATAATAATGAAGCAAGAGTATTATGATTTATATGATATAGTTATTAAAGATATAAATGCGGAAGGATATTTTGTTTATTCAAAAAAAGCAAAAAAACTCATCAAAGAAAAAACAAATATGACTGTTGATCAACAAAAAAGAGCTTTTCAATTTTTTGAACTTATGGGATATTTTAATCAACATGATAAATTTCCAAAGATTTATATAAGAAGTAAAAAATTAAAAGGTGGTTGTTAATTAAAGAGAGCTGTGAAAACAGCTCTTTTTTGTTGTTTTTCGCTTTAATAAGTATTATGATGTTAAATAGTTTATTTGTTATAATTTTTTAAAATAACTCGTAAGCTGATTTACATTTAACGGTAAGCTATTAAACAAAGTTTTTTTCCTTATCCGTCATTTTGGCGTAGTCAATCAAGCCCTAACTTAGATTATTTACTTGTAAATAATCTATAGTAGGTCTGACGCAAAGATTGTCCAAATCTTGATTTGGGTACAATCGACTGTGGAAATCTCATACTTTTACTTTAGCAAAAGTAAATGTATCGAAGATACATACTAAAATTATTATAGAGTTTCTTTCATAAATACTATTTTTTGTAAACAAGCAATAGTCGAGAAATTTCCTAAATCCCCTGTTTTTTGCAACAAAAAAAGCAGATTGCTCTGCTTTCTACTAGTCCATATTATATCTTTTCTTGAATTTTTCAATTCTACCACCTTTTTCAACAAATCTTTGACGACCTGTGTAGAATGGATGTGAATCAGAACTGATTTCAATTTTAATTAATGGATAAGTGTTACCATCTTCCATTTCTATTGTTTCATTTGAAGTTTTTGTTGAACCACAGATGAATTTATATCCACTTGTTGTATCCATAAAAACTACTTTATTGTATTCTGGATGTATTCCTTTTTTCATTGTATTCACCTCGCTTAAATATTATAAATTAATCACTTCGCATATTATATCATATCGTAAAATATAAATCAAGTATTTTTAATATATAAATTAAAAATATTTTGAAATATACAATATCGTACAAGAAATATTTTGTAAAACTACTTTAATGAATTTGCGTTTTTGTTTTAAAAATGTTATTCTTATTGTAGTATGATTTTAGGAGATAATTATGAGTAGAGCAGATGATATATTTATTTCAATGTGTAAAGATATACTTGAAAATGGAGTAGACACAAAGGGCGAAAAAGTTCGTCCTGTATGGGAAGATGGAACAAAGGCATATACGATAAAAAAATTCGGAGTTGTAAATAGATACAATTTAGCGGAAGAATTTCCTGCACTTACACTTAGAAAAACAGCTATAAAATTATGTACTGACGAAATGCTTTGGATATGGCAAAGGAAGTCCAATAATATTAAGGATTTAAAGAGTCATGTTTGGGATGAGTGGGCCGACGAAAACGGAAGTATTGGAAAGGCTTATGGTTATCAGCTTGGAGTTAAACATAAATATAAGGAAGGAATGTTTGATCAAGTTGATAGAGTTATTTACGACTTGAAAAATAATCCTTATAGTAGAAGAATAATTACAAATATTTATGTTCATGAAGATTTATCTGAAATGAATTTATATCCTTGTGCATATAGTATGACTTTTAATGTTACAGGTAATAAGCTGAATGCTATTTTAAATCAAAGGAGTCAAGATATTTTGGCAGCAAATAATTGGAATGTTTGTCAATACGCAATTTTGATTCATATGCTTGCTAGAGAATGTAATTTGGAAGTTGGAGAGCTTGTTCATGTAATAGCTGATGCTCATATCTATGATAGACATGTTCCGATTATAAAAGAACTTATTACTAGGGAAAAATTTCCTGCGCCAAAGGTTACTTTAAATCCTGATGTTAAAAACTTTTACGATTTTACATCAGATGATGTTATAATAGAAAATTATAAATGTGGAGAACAAATAAAAGATATTCCAATTGCAATTTAGGAGAAAATTATGAAAAGAAAAATTAATGTTTTTGATTATGCAAAAGAAATAATGTTGGCAGTTGAAAAAGGTGTCTTGCTTACTACAAAGTCAAAAGAAAAGATAAATACAATGTCAATTTCTTGGGGAACTTTGGGAATAGAATGGAATAGACCAATTTTTACAGCATTTGTTAGAGAAAGTCGTTTTACAAAGAAAATACTTGATGAAAGTGGAGAATTTACTGTAAATATCTTTTTAAATGATTTTGATAAAAATATTATTGGAGTTTGTGGTACAAAGTCAGGAAGAGATACTGATAAAATTAAAGATTTGAATTTAACTTTAGTTGAATCTGAAATTGTAGATGTTCCAGCTATTAAAGAATTGCCTTTAACTTTGGAATGTAAGGTTATTTATAAACAAAAACAGGATGAAAATGCAATACCAAAAGAAATAAAGGAAAAAAATTATCCTGAAAATGTGTCAGGAGAATTTTATGGAGCAAATAGGGATTATCATACAGCTTATTATGGAGAAATTGTAAGTGCATATATAATAGAATAAAATTAAATTTTTGTGTCAATTTTTTAAAATTGACACTTTTTTAATTGTGAAATTATAAAAATATATTGACAAAATTAATTAAATTATATAACATATAGAGAGTTTATAGATTATACGGAGATGTTTTTATGGAATATAGAATATTAAAAAGCGAAGAAATGGAAAAGGCATTCGCTTTGCGAGAGGAAGTTTTCGTAGATGAACAAAAAGTTCCACTTGAATATGAAGTTGATGATAGAGATAGTTTAGAAGATACAATTCATGTTGGAGTTTTTGAAGAAGATGAGCTTCTTGCTACTGCAAGGATTATGAATATAAATAAAGACATTGTCTATTTTGGAAGAGCCTGTGTAAAGAAATCTTGCAGAGGAAAGGGAGTAGGAAAGTTTTTATTTATAAGTATGGAAGAAACTGTAAAAAAATTTAAAAAAGAAAATGAAAAAAAGATAATTAGATTTTCGGCGCAATATCATGCAATGACATTTTATGAAATGTTAGGTTATACTAAAGATAATGATGATATTTTTGTTGAAGTTGGAATAGAACATATTTCAATGAGTAAGATTATATAAGGAGTTAGTTTTGTATAAAAATTTAGTTATAGTAGAATCTCCAACAAAAGCTAAAACAGTTAGCAAAATGCTTGGAAGTAATTACAAGGTTGTAGCAAGTGTTGGACATATAAGAGATTTACCTAAAAGCAAAATGGGGATAGACATAGAAAATAATTTTGAACCTGAATATATAAATGTAAGAGGAAAGGCATCCAAGATTAAAGAATTAAAAGAGCTTTATAAAAATTCTGAAAACATATATCTTGCGACCGACCCCGACAGAGAAGGGGAAGCAATTTCTTGGCATATTGCCTACCTTTTAGGTCTTGATATTAATGCAAATAACAGAATAGAATTTCATGAAATTACTAAAAAGAGTATCAAAGAATCTATAAAAAATTCAAGAAAAATAGATATGAATTTAGTAAATTCTCAACAAGCCAGAAGAGTTTTAGACAGACTTGTAGGATATAAACTATCTCCGATTCTTTGGAAAAAAATAAAGAGTGGGCTTTCTGCAGGTCGTGTTCAATCTGCAACTTTAAAAATTATCTGTGAACGTCAAGAAGAGATAGATAATTTTGTTCCGGAAGAATTTTGGAAGATTGAAGGGATACATAATGTCCAAAATATAGAGTTTAAATCACTATATTATGGAGAATATGAAAATAAAAAAATAGTAAAAAAAGAAATAAAAAATGAAAAAGATGCTTTAAAGGTTGTAGAAAAAACAGATAAAGACAATTTTATCGTGGAAGATGTAAAAAAGGTAAAAAAAGAGAGAAAACCTCAACCACCTTTTACTACAAGTACTTTACAACAAGAAGCGGGAAGAAAATTAGGTTTTTCAAGCTCAATGACTATGAGTATTGCACAACAACTTTATGAAGGGATAAATGTAGGTAAAGAAGGATCAGTCGGTTTGATTTCATATATGAGAACTGACTCAACTAGAATTTCATCAGAAATAGTTGCAGAGGCAATTGAGTACATTACTGAAAATTATGGAAAAAATTATGCAAGCAAAGGTAATGAATACAATTTAAAGAAAAAGAATTCACAAGATGCTCATGAGGGGGTTAGACCAAGTAGTATTTTTAGAAGTCCTGAAAAAATAAAAAGCTATTTAACTGCAAATCAATATAAACTATATAAATTGATTTGGGAAAGAACAGTCGCTTCTCAAATGAAGGCAGAAAGTTATGAAAGTACACAAATAGTTTTAAATTCTAATAATTGTATCTATAAATTAAATGGAAGATACACTTTATTTGACGGATTTTCAAAAATATATACTTCAAGTGATATTAAAGATGAACCATTGCCTAAATTAGAAGTAAAAGATGTAATAAATGCAGAAAAAATAGAAAAAAGTCAACATTTTACAAAACCGGTTGCAAATTTTACAGAGGCGAGTTTAGTTAAAAAACTTGAAGAAAATGGAATTGGAAGACCAAGCACCTATGCAAGTATTATAAATAGTTTGACAAGCAGATTTTATATTCTAATTGAGAATAAAAAAATAATTCCAACAGATTTAGGAAAAAATGTAAATAAGTTTTTAGTTTCCAACTTTGAAACAATTATAAATGAAAAATTCACTATGGAAATGGAAGAAAAACTTGATGAAATAGCTGAAAACAAAAAGGATTGGAAAAAAGTTATCTCAGACTTCTATGCTGTATTTGAAACATTTTTGAAAAAGTCTGAAGGAGATTCAGAAGATTATAAAATAAAAGATGAAGTCCTTGATGAAAAATGTCCACAATGTGGTAAAAATTTAGTTGTCAAAAAGACAAAATTTGGTAGATTTATTGGTTGTAGCGGATTTCCTGATTGTAATTATATAAAAAAGGAAGTTAAGGATACAGGGGTAAAATGTCCTAAATGTGGTGGAAGAATAATAGAAAAAATATCCAAAAAGAGAAAAGTGTTTTACGGTTGTGAAAATTATCCTGAATGTGACTATGCAATTTGGGATAAACCGATAGCTGATAAAAAATGTGAAAAATGTGGAAAATTCTTAGTTGAAGTTAAAAACAGATTTAAACATGCTCTAAAATGTTCCGATGAAAATTGTGATTTTGAGATTGATTTAAAGAAAAAGAAATAAAAGCTTAAGAATTTTATAATTTGACAAAAGATTAAATAATGTATATAATTTATTTGGTTAAAATATTTAGATTTTTTTATAAAAAACTTTTGGAGGCTGGTTATGAAAATATTAGTTGTTATTGATGTTCAAAATGATTTTGTTGATGGTAAGTTGGGAACTCAAGAGGCTATAAATATGATTCCTAAATTAAAGGAAAAAATTAAAAACTTTGACGGAGAAATTATTTATACAATGGATACTCACGATGATAATTACTTAAATACACAAGAGGGAAGAAAACTTCCTATAAAACATTGTATTAAAGGAACTGACGCTTGGAAAATCAGAGAAGGTATCTATAAAGAAAACTGTAAAATTTTTGAAAAAGCAGGTTTTGGCTCTAGCGACTTGGTTGAGTATTTAAAAAGCATAAACGAAAAAGAGAAAATTGAAAGTATAGAATTTGTTGGGATTTGCACAGATATTTGTGTGATTGTAAATACTTTAATGATTAAAGGATTTTTACCTGAAGTTGAATTAATTGTAGATAGTAAATGTTGTGCGGGAGTTACTCCACAAAGTCATAATACAGCATTAGAAGCTATGAAAATGTGTCAAGTTGATATTTTGTAAAAAATAAATTATTTAATTAAGCAAAAAAAACGCAACAACACGATATGCAATAATATACTATTGTAATCGTGTTTTTTCTTGAAAATAGAGGTTGTATATGGTATAATAGACAATAATTAAAATAGAGCTCATCTATTTTGATTTTGATACATTTACTATATGGAGGTGAGATAATGGACTGTATATTTTGCAAAATTGTTAATGGAGAAATTCCGTCTAATAAAATTTATGAAGATGATGATATAGTTGCATTTAACGATTTATCACCTCAAGCTCCTATTCATTTTTTAGTAATCCCTAAAAAACATATTGAATCCTGTAATTTTGTAGATAAGGAAAATGCAGAAGTAATTGGGAAAATATTTCTAAAAATTTCTGAACTTGCTAAGGAAATGGGATTTGATGAATCAGGTTATAGAATAGTTAATAATTGTAATGATGATGGTGGGCAAACCGTTAAACACTTACATTTTCACGTTCTTGCAGGGCGTAGTTTAAATTGGCCACCAGGCTAAAATTAAATATATTATAAAAATTTATAAATTTTATTAATTATACTAAAAAATATAGTGAATTTACTTGAATTTATATCAATTTTGTTGTATAATATGAATGATTATTTCTCAAGACAGTTTGTCTATATAAGAGAGGGGGGATATCATGGCAGAGATCAGAGTTGGCGAAAACGAATCTTTAGATAATGCGTTGAAAAGATTTAAAAGACAATGTGCACGTGCTGGAGTGCTTTCAGAATATAGAAAAAGAGAACATTACGAAAAGCCAAGTGTAAAGAGAAAGAAAAAATCAGAGGCAGCAAGAAGAAAAAAGAAAAAATTCTAAGCTGTTTAAAATTTAATTTTTTGAATTAAACTAAAGTCCTTTATTTAAAGGACTTTTTTTATTGCGAAGCAACAAGGTTCTCAGTGGTGCTGAGGTTCTTATTAAAATTAATGAAAAAAAAAGACTTAACTATTAGATTTAATAGTTAACAAGTAAATAAATGAGCAGTATTATAATACAATTTTTCAATAATTTGATTTTAATGTTAAAGTTTATTTATAATTAAGAGATCTCACACTTTTGCTTTACAAAAGTAAATGTATCGAAGATACATATAGAATTTTTTTTATTTAAAATATTGATTTTTATATAAACATTTGATATAATATAATAAACTATTGCTTAAGGAGGTACTATGACAAAAAGAGAACAAGAACTTTTAGATATAATAAAAGAAAATCCTTATATTTCTCAAAATGAACTGGCTGATTTACTTAATATAAAGAGATCATCAGTTGCAGTTCATATTTCAAATTTGATTAAAAAAGGATATTTGGTCGGAAGAGCTTATGTGATTAACACGAATTTATCAAAAGAAGTTTGTGTTATTGGTGGATGTAATATTGATTTTATTGCAAAAAGTTTTGAAAAAATTAATATGAAAGATTCCAATCCAGGAACTTTGGAATATTCTTTTGGAGGGGTTGCAAAAAATATCGCTGAAAATTTACTTAAAATGGGAATAGATAATAAATTTATTTCTGTATTTGGTGATGATGTCTATTCAAGAGAAATCAAAGATTATTTGAAGAAAATCGGACTGGATTTTTCAAATAGTAAATTTTTAACTAATAGAGGTATGTCAAATTATATTTCTATTTTGGATGAAAATAATGATTTATTTACTGCCATTTCTTCAATGGAAGTTTTGGATGAAATCAATATTGAATTTATCTCTAAACTTATTGATTTGATTAAGAGTTATAAATATATAGTTATGGATACAAATTTAAGGGAAGATGTTCTTGAATACATCTGTAAAAATTGCCCTAATTCAAAGATAATTGTAGATTGTGTTTCAAGAAAAAAAGCTTTAAAAATAAAGAAGTTATTGAAATATATTTACCTTATAAAGCCGAATATTTATGAAGCAGAAGAATTGACTGATATTCCTTATGAAAATGAAAGTGATTTAGAAAAGATTGTGAATGTATTTTTAGAAAAAGGTGTTCAAAAAGTTTTTATTTCGATGGGCGAAAAGGGAATTTTATATGCCGATAAAAATGAGAACGGAATTGTAAGGATAAATGAAAAACCAAAGATTGAAAACACTTCAGGTTGTGGCGATGCAGCTATGAGCGGAATAATCTATGGTGTTGTTAACGAAAATGATATTTTAGAATGTGCAAAACTTGGAAATATCGCAGGTTTCATAACTGCACAATCTATGGATACAGTAAGTAAAAATATAAGTGAAAAAAATCTATTAAATTTTGGAGGAAGTTATGAAATTAGAAAAATATTTAACAGTTAGTGAAGAAGTAAAAAATGCAATTAAAGAAAATAAACCTGTTGTAGCTTTGGAATCAACAATAATATCACATGGTATGCCTTATCCTAAAAATGTTGAAACGGCTCTTGAAGTTGAAAAAGTTGTTAGAGAAAATGGAGCGATTCCTGCTACAATAGCTATTATAAACGGAGAAATTAAAGTTGGGCTAACAAAAGAAGAAATTGAAGTTATCGGAAAAGCGGGACTTAGTGTAACAAAAACTTCAAGAAGAGATTTAGCTTATGTTTTTGCTAATAAATTAAATGGTGCTACAACTGTTGCTGCAACAATGATTTGTGCAGAAATGGCAGGAGTTAAAGTTTTTGCAACAGGTGGAATCGGTGGAGTTCATAGAGGAGCGGAAACTACTATGGACATTTCAGCAGACCTTGAAGAATTAGGAAATACAAATGTAGCTGTTATTTGTGCAGGTTGTAAATCAATTTTAGATATGGGACTTACTTTAGAATATTTAGAAACAAAGGGAGTTCCTGTTTATGGATACCAAACAAATATATTACCGGCATTTTATACAAGAGAAAGTGATTTTAAAGTTAGTAAAATAAATTCAGAAGAAGAAATAGCAAGAGTTTTAAAAGCTAAATGGGATTTAGAACTAAATGGTGGAGTTGTAATTGCAAATCCTATTCCGGAAGAATTTTCAATGGATAGAAAATTAATTGACAAGACAATTTTAGATGCTTTAAAAGAAGCAGACAAAAATGGAATAAAAGGAAAAGACACAACACCATTCTTACTTGACAAAGTTCAAAAACTTACACAAGGAAAGAGCTTAGAAGCTAACATCAGATTAGTATTCAATAACGCAAAACTTGCAAGTAAAATAGCAATAGAATATACAAAATTAGCATAAAAGTCGGGGAAACCTCGACTTTTTTTGAATTTACAAAACAAAAGATTTGATTTTTTCAGTAGATAATGTTAGTATTTAGGTAGTAAAAAGCATTTTTTAGGAGGTTATTATGGCATCAAGTAAAGAATATTTAGAATATATCTTGGAACAGTTATCTGAACTTGAAGATATAAATTATAGGGCGATGATGGGAGAATATATTATCTATTATAAAGAGAAAGTTATTGGCGGAATATATGATGACAGATTTTTAGTAAAAGCTACAAAGAAAGCTATTGACTATGTTTCTGACGTACAATTTCAATTGCCTTATGAGGGAGCAAAAGAAATGCTATTGGTTGATGATGTGGAAGATAAAATGTACCTAAAAGGATTATTTGATACAATGTATGATGAGTTACCTTTCCCTAAAGTTAAGAAGAAAAAATAAAAAGTAAAAATTTTGTTATAAATTAAAATGGATAGCATTTCGCTATCCATTATTTTTTATATTTCTTCTAGTTAAAGTTTATTTACTTTGTTTAATTTTTGCTTGTGCTGCTGCAAGTCTTGCGATTGGCACTCTGAAAGGAGAACATGATACATAGTCGATTCCTACAGAATTTAAGAATTCAATTGTATCAGGATCGCCACCATGTTCACCACAAATTCCTACATGAAGATGAGGGTTTGTTTCTCTTCCAAGCTTGAAAGACATTTTTACTAATTTACCAACACCTTTTTGATCCAATTTTGCAAAAGGATTAAAGTCGAATATTTTTTTGTTTTCATATTCGTTTAAGAATTTTCCGGCATCATCTCTTGAAAAACCGAATGTCATTTGTGTTAAGTCATTTGTACCATAACTAAAGAATTCAGCTTCTGTTGCGATTTCATCAGCAAGTAGGGCAGCTCTAGGAATTTCAATCATTGTTCCAATTTTGTACTTAATGTTTTCATTCAATTCTTTTAAAGTCATTTCGATTTCTTCAACGATTTCTCTTTTTACATATTTTAATTCTTCAAGTTCTCCAACTAATGGAATCATTATTTCAGGAGTAATTGATATATTTAAATCTTTTTGTGCTTTTACTGCAGCATTTATTATAGCTTTTGCTTGCATTCTATATATTTCAGGATAAGTAACTGCAAGACGACAACCTCTGTGTCCAAGCATTGGATTTACTTCTTCCAAATCTGTAATTACATCTCTTAGATGAGACTCGTCGATATTCATTTCTTTTGCCAAGTTTTTAATATCTTCGTTTTCATAAGGTAAGAATTCATGTAGAGGTGGATCAAGTAATCTTATTGTTACTGATTTTTCTTTTAATACAGAGTAGATATCATAGAAATCTTTTTCTTGCATTGGTCTAATTTTTTCTAATGCTTCAACTCTTTGTTCAGTATTTTCTGAAAGAATCATTTGTCTTACAACAGGGATTCTATCTTTGTCAAAGAACATATGTTCAGTTCTACAAAGTCCAATTCCTTCAGCTCCAAATTCAACAGCTTGTTTTGCATCTCTAGGGTTATCTGCATTTGCTCTAACTCCTAAAACTTTAATTTCATTTACCCAATCCATAAAGATTTTAAAGTTTCCAGTTAATTGTGGATTTAATTTTTCAATTTCGCCTTTGTAAATAATTCCTGTTGTTCCATCAAGAGAAATTACATCTCCTTCTTTGATAACTTCGTTTTGAGTTTTTATAACTCTTTCGATTTCATCAACCTTGATTTCACTTGCTCCAGCGATACAACATTTACCCATACCTCTTGCAACTACTGCTGCGTGAGAAGTCATACCACCTCTTGCAGTTAAGATACCTTCAGCTTCAACCATTCCTTCGATGTCTTCCGGAGAAGTTTCTTGACGAACTAAGATTACTTTTTCTCCTGATTTAACTGCATCAACTATATCTCTTGAGTGAAAATAAACTTTACCACTTGCAGCTCCTGGAGAAGCAGCTAGTCCTCTTGCCAAGATAGGAGTATTTTTCATCATTTCAGCATTGAAGATAGGGTGAAGAAGTTGGTCTAAACTCTTTGGTTCAACTCTTAAAATAGCTTCTTCTTTTGAAATTAATCCTTCGTTAACTAAATCTACTGCTACATTGATTGCAGCATCTGTAGTTCTTTTTCCATTTCTTGTTTGTAATAAGTATAATTTACCTTTTTCAATAGTAAATTCCAAGTCTTGCATATCTTTGTAATGTTTTTCTAAAGTTTTTGCAATTCTTAAGAATTCATCATAAACTTCTGGCATAATTTCTTTTAGCTTTTCAATTGATTCAGGAGTTCTGATACCTGCAACAACGTCTTCACCTTGTGCATTCATTAAAAATTCTCCGAATAATTTATTTTCTCCAGTACTTGGATTACGAGAGAAAGCTACACCAGTACCACTTGTGTTACCCATATTACCAAATACCATTGCTTGAACATTTACAGCAGTTCCTAGTGAATCGTCAATACCGTTTAATTTTCTATAAACGATAGCTCTAGGATTCATCCAAGATTTGAAAACTGCTTTAATAGCTATGATTAATTGTTCAATTGGGTCTTGTGGAAATTCTTTGCCTGTTTCTTGTTTAAAAATTTTCTTAAATTTTTCAACTAGAATTTTTAAATCTTCAGCAGTTAATTCAGTATCCATTTTTACATTTTTTTCTTCCTTGATTCTGTCAAGTTCATTTTCAAAGTAAATTTTTGGAATTTCCATAGCAACGTCGCTGAACATTTGGATAAATCTTCTGTAACTATCAAATGCAAATCTTTCATTATTTGTAGAGTTTGCTAGACCGATTACTGATTTATCGTTAAGACCTAAGTTAAGAATAGTATCCATCATACCAGGCATTGATATAACGGCACCACTTCTTACAGAAAATAATAGAGGATTTTCTGTACTTGAAAAACTTTTTTGTAGCTTGCTTTCACAGTCTTTAATATGAGTTTTAATTTCTTCAATTAGACTTTCAGAAATTTTTTCATCATTTTTGTAAAAATTATTACAAGCTTCTGTAGTAATAGTAAAACCAAAAGGAACATTTAGTCCAATGTTAGTCATTTCGGCAAGGTTGGCACCTTTACCGCCCAATAAAGCTCTCATATCTTTATTGCCTTCATCAAAATTGTAAACAAATTTGCTCATTTTTTTCCTCCAATTACTTATTAATTTTTAATAGATGTTTTAAGATAATGTCAGCTGTTTCTTCGATAGCTTTTGCTGATACATCTATTACAGGACAGCCTATTTTTTTCATTATTCGGCTAGAATATTCAAGTTCTTCAAGTATTCTATTTGAATTTGAATAAATACTATTATCAGGGAGACCTAAAGATTTCAGTCTTTCCTTTCTTATGCTTTCCAACTTTTCGGGTGTATTAGTTAGACCTATAACTTTTTTAGGCGAAACTTGGAATAATTCTTCAGGTACAGGTGTTTCTGGTACCAGAGGAATATTTGCAACTCTAATATTTTTATTTGCAAGATACATTGACAACGGTGTTTTGGATGTACGAGAAATTCCAATTATTACAAGATCTGCAATTAAAACTCCTCTTGGGTCTTTTCCATCGTCATAACGAACTGCAAATTCAATAGAGTCAATTCTTTTAAAATATTCTTCGTTAAGTTTTCTAAGAGCACCCGGATTATTTCCTGGAGCGATGTTACTCACTCTTTGGATTGCTAAAATGGACGCAGAAAGTAAATCTACATTTGTTATAGAATGTAATTCTGAAAACTTTTTAACATAATCCAAAAGTGGAGCGTCAACCAAAGAATAAAATAAAATAGAATTCTCAGTTTCTTTACATTTGTTTAGTATCTCAGAAAGATCCGAAAATTCTCTTATATGAGAAAATCTTTCAAGAGAATACTCAATGTTGTTAAACTGAGCAAGAGCGGCACGTGCAAGTTGCTCCGCTGTTTCTCCCGTAGAGTCGGAAATTAAAAAAATGTTAAGCATTTATCTTCCTCCTTACTAAATATATTATAAACTTTTAACTAAGGAAATACAAGTTTTTTAATGATTTTACTTTTAAAATTAAATATGATAAAATTAGAAGATAATATTGACTAATAATTCTTTTGATATATTAATCCAATTATTTGAAATGATTATAATAACAAGTTTTATGGTATATAATAGATTATTAATTAGATATTTTCGTAAAAATGGAGGTGTATTTTTTGATGGAAGATACCAAAAAAGTAAATTCAGGAAAAAAATTAGCTAAAAAGATATGTATATTTGTCGGAGCGTTAATTTTATCAATTTATTTATTAGGTGTTATAATATTTTCTTTTATTGCTCTGCCTAACACTAAAATAAATGGTAATGATGTAAGTTATGTAATGATTGATGATGTTTTTAATAAAGACTGGACAGATGTTTCTATTAAGTTAAATCGTTCTGATGGAAAGAGTGATTTTTTTAAACCTGAAAAGATAAATTATAAGGAAGAATATTTAGCGGATAAGAAAATTTTACAAAATCAATTCACTTGGCCTATGGCATTTTTCACAAGTCGAGATTTTAAATTGGAAGTAAATATAAGTTATGATAATGATAAGTTTGAAGAATTTTTACAAAATACTTTAATTTTAAAGGGTATGAAACATCCAGAAGATGCTAAGATAGTATATAAGGATGGCAAGTATAGTATTCAAGATGAAGTTATGGGAACTTATACAACAAAAGAAAAATTGAAAGAAGCTATTTTACTTGCTCTCTCCGAGAGAAAAGAAAGTATTGATATGAATACTATTTCTGAACAACCAAAACTTAAAAAAGATGATAAATCTTTACAAGATGCTCTTTCAAAATATGAAAAAATTTCAAAGTTAAAATATGAAATAAATATCGGTTCAAATAAAGAAGTATTAGATGGTGAAATTTTAGCAAATATTTTTACTTTTGTCGATGGAGAATTGAAACCTGATGAACAAAAGGCAAGAGATTATGTAAGAAGACTTGCAATTAAA
Source organism: uncultured Parvimonas sp. (assembly GCF_963524015.1). NCBI lineage: Bacteria > Bacillati > Bacillota > Tissierellia > Tissierellales > Peptoniphilaceae > Parvimonas > uncultured Parvimonas sp. The sequence goes on along the minus strand of NZ_CAURDT010000002.1, from coordinate 199,448 downwards.
TATGATACTTTTGGAATGGATAGAAAATTCCAAACAACTGGGAAAGGAGAAGTTGTGATTCCTGGAAAAGATGGAATATATGGTTGGCAAATTGATGTTAATAAGACTAAAGATGTTTTAGTTGAAAAACTATTAAAATTTGAATCTGATACAATTGATCCAGTTTTCTTGCACCAAGGATTATATTATGATAAAGAGGATGATATAGGTAAAACTTACATTGAAATTGACCTTACTAGACAACATATGTGGTTTTACAAAGAAGGAAAACTTCTTTTAGATACTGATATAGTTACTGGGGATGTAAGCAAAAACGTTGAAACACCTGTAGGTGTAATGAAAGTTTGGAGTAGAGAAAAAGACAGAAATCTTAAAGGTCTTTCTCCACAAGGATATGATTATGTTGCACATGTTGATTACTGGATGCCAATAAATTGGAAAGGTGTAGGAATTCACGATGCTACTTGGAGAAACGGAAAATTCGGAGGAGAAATATATAAGACATCAGGAAGTTATGGTTGTATAAATACTCCTCTAGAAAAAGTAAAACAAATTTACGATAATGTTGAAATAAATACTCCAGTTATAATTTATAAGAGTAATTAGAAATGAATTTAGTTTAGTGATTAAGGCTGATTTTTTCAGTTTTAGTTACTAAACTTTTTTTGTTTATTATAATTTTTAAAAATAAATCGCAAGCTGATTTGCTAGTAACGGTAAGCTATCTAACAAAGGAACTTCCTTATCCGTCATCTTGAGCATAGTCAATCTAGCCCTAACTTTTGTTGTTTATTCTTAAACAACAAACAGTAGGTCTGACGGGAGTAATTGCATCTTTAGATACAATTATTCTGAAGATCGCAACTATTGCTTGTTTATAAGCAATAGTATTTCTGAAAGAAATTCTAAAATATTTTTGATGTATTTTTGATACATTTACTTTTGCTAAAGCAAAAGTATGAGATTTCCTAGAGCTCTTTTATTAATGAATTACGCTTTTAGGTCTTATTGAGCAATTTTCTTTTTATATAATCAAAATTACTAATATTTGACTGTTGACTTTTTACTTTAATTATATTATATATTATAGTGTAAGAATAAATAGAAGGGAGATTTAGTTATGGATTTGCTAATAAAAAAATTGACTAACAGTATTATTCAAATTATTGTATTTTCATTAATACCATTTTTATGGTGGTTAGTTACTTCAAGAAAAAAGATGAGTTTTTTTGAATGGATTGGATTAAAAAAAGTAAAAAATTTAAAAGAAAATAAACTTTTTGCATGGATTCTTATGGTAATAGTTTTAGTTTCAATTTTCTCAGTTTTTATCTTCTATATACTTAAAAATGTGAATGTTGCATATTCTGAGTATACAGGATTAGGAATTAAGGCTTTGCCTTCAATATTAGTTTATGCATTTTTTAATACTTCTTTTCCTGAAGAAATATTATTTAGAGGTTTTCTTTTAAAAAGAATTGGAAATAAATTTGGATTTACAATAGGGAATCTAATCCAAGCACTATTATTTGGTTGTATTCATGGAATTTTGTTTTTCTCTGCTGTTGGAATTTTAAAAAGTATTGTAATAACTTTATTTACTGGAATGATTGGTTGGATAATTGGTTATATAAATGAAAAAAAAGCTGGAGGCTCAATATTAATAGGTTGGGGAATGCATGCATTTTTCAATACAGTTTCAGGCATTTGTTATACTTTTTTAGTATAATAGTATAATTTATAGGAGGAGTTAAAAAAGCAATGGAAAATATACAGGAAAAAAAGTGGTATGATAATGTTTTATGGATTTGTATAATAAGTTATGCAATTATATATATTACTCAAATTGTTGGAGGATGGATTACACCTAGATTACTTAGACTATTATTTACATCTGGATTGTTCAAAGCTAATGAATTTAGTTATACATTTATTATGTATATTCTATCCATTTATATATGGTTTGGAGTTCTTTTTGTACTATTAGTTTTTAAAAATAATCATTATATAATCGATAAAATAACAACTAAGACTAAAGGAAATACTATAGCATATTTATTTTTAGGATTATTATTAGGCTTTGTGTTAAATGGATTTTGCGCTTTAATTGCTATGATAAATGGAGATTTTCCTTTACGATTTAGTCTGTTTGAAATATTTCCTGCAATTGGCTTGCTATTTGCCGTTTTTGTTCAATCTTCAGCGGAAGAGCTTTTATGCAGAGGCTTTATGTATCAAAGATTATTAAAATCTACTAATTGTCCAGCTTTTGTTATCATATTCAATTCATTATTCTTTGCAGCTTTACATTTGTTCAATAATGGAATGTCTATTTTGCCATTTTACTGTATATTTATTTTTGGAGTTTTCGCATCCATGATTATATATTATTTTGACAGTTTATGGATGGCAATGGGATTGCATACAATGTGGAATTTTACTCAAAGCATATTACTTGGATTACCAAATAGTGGAAATAATGTTCCATATTCAATTTTTAAAATTGGAGGTTCAGTAAAAGGAAGTTTTGCTTATAATCCAACATTTGGACTAGAGGGAACAATCTTATCATCTGTTTTGATGACAGTTTGTTGTTTGGCATTATATCTTTGGAAATCAAAGAAAAATAAAGAAGGAGTAGTTTTAAATTAACAATTAATAAAGTTTAGCTTTTAAGATAAAATAATTTTTTCTTAAATACTAAACTTTTTTTGTTGACTTTTTGTATTATCTGTATTATAATATATAATACAAGGAGATGAGAGAAATGTTTTTTATTGATACTTTGTCGGAAGTTCCAATTTACACTCAGATTTGCAATGGAATTATCAAAGAAATTGCAGAGGGAAATTTAAAAAATGGAGATGAATTACCTTCTGTTAGACAACTTGCAAAAGATTTTGGAATAAATCCTATGACTGTGAATAAGGCTTATGGAATTTTAAAAAGTGAAAATGTAATAGAGATTGACAGACGTGTAGGCTCGATTGTATATGTTAGATGCACGGAAAAAAATATTGAAAACATAAAAGAGAATTTACAAAATTTAATTAATGAAGTTAAAATGAGAAATCTTGGAAAAGAGTTCTTACTAGATCTTATAGAAAGGAGTTTTTAATATGGCTTATGATTTAATTTTAATTGGATGTCTATGGATGGTTTTTGCTATAAGTTATTTTTCACAAAAGAAAGGATTTTCTTACAATAATGGAAAAATTTTGCTTACTACAATTCCTATAAATGAGGTAGATAGTGAGGAAGTTAAAGAGATTAGTAAAAAAGCTTTAAAGAGTTTTAATTTACTTCATTTAATGTTTTTTATAATTTCATTTTTACCACTACTTACCAAAACTGATATAGAAATTCTATTTTTTATCGGAATAATCTTTGCTTATTTGATTTCTCTAAGATTTTTGTCAAATAAATATATAAAACAAATGAGAAAGTTAAAAAAGGAAAAGAATTTTGCAAGTTTTACTAGGAAATATGTGGATTTCACAATTACAAAGGAAATAGATAAACAAAAACTTCCAATTTTCGTTTGGTTAATTCCTTTGGTAGTTTTTATTGGAGGATTTTCTATTTTTGGAACTTTTTCTGATATGGAGTTAATTTTGTTTATATGCTTGTCAACGACTTTAATAGCAATGATATTTATGGGACTTTTCTGGAGAAGGTCTAAAATATCAGTAATAAGCGATAATAAAGAAAAGAATTTATATATAAATAAAATTAAAATTATAAAACTTCAAAATAAAATTTTTACTTTAGTAAATTTTTATTCTGTTTTGTTTTTAGTTTTAGTATTTTTACAAAAAATGGATAAATACTCTTTTCTTCCTTTTGGAGCAAGTATAATACTGATTACATTTTTTATCTTTTATATTATATCTACTGTTAATAAAATTGATATGGAAATAAGTAGTAATATTGAAGATGATAAATTTGTTGAGGATCAAGACGAATACTACGATATTTTTGGTTATAAAAATCCGAATGACCCAAGATTTTTAGTACCTGATCCGATGAATTCAGGTAATACCGTTATTAATCGTGGAAACAAAAAAGGAAAAATTTTATTTGCCTTCTCGAATACACTTGTAGCATTTGTTATTATAATTGCATTGGCTTTAACTTTTGAAAAAGATTGGAAAGTTGAGATTTCAGATACTGTAAAAATTTCAACAATACTTTATAAAGATAATATAAAATCTAGCGATATTGAAAATTTAGAATTGCTTAATAAATTTCCTAATAAAAGAGCTATTAGGATGAATGGTGGAGCTACCAAAGAAAAAGCTTATGGTAATTTCTCTTTAGAGGGAGAAGGAAATGTTAGGCTTTATGTTTTCAACAAAACAGATAAGGTCATAAAGATAAGCAGAAAAAATGAAAAAACAGTTTATATTAATATGAGAACTAATGAAGAAACTGAAGAGCTTTATGAAAAATTGAAAAATTTTGTGGATAAATAGGAGGAGATTATGGACTTTTTAAGAGAACATTTTTTAATTTTATTGCCAATTATTATTATAAATATAACATTATTAGTAGTTGCACTAAGACATTGTTTAAAACATCAAAATTATAGATGTGGAAACAGATTGATATGGATTTGTGTGATAATTCTTATTCAAACTATTGGACCTATTTCATATTTTGTATTTGGAAGTGAAGAATAATGAATATTTTAACTGTAAATAGTTTAAGAAAAACTTTTAATGGAAATGATGTTATCAAAGATTTGACTTTTAGTATAAAAGAAAAGCAGATTTTTGGATTTCTAGGGAAAAATGGTGCTGGAAAGACAACCACTATGAAAATCATTTTAGGCTTTTTAAAAGCTGATTGTGGGGAGATTTTAGTTTTTGATGAAAAAGTCCATTTTGGAAATACGAAAACTAATAGATTTATTGGATATTTGCCTGATGTTCCGGAATTCTATGATTATATGACTTCAAAAGAATACCTTAATTTATGTGGAGAAATCACGGGATTATCAAAATCAGAAATTAAAGAAAGAACTGAAGAAATGTTAAATTTAGTTGGCTTAAAAGAGGAAAATAAAAGGATTGGAAAATTTTCAAGAGGTATGAAACAACGTCTTGGAATTGCTCAAGCATTATTCAATAAGCCTAAATTACTAATCTGCGACGAACCAACTTCTGCTTTAGATCCAATCGGTAGAAAAGAAATTTTGGATATACTATTAAAGATTAAGGAGCATACAACGGTCTTATTCTCAACTCATATCCTACAAGATGTTGAAAGAGTTTGTGATGAGTTTTTGATATTAAATGAAGGTGTTAATTGTTTAAATGGAAATATATCTGATATTAAAAATATGGGATTTAAAGATAAAATTTCTGTAGAATTCTTTAATATTGAAGATAGAGATTTGTTTCTAAGTAAATTTGAAACTAATAATATTAAAGTAGAATTAAATGATTGCTCTGTGATATTTTCTTCTTTTGAAAACTTGAAATATATCGAAAATAGAATATTTAAAACTGTTTTGGATAATAATTTGCTTATTGGTAGCTACAATATAATTAAGCCTTCATTAGAAGATTTATTTATAGAGGTGATAAAATGAAAGTATTTATAGCATTGTTAAAGAAAGAATATCTTGAAAGTGTTAGAAATAAAAAATTATTTATAATGTCTTTTATATTTTTATTTCTTGGTATTCTAGGTCCTGTTACAGCAAAAATATCTCCTGAAATTTTAAAATCATTTTTAGGAGAAGAACTAGCTAAAGGACTTCAAGAGCCTACATTTATAGATTCGTGGGCACAGTTTTTTAAAAATATAACTCAACTGGGCTTTATATTTATAGCTATAATTTTCAGTAATTATATAGTAAATGAGTTTTCTAAAAAAACATTAGTAAATTTAGTTGCAAAGGGATTACCTAGATTCCAGATAGTAATTTCTAAAATGATTTTTGCTTCTTTACTATGGACAGTATCTTTCATTATTTACTGTTTAATCTTTAACATATATACAACATATATATTTAAAGAAAATGTTGAGATATTACTTGCAATAAAGGCTTCAATCCCAATTTGGATATTTGGAATATTTTTAATAATCTTGGAATGTTTTGCAGGTTTTGTGTTTAGAAATACTGTAGGTGCTTTATCAACTTTAGTTATAACAGTTGCATTACAATTTTTAATTGGAATGTATGATAAAATAGCTAAGTTTTTACCAATTTTTCTATTTTCAGATAATATTAATTTAATTAAGGGAAGTATATCATTTGCAGATTATAGATATTCGATTTTAACTACAATATTACTTACAATTTTGATGATTTTTACATCTATATTTGTATTAAATAGAAAAGAAATTTAAAAATGCATTGTCTATTTGACAATGCATTTTTTAAATTATTTTAACAGTTCTAATATATGTTTTTCAATATCTTTTGGTTCAGTTTGCGGAGCAAATCTTGAAACGACATTTCCATTTTTATCTACAAGAAATTTTGTGAAATTCCATTTTATTTTATTTCCCAAAAGACCAGATTTTTTTGCTTTTAAAAACTTATATAATGGGTGAGTGTCTTTTCCGTTAACTTCTATTTTTTCAAACATAGGGAAAGTTACTCCATAATTCATACTACAAAATGTTTTAATTTCTTCGTTTGTTCCAGAATCTTGATTTTTAAATTGATTACAAGGGAAACCTAAAACTACAAAATCCTTATTCTTATATTCGTCATATAATTTTTGTAATCCCTCAAATTGAGGAGTAAAACCGCAACTGCTAGCTGTATTTACTATAAGTAAAACTTTGTTTTTAAATTGTTCCATTGAAACTTCGTTTCCGTCAATGTCATTTACTTTAAAATCATAAATATTCATTTCTACCTCCGATAATATGTATAAGATATATTTATTTTAATACCCTTAAAATAATAATAACAAACATAAATCAACTTATTTTAACAAGAAAAATTTAATATAAATAAATATTTTTAATAATTTTATAATTATTAAAAGAGAAATATCGAAAAATAAACAACTTTTATAAATTGTTTAAAATAAAAAGTTAATTTGAATGTTTATTAAATGAATTGAATAAAATATTTGACTTTTTTATGCTTTTATAGTATAATAATGCACGTATTTTATAGAAGGCGATGAAGAGGACGGAGCTTGTGAATTAACTCAGAGAGATAGTGTCTGGTGCAAACTATTTTATGAAGCAAATTCGTATCAACTTGGAGTTTTTTGGTTAATCCCGTTAAAGATTTTTGAGTGATTTAAGATTTTTTTAGTCTTAAATAATTTGGGTGGTAACACGGAAAAATTTCGTCCCTAAGATTTTATCTTAGGGATTTTTTTATAGAAAAAATGGAGGTATATATGGCAAAGTTTAGAGAACTTTCAAAAGAGTCCGTTAAGGATAGAGAAATGAAAATATCTGAATATTGGAATGAGATAGATTTGTTGCATGAATCTGTAAATTCAAGAGATGGACATGATAATTATATATTTTATGATGGTCCTCCAACAGCAAATGGAAAACCCGGTATTCACCATGTTATAAGTCGTACTTTAAAGGATATGACTTGTAGATATAAAACCATGAAAGGTTTTAAAGTAAAGAGAAAAGCAGGTTGGGATACTCATGGACTACCTGTTGAAATTGAAGTTGAAAAGAAATTAGGTCTTTCAAGCAAAAAAGATATTGAAAATTACGGTGTAGAAAAATTCTGTAAGGAATGTAGAGATTCTGTTTTCGTTTATGAAAGTAAATGGAGAGAAATGTCTGAAAGAATGGCTTTCTTGGCGGATATGAACAATCCTTATATCACTCTTAATAATAACTATATTGAATCAGTTTGGAATCTTTTAGATGAGATTTTTAAAAAAGGTTTAATGTATGAGGGAGCAAAGATTCTACCATATTGTCCACGTTGTGGAACTGGTCTTGCATCTCACGAAGTAGCTCAAGGTTATGAAATGATTAAGACTACAACAGTTTATGCAAAATTTAAGAAGAAAGATGAAGATGCTTATTTTATTGCTTGGACAACAACTCCTTGGACTCTTCCTTCTAATGTTGCTTTGACTGTTAATCCTAATGTAACTTATGTTAAGGTAAAATATAAAGATGAATTTTTCTATTTAGCTGAAAATCTAGCCACTAAAGTTTTAGGTGAAGATTATGAAGTTATTGAAAAATTCTTAGGAAAAGATATGGAATATTGGGAATATGAACAACTTATTCCTGAAATTGAAATAACGAAAAAAGCATTTTTTGTAACTCTTGCTGATTATGTAACAGTAGAAGACGGTACTGGTATTGTTCATACTGCTCCAGCCTTTGGGGAAGACGACTATCAAACAGGAAGAAGATACAATCTTCCTTTGATTAATCCTGTTAATGAAGAAGGAAAATTCAGCACTACAAGATATGAAGGTAGACCAGTTATGGAATGTGACGCTGATATTATCACATATCTTTTTGAAAATAATAAGGCATTGAAAAAACAAAAGGTTGAACATAATTATCCACATTGTTGGAGATGTCATACACCTTTAATTTATTATTCAAAACCATCTTGGTATATTGAAGTTACTAAATATAAAGATAAATTAATTGAAAATGCAAAGGCTGTAAATTTCTATCCTGATTTTGTTGGAGAAAAGAGATTTGCAAACTGGCTTGAAAACTTAAATGACTGGGCAATTAGCCGTTCAAGATATTGGGGAACTCCTTTTAATGTTTGGAAATGTGATTGTGGACATTGTACAAGTGTTGGTTCAAGAAAAGAATTAGCTGAAAGAAGTATAGAAGATATTGATGAAAATATTGAATTGCATAGACCTTATGTTGATAATGTTCATTTAAAATGTGAAAAATGCGGTGGCACAATGACAAGAGAAAAAGACGTTATCGACGTTTGGTTTGACTCCGGAGCAATGCCTTTCGCACAACATCATTATCCTTTTGAAAATAAAGAAAACTTTGGAGAATTATTCCCTGCAGATTTCATTAGTGAAGGAATTGACCAAACTCGTGGATGGTTCTATTCATTACTTGCAATTTCAACATTAATAACTGGAAAATCTCCATATAAAAATGTTTTGGTAAATGATTTGATTTTGGATAAAGACGGTAAGAAGATGAGTAAATCTCGTGGAAATACAATTGATCCGATAGAATTGTTTGATAAATACGGTGCAGATGCAGTGAGATTTTATTCACTTTATGTTTCACCACCTTGGGTTCCAACTAGATTTGACGTTGAAGGACTTAGAGAAATTGAAAGTAAATTCTTCAGATCTTTCAAAAATACTTATAATTTCTTCCAACTTTATTCAGGAACAGATGACATAGATCCAAGAGAGTTCTTTGTAGAGTATAATAAGAGACCTGAAATAGACAGATGGATACTATCTCGTTACAATAATCTTTTGAAAATGTATAACGAAAATATGGATAAATTTGAAGTTACAAAGGTTGTTCGTGCAATTTCTGATTTTGTAATTGAAGATTTATCAAATTGGTATATCAGAAGAAATAGAAGAAGATTTTGGAATACAGAAGTTGATGATGATAAAAAAGCTGTTTACAATACAACTTATGAAATTTTACTTGGAGTTTCAAAGATTATTGCACCTATTACGCCTTTTGTTGCAGAAGAAATGTATCGTAATTTAACTGACAAGAAGAGTGTTCATTTAGATTTCATTCCTGAATGTGATGAAAGTCTAATTGATGAAGCGTTGGAAGAAAAAATGGATATCGTTAGAAATCTTGTAACAATCGGTCGTGCAAGTCGTGAAAAAGTTAAGATTAAAGTTAGACAACCACTTTCTGAAATAGTTGTTGATTTTGCTTTAAAAGAAAAAATTGGCGACTTAGAAGAATTGATTAAGGAAGAACTTAATGTTAAAAAAGTTGTATTCGAAAAAGATTTATCAGGCTTTATGAACTATATGTTAAAACCGGATTTCAAAGTTTGTGGAAAAATTTTAGGAGCTAAAATTAAAGAATTTGGAAAATTCTTAAATGAAATAAATCCAAAAGAATTTTTAGAAAAACTTGAAAAAGGTTCTGTTTTTGTAAACTTAAATGGGGAAGATACTGAAATATTAAAAGAATATGTTGATGTAAAGGTTAGTGCAAAAGAAGGATTTGACGTTACTATGGAAAATAATCTTTTTGTAATTTTAGATACGACTTTAACTGACGAATTACTTGACGAAGGCTTTGCAAGAGAAGTAATTTCAAAGATACAACAAATGAGAAAATCTGCTGATTTTGATGTTCTTGATGAAATAAGAATAAAATGTGCATGTTCTGAAAGATTGAAAAAAGCAGTTGAAAACTACAAAGAATTTATAATGAAAGAAACTTTAGGTGTTGAATTGACTTTTGTTGACAATTTGAATACAGAGGAAGTTGATTTTAATGGAGAAGTTGGAAAATTATTTGTAGAAAGAGTATAATAAAAAACATTGAAAAACAACGGGTAAAAATCCGTTGTTTTTTTGTGCGAAAATAGGAAATAGAAAAAGCACAGAAATTCTGTGCTTTAATTTAAATTTTTTATAAGTTTTCTCTAAATAGAGGCATACTCATACATCTTGGGCCTCCACGTCCTCTAGATAATTCACCTGAATCAATCTTATGAAGTTTTACTCCTTTTTCTTCAAGTAATTGATTTGTTATAGTATTTCTATCATAAACGATAGCTTCTCTAGGTGCTATAGCTAAAGTGTTATATCCGTCAGACCATTGTTCTCTGTGTGTATCTAAAAGTCCGCCTTTTCCTTCACGGATAAAGTCAATTTTATCAACATGTAAATATTTTTTCAATACAACTTCTATATCAGTTGATTCGACTTCAACTTTTACTTTTCCATCAACTAATTTTAATGAATAAATTTCCAATGTCTTTTCAATTTCAGGATGTAGAGTGAATAAATCTCTGTCAACTGAAGTTAAAACAGTATCAAGATGCATAAAAGCTCTGTTGTTTGGAATTACTAATGCAAGCACGGTTTTTACTCCGTTTTCATCTTCAAGAAGTCTTTTTGCAATAGTTTCAATTGCCATTGGTGTTGAACGTTGAGAAATGCCGATAGCAACAACATCCTCAGATAAAACTAAGATATCTCCACCTTCGATAGAAGGAATATCTGTTCTATCATACCATTTTTTAATACCTTTAAATTCTTTATGATGTTCAAATATATACTTTCCAAAAAGAGTTTCTCTTCTTCTAGTAACTGACCACATTGTATGAAGACTTACACCGTCTTTAATGAATGAAAAAGGATCTCTTGTGAAATACAAATTAGGAAGTGGTTTTGAAATGAAGAAATCATTCTTTGAAACAAGTTCACTTAAAGTTGAAGGTTCTTTTAAATCTACTTCATTCTTTCTAACACCTTCCATCATTTTTAAAACTAACTCTTTGTTGTCTTTAATAGAAAATAGATATTCTTTTAATAATCTTTTTTCGTTTTCTACATGCACATCTGCATTATCAAGGAATTCTTCAATAAAAGCAGTTCTTATACCGTCATCATAAAGACTTTCAGCACACAAATCTTCAAGATAGAACACTTCACATCCATTTTGTCTAAAAATGTTTGCAAACATATCATGTTCTTTTTGTGCATTATCCAAAAACGGAATTTCATCAAAAAGAAGCTCATCAAGTAAATAAGGTGTCAAGTTTAAAAGTTCTTTATGAGGTCTGTGAAGTAAAACTGATTTTAATTTTCCAATTTCAGAATTTACATTAATTTTCATAGCTCCCTCCTTAAACTTATTAAATATATTATAACAGATAAAATATTTAAAGACAATACATTTTTATAGATATATTGACAAATACGAAACAAAGTTTTACATAATTCACATTATATTTTTTTTTGTAAGTCTAAATAATAAATAAAATTTATTTTATTTGCAAAAAAATGTAAATTTATCACGTGAAAACAATTAGCAAAGTAAATCTCCTAATACGTCATCTCGACCGAAATGAAGGGGAAGCGAATCAAGCCCTAACTTTATTTACCTATAAAGATAATAAACTAATTCACGTGAAAACAATTAGCAAAGTAAAGCCCCTAAAACGTCATCTCGAGCGTAGACAATCTAGCCCTAACTTTGATTATTTACTTGTAAATAATCAATAGTAGGTCTGACGGGGTCATTGTAGCGTTGTTTGATACAATGACTTTGGAGATCTCATACTTTTGCTTTAGCAAAAGTAAATGTATCGAAGATACATAAAAAAATTATTGTAGAATTTCTTTCAGAAACACTATTGCTTATAACTAAGCAATAGTTGAGATTTCTCCACTTCACTTCGCGTTGCTTCGTTACGGTCGAAATGACGGGTAAGGAAGTACCCTCGTTTAATAGCTTACCATTAATAGTAAAACAGCTTACGATTTATTAAAAAAATTATAACGAATAAAATAATTCACGTCAAAAACCAAGCAAAGTAATGCTCCCAACATGTCATCTCGAGCGTAGACAATCTAGCCCTAACTTTGATTATTTACTTGTAAATAATCAATAGTAGGTCTGACGGGGTCATTGTAGCGTTGTTTGATACAATGACTTTGGAGATCTCATACTTTTGCTTTAGCAAAAGTAAATGTATCAAAGATACATAAAAAAATTATTGTAGAATTTCTTTCAGAAACACTATTGCTTGTAAAAGAGCTTACGATTTATTAAAAAAATTATAACGAACAAAAAAACTGACTACCATTGCAGTCAGTTTATAATTCGTGTTTATGATTTTTCTTAATTTATTTTTATCTGTATGTTTTTTTTATTCTTGTAGTTAAAACTAAAAGTGCAACAAATGTAATTCCCATTTGGATTAAATTTGGCAATGTTCTTGAAACAACATAGTACCAAAATCCTTTACCTCTTGTTACAGAAAGCCAAAAGCTGTCTAAAAAGATTGTAACAACAAAAGAAAGAATACAAATAAGTGCAACTTTTAAGATTACAAAAAGTTTACTTTCTTTTTCAATATTTTTTCCAAGTATAAGTCCTGAGAAAAATCCCATTATCATATTTGTAAGCATATATCCTGGAAAATACATTCCAGGAGAACCTAAGGTCATGAAATAAATCAATGGATCAGAAGCACCACCGATTATAGTTCCAAGTGTAGGCCCTAATAATATACCAGAAAATAGCATTGGTATAAATCTAAGTGTTATTCTTCCACTTCTAGGGGGGAATAAATAAATATTTTGATATGACAAAATAACTGTTATAGCTATCATAAGTCCTGCAATAGCTAATTGTGTGGTTGTAAACCTATTTTTTTTCATTTTTCTCCTTTCAAAAATCAATGCCAACAGTGGATGCGAAAACTAACCACGAGAAATCTCTTCGTTTACAAGCAACATCCCATCTTGTAACACTTAATGCAAGTTTCCTACTCTGCCTAAAAAAATAGGCTACTATTGGTATCACACGAATACTATAATATTTTATAAGATTTTTAAAATAAAGTCAAGATTGTAATAGTAAACAAAAAATTATAAGTTGTTTTTTTATTATAATTTGTAAATTTTGAGTATTTATGGTAAAATATCACTTGTGAGAAAATATATTTTTTAGATAGAGGTGAGTTATGGGATTTTTTAGTGATATTTTTAATTCTTCTTCAAAGAGAGTTAAAAAGATAAATCCAATCGTAGACAAAATAATGTCTTACGAAGAAAAATATTCAAAATTAACAGATGATGAACTTAGAAATAATACAGAAATATTTAAAACTAGATTAGCAAATGGAGAAACTTTAGACGATATTTTACCTGAAGCTTTTGCAACAGTTAGAGAAGCGGCTTATAGAGTTTTAGGTATGAAACATTATAGAGTACAGTTAATTGGTGGGGTTGTTCTACACGAAGGTAGAATTGCCGAAATGAAAACAGGTGAAGGAAAAACTTTAGTTGCAACTTTACCTTCATACTTAAATGCTCTTACAGGTAAGGGTGTTCATATAGTAACAGTAAATGATTACCTTGCAAAGAGAGATAAGGAGTGGATGGGTAAAATTCATGAATTTTTAGGGCTAAAAGTTGGTTGTATTTTACATGGTCTTACAAATGATGAAAGACGTGAAAACTACAATTGTGATATTACTTACGGAACTAACTCAGAATTTGGTTTCGACTACCTTAGAGATAATATGGTTGTTTACAAGGAAGAACTTGTTCAAAGAGGACTTAATTATGCAATCGTCGACGAAGTTGACTCGATTTTAATCGACGAAGCTAGAACTCCACTTATTATTTCAGGTGAAGGAGATCAATCAACTGATTTATATGCACTTGCTGATAGATTTGTAAAGAGTTTAAAGGGAAGAATTGCAGATCCAAGTGAAGAAAATGAAGACTTTTACAACAGAGAACTTAGAGAAGAAACTGTTGATTTTGTAGTTAATGAAAAACATAAAACTGCAAACTTAACTGAAATAGGTACTGAAAAAGCGGAAGAATTTTTTGGACTTGTAAACCTTTCAGATCCAGTTAATATGGAAGTAGCACATCATATAAACCAAGCATTAAAAGCTAACAATACAATGCAAAGAGATGTTGACTATGTTGTAAGTGAAGATGGAGAAATCCTAATCGTAGATGAATTTACTGGACGTATAATGGAAGGTAGAAGATATAGCGAAGGACTTCACCAAGCTATTGAAGCTAAAGAGGGTGTTGAAATCAAGTCTGAATCTAGAACTCTTGCAACAATCACTTACCAAAATTACTTCAGAATGTATGAAAAACTTGCTGGTATGACAGGAACTGCAAAGACTGAAGAAGATGAATTTAATGAAATTTATCACATGGATGTTATTGAAATTCCAACAAATAAACCAGTTATAAGAATAGATCATCATGATAGAGTTTATTTAACTGAAGAAGCTAAATTCAAAGCAATTGTTGAAGAAATAGAAAGAATTCATTCAACAGGACAACCTGTGCTTGTTGGTACAATTTCAATTGAAATTTCTGAATTACTAAGTGCAATGCTTAAGAAAAAAAGAATAGAACATGATGTATTGAATGCTAAATTCCATGCAAGAGAAGCTGAAATAGTAGCTCAAGCCGGTGTTTATGGTAAAGTTACTATTGCAACAAACATGGCAGGCCGTGGTACTGATATTCTTTTAGGTGGTAATCCTGACTTTATGGCTAAACATGAAATGAAGAAAAATGGAACACCACAATATGTTTTAGATAATTTAGATGCTTTCTGGGAAACTGATGATGAAGAAATCTTAAAAGCTAGAGAAGAATTCAAAAAATTGTATGAAAAATATAAAGCAAAAACTGATGAAAATGCTAAAAAAGTAATTGAAGCTGGTGGACTTTTCATTGTAGGTACCGAAAGACATGAATCAAGACGTATCGACAATCAGTTAAGAGGACGTGCTGGTCGTCAAGGAGACCCTGGTGAATCAAGATTTTTCGTTTCACTTACAGATAACTTAATGCGTCTATTCGGTGGAGAAGCTATTCAAAGATTTGCAATGAATAGAAATTATGACCCGGACGAAGTGTTAGAATTCAAATCTGTTACTAGAGGAATTGAAAGATCACAAGAAAGAGTCGAAGCAAATAACTTTGGTATCAGAAAGAATGTATTAAAATATGATGATGTTATGAATGTTCAAAGAAATGTAATTTACAAAGAAAGACGTGCAGTTCTTGACGGAGAAGATATGAAAGATAACATTCAAGAAATGTTAATTGAATTCATAGATGCTACTGTTGAACAATATTCTAACGGAAAAAATATTGAATTAAATGATTTGAAAATGGCAATCGAAAATGCATACTTACCACATGGTATCTTGAATTTTGAAGAAATGAAAGGATTAAACAAACAAGAATTAAAATCCTATATTACTGATGTTTCTCAAAAATTCTATGCTGAAAAAGAAGAACAAATCGGCGAAGAACAAATGAGAGAAATTGAAAGAGTAATTATGCTTATGGTTGTCGATAGAAAATGGATGGATCATATAGATGCTATGGATCAATTAAGACAAGGTATTGGCATAAGATCTTATGGACAACAAGATCCTGTAAGAGCGTACGGAGCAGAAGGCTTTGAAATGTTTAACGAAATGAACGAATCAATCAAAGTAGACGTTCTAAAAGGATTATTCAACATCCAACCTGCCGGAGCTGAAATCGAAAGAGAAAGAGCTGCAAAAGAAGTTTCTACAAATGTTCAAGACGAACAAACAACAGTCGTTAAAGGAAAACAAGTTGGAAGAAATGACCCATGTCCTTGCGGAAGTGGTAAAAAATATAAAAAATGTTGTGGAAGAAATAAATAGATAAGTTAGAGGAAAGAGTGAAGTTGTTTCGCTCTTTTCTGCTAATAGAAAGGAAATATATGGGAAGAAGATTATCTAAAAAATTACAAATACAGTGAAATGCAAGGAACTATGTTATAATTAAGAAAAATATGATTTTCATAGGGATAGAGTTGTTTTGATAGAAGAACAAGTAATAAATATGTGATATTAAGAAATGAAAAAATGGTATCATCTGGTTAGTTAATTATTATGTTAGATATAAAAATTAAGATACATTAGGTGGCATCTATATAACTATTATTTAGTATTATTATCATTAAACTAAGAAATATCTTTTAGAGAGGAATTATGATGAATATGTAAATTTAAAGATGGCATAGGAAAATCTATAATAGAAATAGTAAAAATATAAGGGAGAGTTTATTATGAAATCTTTAGTCGAAAAAAAGGGTGAGAATTCAATAGAAAATGTAAAAGTATTAAAAGAAATTGGAACAGTTTGTAATAATATACTAGATGCAAATGCAAAAAATACAAAAGATTACTTTAATCTACTTGAAGAGGTATTAAAATCAAATAATTCTATTTCCAGTGAGTATAAGAAATTTGTTGAAAAAGAAATGGATTTGTATAAGATGGGCTTAGAAAAATCAACATCAGAAGAAGAAAGGAAATCTATATTTGAAGAAATAAAAAAGTTACATGAAGATGTAAACAGAATAGTTGATAAACAGATAGAAGAAAATTCGAATATAAAAGAAAAAGCAACAAAAAATATGGAAAATAATAAAGAATTAACATGGAATGTATTAAAAATCATAGGAGTAGGATTATTATTTACGATTGGAATTACTGTTGGAGTTAAAAATAGAACAAAGGTCATTAATAAGTTAATAGATAAAAAATAAGGAGATTAGATATGGGATTTTTAAAATATATTTTTAAATCTGATAACGATTTAGAAAACGAATATGAAAAAGAAAGGCAAAAATGGTTGAAAAATGGCAGTAGAAAACATTCTAAAAAAATGGAAAGTTTAGATAGAGAAATGTGTAGAAGATCAGATATAAAATATGAAAAAGAGCATCGAAAAAGTAAAGATTCTAATTTCAGATGGACAGATGCAAATAGATGGGATAAAGATTAAAATATAAACTATAATACTATTTACTCAAAGTGGCAAATATTTGAAATTGAAACATTTATTTCTTTTTAAGAATTTACTAAAATGTATTATAGAAAAATGTTTGCAAATATGATATAATATTTTATGAATTAAGAGATTAAATTTAAAGAACAAACTAAAAAATAATATGGTAAGAAATAAATAGATAGGTTAGAGGAAAGAGTGAAGTTATTTCGCTCTTTTCTGCTAATAGAAAGGAAATATATGTCAAGAAGAAAGAAAAAATATTTAGAAGGAATAATTGAAAAAGTTAATTTTCCAAATATGTCCGAATTTACTTTTGAAGATAAAAAAGTAAATTTTAAAGGTGGAATTGAAGGACAAAAAGTTTCTGTAGTCGTTGGAAGAAAAAGAGAAAAACATATGGAAGCAAAACTTTTGGAAATTTTAGAAAAAAGTCCACTTGAAACTAATCCAACTTGTCCAAACTATTTGGAATGTGGAGGTTGTAGCTATCAAAGTGTTCCCTATGAATACGAACTTAAACTAAAACAAAGACAGATAAAGGAACTTTTTGAAGATGTATATTCAGAAGAACCTGAAATATTTGAAAGTCCATTAAAAACTGCATATAGAAACAAAATGGAATACACTTTTGCCGATATGTATAAAGACAGTCCAATAATGCTTGGCATGCATAAAAAGAATAGATTTTATGAAGTTGTAGATACGAAAGAATGTAATTTAGTACATAGAGATTTTGAAATAATAAGAAATGCAATTATCGACTTTGTAAGAGAAAAAAATATTCCGTTTGTTAAAAAGAGAACTCACGAGGGACTCTTAAGACATTTAATCATTCGTTATGCACTGACAACCGGAGAAATAATGGTTAATATCGTAACTACAACACAAAGCGAATTTGATAAAAAGAGTTTTGTAGATATACTTTTAGGATTGAAACTTGAAGGGAAAATAAAATCAATTGTGCATACTGAAAACGACTCACTTGCAGATGCAGTTGTTCCTGAAAAAATAAATATAATTTTTGGAAAAGAATACATAACAGAAAAAATATTTGACTTGGAATTTAAAGTAACACCATTTTCATTCTTCCAACCAAATGTATTTGGAGCAATAAATCTATACTCAAAAGCAATTGAACTCTGTGGAGACATAGAAAATAAAGTAGTCTTTGACCTATATTCAGGAACGGGAACAATAGGGCAAATTGTAGCTAGAAAAGCAAAAGCAGTCTATGGAATTGAAATCGTAGACGAAGCAGTCGAAAGTGCGAATAAATCCGCAAAAGAAAATGGACTAACAAATTGTACTTTCATAGCCGGAGATGTGCTGGAAGAAATTGAAAACAGAAAAGAAATGGTAGATGTAATCATCGTAGATCCACCAAGAGACGGAATAAACCAAAAAGCATTGGAAAAAATAATCTCTTGCGGTGCAAAAGCAATGGTATACATTTCTTGCAACCCAAAAACACAAAAAAGAGATGTTCAAATTCTACTTGAAAATGGCTACGAACTAAAAACATTAAAAATCTTCGACCAATTTCCAAGAACAGTCCATTGTGAGACAGTTGCGTTATTGTCAAAAATTTCGCCCGCTTGCAACTATCTGTAGATATAATTAAGGAGTAAGTAGAGTATGAATGATGTGAATAAGATAGAAAATTTGATAGAGGCATTCTCTGATGAATTATTTCATAAATTGATTAATGAAAAGCGCATAGCAATTGAAGAAATTTTGACTGAATTTACAGCTTCTTCATATGAGAAAATTTCGAGAAGCATTAATTCTCGAATAAAAAATGAGAATAGTCTAAGAGAAAAATTAAGAAGAAAAAATTATATTAAAATCTGGGGTATAGAATCAGATGAAAAAATAGATTTGCAGAATATAATTTGCGAAAAACTTCCGGATTTATTGGGCTTTAGAATAAATTGCTAATTTAAAAGTGATGAGGAAATAGTTTTTGATAAACTGATAGAGTTTTTAAGGGATAAAGATAATATAGAAACTGAAGAAAATCCTAAGTTAGTGCAGAATAATGGACATAATATTTATAAGATAGCTTGTAAATATAAGGAGTTAAATAATATTTTTTCTTTTGAAGTTCAAATTAAATCATTACCATTTTATGTAATAATAGGATAATATAAAACATACATGGAGCATATTGGGATAAATTTGAAGCATCAGCGGAAAGCTTTATTTAGATAAAAACCTTGACAGATTCTACACTATTTAAGAAGAGAGCTTTGAAGAAATACTGAAAAACATGGTTTAGACAATATAGAAAGGACGAGCATATGGGAGAAAAAATGATAGAAGAGGCAAAGAAGGTCAATCTTACTGAGCTGTTTTATGACTTGGTGTTTGTATTTGGGATTTCTAAGATTACTCATGTTCTACATAGCCTAGAGAGAGGAATATTTAGCTTAAATGAGATTATTATATATATATATTGTTGTTTTTGTATGTTTCATAAATATTTGGAATGTACAAACAGTGTACATGAACCGCTATGGGAAGCATAATTTATTACATATCATCATTATGACAGTTTTTCAAATACCTGCTTTATTATTTATGGCTGCAAATGTCAGCTCGGATATGGAGGATAGCTGGAGCGCCTTTACCTTGGCGATTATATGGATTTCTGTTGTGCAATTTCTGCAGTATCTTCTCGCTTATACTAAGCACAAGTATAGTGAAAAAGATATAAAACTGATTAAGGATTTTCTATGGCTTCTCTTTGTAAGATCAGTTGTTATTGTTATTAGCTTATTTATACCGGGAACAGGTCGTATCTTGTTGACTGGCTTTAGCTTTATTTTAAGTATTCTAGGCTCAAGCTTATTTAGAAAAGACATGGCTATGGTACCAATTAACATGCCCCATCTTATAGAAAGATTGACACTCTTTACTATCATTACTTTTGGGGAAATGCTGATGGCCACGGCGAATTTCTTCGAATTAGAGAAATTTTCAATAAACTCTGTTTTACTTATGTTTCAGGTAGTGGCGTTGTTTTTGTTTTATATATCAGAATTTGACCACGCTATTGAGGAGAATCTTCCTTGTCAAAGTGGGGCTGAACTCATTTACAAGCATTACTTTATTTGGTTTGGCTTAAATATCTGTACAATAGACTTAGACTATTCTAATGATGCCATGGGCATTATAAGGGTTATAATGATGTTTCTTGGCTTGTTTCTGTTTTACTTTGGTGTGCTAAGCAATTCACGATTAAACAAAAAGAGCCATCAGCTGGATAAGAAGATAATGAATCCGTTTGTGCTGGTTTATATCTTGGGGCTTAGCAGTTCCATTGTTTTCCAGTCAAATATTCCTGTGGGTATTGTTCTTTGTACCCTGACGATTATTTTGGAAACAGTATTATTTGTTACATTCGTAGTAAGGCGTTTTTCAAAGAAAATCAGGTAAGAGATAATTTGTACGTAAATGAAATGTTTATTGCGTTTTACAAGATTGATTTAGCTCGTGGACATTGTGGACTGGTTGTTTGATGAGTTATAATGTCAGTAACTTCTAATTTGTAGGGCTGTTTTAAATCAACTTAGTTTGTTAATATAGCCCTACAAATCTCAGTTTGTCGAGGTAATACCTTTTAACGATAACCTTAAGCTATCGTTAAAAAGTTCATGGATATGTTCCTACATACGAACGTAGCTACTTGACATACTTAGTGTTTACTCGTTTCATTGTGAGACAGTTGCGTTATTGTCCAAGCTTAATTAAGGGAAACATTAGATTAGTAAACTACATCTCTATATCTTGAGGATGAGATGTGTAATTATAGTATGGATTTAAAGAAGATCATTGCTAAAAATGAGAAAGAAGGATATTATGCGAGAAATGAGAATTATTCAAACATTGACAGAGTATCAAATGATTAAAGAGAAAGAGAAGTTTAGTTTATTTTTGTTTGGTTCACAGGCTTGTGCTCCGTGCAAAGCACTTAAGGAAAAAATTACAATTTGGAGTGGGACACATCCTCAAGTGTTCACTGGCTATGTATCAATAGAGAATAATATTTCACTTGCAGCACAGGAAAATATCCTTGGATCACCAGCAATACTTGTTTTTGTTGAAGGGAAAGAAGCGATACGAAAAATTGGATATTTCAGCCTTGAAGAAGTGTTTACCGCATTGGATAGATATATATCATACAGTGATTAAAGTAAGCCAAACTTATTTTGTTATCAAAGAAATTATCAGAATTAAAGAAAAAAGTTAATATTTTATGAATTTTTTATTAATATTTGGAGGTTTGTAGATGTATATATTGGAATTATATCAAAATAATTATTCAAAAGATTTAGTAGCATTTGATTCTTTAGAAGAAGGAAAAGAATTCGTATCTAAAATATCTGGATATACTATAGAAAAAGAAGATAATTTAGAATATGAATATTTTAATCCTAAAAATATACCTGATTATATGGAAATTATCTATAATGAAAATATTGTACCGCTATCCAGATTTATGTTTGATTCTGAAGAGAATGTTGAAATTGTTTGGAAAAAAATTTCCGATCTATCAGTTAAAAAAGATAAAATTATAGCAGGATATTCAAAAATAGATGCTTATGTAATTAATAATGAAGAAGTAAAAGCTTATATTGAAGAAAGAGAAACTAAATATAATCTTATAAAGGATTTCTTAGAAACAAATGGCTATGAAGTAGATAGAAGCTTTTTCGGAAGCAAAGATGGGGAAGCAATTACATACAGAAAGAAAGAAACGCCAGATTGGCACTTTCTATGCCACCTAGACCCGGGATTTTTATATATAAAAGGTGTAAAAGAATATGTTAAGGAATTAATAAAAGGGTTGTAGGAAGTGAAGATAGGATATAAAAAATCTTAAATAATAATAAAATAAATATTTACTAAAATATATAAAAAAATATATTGAAAGGAGAATTTTTTAATGACAATACCAGAACTAGGAAGACTTGAAGAGGTAAATGTAAGAAAATTATGGAGTCATGAACAATATGATTTCTCTAATTGGCTTGCAAAGGAAGAAAATATAGATTTATTAAATGAAGTGTTGGAACTAACTCTTGTTGATATTGAAAAAGAGGTATTGGTTGGTTCTTATCGTTGTGATTTAGTTGCTAAAGATGAAGCTTCAGGACAGAATGTTATTATTGAAAATCAGTTAGAAGCATCTGATCATGATCACTTAGGAAAAATTGTTACATATGCTTCCGGATTGGATGCAAATCTTATTGTTTGGATAGTTAAGAAAGCACGAGAGGAACACAGAAGTGCAATTGAATGGCTGAATAATAATACAAATAAGAATCTTAATTTCTTTTTGATAGAAATTCGTGCCTATAGAATAGGAGATTCTTTATTTGCCCCTAAATTCGAAATTGTAGAAAAGCCAAATGATTTTATTAAAAATGCTAAGATACAAACTGAATCTAGAGAATTTAGTAAGTCACAAAATGAAATATTAGTTTTCTGGAAAAGATTTAATGAGATACTCATAGAACGCGGGAAACCGTTCAATGATAGAAAAGTAACTACTGATAATTGGTATGAGGTCGCAATAGGAGTAAGTGAAAAATGTGTTCAGATAAGACTTGTAAATAAAGAAGGATATATAGGAATTGGTTTATACATAAATGATGATAAAGAGCTATTTGATTCCTTATACGAAAAGAAGATTGAGATTGAGTCAAAACTTGGATTTGAGCTTGATTGGCAGAGAGTTAATAATAGAAAAGTTTCAAAAATAATCTATCGTATTCCTGGTCTAAATTTTGATGACCATTCAAATTATGATGATTTAATGAATGATATTATTGATAAAGTACAGTTATTTGTTAAAGTTTTTAAGAAGTATGTGAAATAGTCTGATTGAAAAATTAAAAGTAATAAACAGATTAAAAATGTTATATATATATTGATTTTGTAATATTTTTTAATAGGAGGTATATATGTTTGAATTATCTGAGTTAGAAAAATTAGTATCAGTTCTAATTATACAAGAGGACACCGAATCAATATACTCTCTATTGCAGACAGAAAGAGATAATATTTTTTCTATGGAAATTATTCCTTATTATGTCTTATTTGTTCAGTCGTGTCAAGAATACATGGGCGAAAAATTATTGAAGGAAACTTTGGATAATAATTTTAAAGATATTCGTAATCATATAAAGGCATATTCGAAAGGATTTGAGAAATCAAAAAAAAAGATATTATCGGTTGATGATAGGCACAACGAAGATTTTAAAAATACAATTTCGTTGGAATTTTTAAAAACTAAGAATATACATTTTAATCTGGGAAGTTATTGGACTGATGCAGGACATATTATAGGAAATACACAACAATTATCGGATTTTTTAACGGTAAAAAGTATGTTTGATTACTCATTGAATGATAAATTCTATCATATTGGATATCAAATAGGATCATTCGTTTCTTCTGTTCGAGAAGGACTTTCTGAATCAATGGATTATCCTATTGTTCATAGAGCACAAAAATTCGTTAAAATAAATAATTATTATGATATAAATACAAATCTGAAAAATAAATTATTTTTACAAAACATATCAAAAGAGATAAATCTTTTTTTCTTGCATTTGTTATGTAATATGAATTTTATAAAATACATATTAAGGTCTTTATTTTTAGATGGAAATAAATGGATATTTAGAATTGAATATATTACATCATATTATACATTACGTTCATTAGAGCGTTTTAAAAATTATATTGAAAGTAATAAAAATAAACATTTTGAAACTGAAAAATTTGTTGAAATATTTAAGGTAGGAGAAAAAATTTTCAAAACACAACTGCGAAATTGTATGATGCATTATAATCTTAGGGAATCTGGTGTTATTACATTTAAAAATATTGATAAGCCTTTTTATGGAATTATAGAAAATTGTTTTGAAGGAATAACTTATCAAGATTATTTGTTTAAATTACATAATTTATCTGATAAAATAATAGACTGTTTAGAAAATCAATTTGATTTTTCTAATGTAAAATTAGAAAAATTTTAAGAATTATTCTGAAAGTATTATTAATTCTGGATTTTGAACTATGTATCTTTAAAAAGGTATTTATGTTATAGAAAAGGTATTGTAATTATTATGTTAAACAAAATCAAATCATACTGGCTTAAATTAAAAACAGAATATGAAAAAATATACAATAAACCATTTTTAAAAGATTTTGAAAGTTCAAAGGAATATCTTGAGATAATGAAAAGCTATCTTTTGAAAAAGCAAAGTGAATGTCCATCAAATGTTGATGTTGTTTGTACTTTTGCTTCTGTTGAGTTGGAACTTAGAGATGATAAATTTGATTATATTGAATTTCTACAAGATTTTTTTAATGAGTTTGAAAATTCTTTAAGTGATATTGATAAAGCAAGAATATATACTGATCTAGCTTTTTGGGATGATTTTTCTAAAAACAGTTTGGAGTATTTTAATTTAGCTAAAGACTTGAATTCTCCATTTGTAGAAACTTATACAGGTCTTGGTCTTTATTATTTTAGTGAGTATGAATACTCTAAGGATGAAAGAGATTTATTAATAAGTCATAATTACTTCAATACAGCAAGAGAAATGGAAGAAAATTATATTACTTCTTTTAACTTTGCAGTATCTTTTTTTGAACTTAAGGAATATGAAAAAGCAAAAGAAATATTTTTAAGCTTACTAGAAGTTTATCCAAATAGAATGCGTCTGTTATTGTGTTTGGTTTATTGTGAAGTGTATCTTGGCAACAAAGACGAAGCAATGTTTTATGTAGAGAAAGTAAAACCTGGACAAGATTATAATTACAATTTAAATACAGATGATATTTCAGAAGACCAAATTATTGATGTCTATTATGCTCTTGAAGAGTATGATATATTTTTAAATCTTTGTGGAGATTGTGTTGAATACTATTATATCGCAGAATGGGAAGAATATTTTTATGTTCTTTGGTTAAAAAATCAAAAGAAAAGATTTTTTAGTCTTGAAGAAAAGAATCGGAAGTATTTTGAAGAAGCTATAGATGAAGCTATTGCTGATGAAGATTATGACAGCGAAAAAGAGAAACAAGAAACTATTGCTAGTTGGGAAGAGGATAAAAGAAAGTTTGAAGAGATGATTTTTAGTATAAAGAGTGGAGCTTCAAGACCTGAGATAAAATTAAATTTATATCCTGAGTATTCATGTTTTATGGTAGATTGTGTTAGACATAAATTTGTTTAAAATAAGTTAACGAGATATAGATTGTAGGGATATTTTACAAATGTATGGGGGTATAGTATGTGTGGAATTACTGTAGATTTATAAAAACTAAAAATATTATATAAATTGGAGGTAAGCATGAATTTTAAAATAAGAGAATTAAAAAAATGTGAAATAAAACTGTTGGATACTTTTTTATATGAAGCTATTTTTATTCCTGAAGGAGTTCCAGAACCATCTAAAGATATTATAAATCACCCTGATTTACAAATATATATTTCAGATTTTGGAAAGAAAGATGATATTTGTTATGTCGCAGAGGTTGAAGGTAAGGTAGTAGGAGCGGTTTGGACTCGTATAATAAATGATTATGGTCATATTGATGATGAAACTCCATCACTTTCAATTTCACTTCTAAAAGAATATAGAAATTTAGGCATTGGAACAAAATTAATGAAGCAAATTATTTTAGCTCTAAAAGAGAAAGGGTATAAGCAAGTTTCTTTATCAGTGCAAAAAGTAAATAATGCAGTTCGTATGTATAAGAAGGTTGGATTTGAAATAGTTCATGAAAATGAGGAAGACTATATTATGGTCTGTAAACTTTAACCTTGTAAATTCTAGTTTATATAATTAATGAAGATATAATTTTCTTAAACAAAAAAATTTGAAATAATTAAAAAGATAAATAGTTAATAATTAATAATTAATTAATAAAATATAGAGGAGAATATGGAATTTAAGATTGAAAATAAAGAATCAGCAAAATCAAAAGAACTGGCAAACTTAATTAAATCATATAATAAATCAAAGAGAGAACCATCAATAAGTGAACCACTAAATATTTATTTGGAAGATTATCAAGGTAATTTAATTGCTGGAATGGTCGCAGAAACATTTGGAAATTGGCTTGAAATTGAGTACTTATATGTAAGTGAGAAGTTACGTGGGCAAGGACTTGGTTCAGAAATTTTGAAGAGAGCAGAAAATGAGGCTAGAAAAAGAAATTGTAAATATTCCTTTGTAGATACTTTTAAGTTTCAAGCTCCAGATTTTTATAAAAAGCATGGCTATAAAGAAGTATTTGTATTGAAAGATTACCCATATATTGGAGAAAGATATTATTATACAAAAGAGCTATGATTGAAGTTTAGTATGAAAATTTAAAGTAAATAGCACAAATTCGTTGTAAAGCTATGTGTTTGTTTAGAAATATATATTTATAGATTTATAAATTTATATAACGGATTAAGAATAAAAAAAGTAAAATTTATTTATATAGTAAGGAAATTTATTTTAATTTTAAATAGATTTTATAGAATTACATTTTTTAAAGGAGTATTATGGAATTAATTAGATATTTGAATGCATATTTTGCATTTAGTGTTTTGGGCTGGATATGGGAAAGTATATACTGTACAATCGACCAAAGAAAATGGCAAAATCGTGGGTTTTTGTATGGACCATTATGTCCGATTTATGGTTTTGGTTCAATTTTAGGATTGGCCTTTTATGATCTTATTTCAATGGGTAAAATTTCTCATCTATCATGGTGGCAAATATTTATTATGGGATTTGTTGCTAGTATGGTATTAGAATATCCAACGTCATATGTACTTGAAAAATTGTTTCATGCTAGATGGTGGGATTACAGTGATATGCCACTTAATATAAATGGAAGGACTTGTGCGATTACTTCTGTTGGTTTTGGGATTGGAGCAATTATTATAATGGAATTTTTTATTCCGCTTTTTGAAAAAATTTATGTGACAATTCCAAATAATTTTGCAATAGCTCTTGCTGTTGTTTTACTGGCTATACATTCTTCTGATTTTACACTTACAGTTTCAGGATTGACTAATTTCCAAAGAAATATTGCTGAACTTGAAGAAGAGTTCCAAGATAAAATGACTTTGACTGTTGATAAAATTTTTGAAAGACATAGCAGATTATATGGTAGAACATTAAGTAGAATTGCTTCTTTTAGGATGGGTGAATCTCGTAATATGATTGCAGATAAATTAGTAAAAATAAGACGTGATTTAAAAAAGAATAAATAATTTTTCAAAAAAGACTTATTCAAGTTATATACTTTAAAATAATTATAACTTTGATTTAGCTTTTTTATTTGTTGAAAATTTAATATAACTAAAATAATTTAAATAACAAATATGAAAATATAGAATAAATATTAGATAATATATATATTTGCTTGAAATTACTAAAAAACACTTATATTAAATTTTTTTGTATGTTATATTTTTTATACAAAAATAAACTATAATCATAATGTGAATTTTGAGTTAAGGAGTAAAATATGAAAAATAAACAATACATAGAAATGATAAAAAATTATTGTATAGCTGAAGATAAAAAAAAGATTGATGATATTAAAGGTGAGTATCAAGAACGTTTAGATAATTATATATATTATTCCTTATATATGCCATCATGCGCTAATTGTAGTACTATAGAAATTGATGGGTTATGGATAGAACCTTATAAGATTATTTTATCTAATGGATTTGAATTTTATCATCACTCTCCAAAAGAAATTTTTGAATATTCTATAAAAAAAAGAGGGGACTATGAATTTTTAATAAGTCAAATGAATTCAGAACCACATACAAATATTCTTGATTTAAAAGAATATCCTTCGCCATTTACTCAGGATAAGTTATACATGGTTAGATTAAATGGAAATCATAGAACAGGAGTGTTTAGAACAATTGGGTTACCATTTGTGACTGCTAGAATAGAAAAATTAAATTCTAATAAATGGACTTATTTAGTTGGGGGCAATATATGGTTTGTGGAGAAATTTTTAAACCTATTAGTAAAAATAAAGTTAATTGAAAACTATGAGAGAAGAAATTCCAAAAAATATATAATTATTCCAAAAACAGGATTAGCAATTTGGATATTACCTGGTAATTATTGTATATCAATAGTCAAAATTCTAAAAGATATTAGAACAAGAATTAGACTTATTGAGAATTTGTATCCAGATTATAAGAATAAAATACCTAAGAAACTTAGATCAAAGTTATTATTGTTGTACATTTTAATTAGCAAATAAATTTTATTCATAATAATTATAGATTTGTTATTCTCATTTTTTACAATTATGGGTCTAAGTTGATAATAAAATAAAGTGTATTATGTTTAAATTTTTTTAGAGGTATTAGGTTGATTAAACTTTATAACTCTAAAAAATACAATAGAAAATTCATAATAACAGTACCTTTATGTAAGATGTAAATTTACTATTATAAAAAGATTATTTGAATACAAAGTTAAAGAATTTTTTATAACTGAAATAAATAATAAGCTAATTTATCAAAACAAATATATAATTTAGTGAAATTTCTATATGACCAAATTTTAGTTAAAAAATTTCATTTTAGGTATTGACAAATTGTTTTTTGTCCTTTATAATCTATAGCAAGACGTTGAAGAGAAGAGTAGAAAGTTATTCAATCGATACAGAGACATTTCGTTTGGTGAGAGAAATGAGAGAGAAGCTTTCGAACATGGCCTTGGAGTCATCACATCGAGATCTATTTTTAGATTTAGGTTGTGACGGGTGTGCCCGTTATAGCATTGCGAGTATGATAGTACTCAATAAGGTCTTTTTAGTGATAAAAAGATGAATTAAGGTGGTAACACGTGAGTTTTCGCTCTCGTCCTTTGTTGGACGGGAGCTTTTTTTATTTTTGGCTCATAACTAGGTGCGCAACTGGTTACTTAATTTTTTGATTTACTTATCATTCTCTTTCAGTAATATTAGTGTAATTAAAAAGGAGAAGATTATGAACAAACAAAAGAAAGATATTTTAATAGTAGGATTAGCTCTATTTGGTTCCTACTTTGGTGCAGGAAATCTTATATTTCCCCCTTTATTGGGATTTATTTCAGGTAGTCAATGGTCATTAGCTGCAATAGGATTTTGTATTTCTGCAGTATTAATGCCGGTTGTGGGACTTTATGTTATATCAAAAAATGGTGGTTCACTTGAAGCCATGACAGAAGATATTCATAAAAAATTTGCAAAGTATTTATTATTATTTATAATGGTTTTTGCAGGATGTATCTCTGTGCCACGTACAGGAGCGGTTTCTTATGAGTTAGGATTTAAGGCACTATTTCCTAATGTATCAATCGTTGCATTTATTATTGGATATTTTGCTATAGCACTATATTTTTCATTGGATATCAACAGAATGATTAACAGTGTAGGAAAGTTTTTAACGCCAATTTTAGTTATAGTATTACTTGGAATTATTATTAAAGGAATTTTTACTCCAATTGGAATTCCAACACTTCCACAACAAAGTGGTGTTTTTACTCATTCATTTTTAGAAGGTTACCAAACAGGAGATTTAATAGTGAGTTATCTTATAGGTACTGTTTTTATAGGAGATATTGTTTATAGAGGATACCGTACAAGCAGAGAAAGAAATAAATTAACTGCTTATTGTGGAGTAATAGCTTTAATTCTTTTAGCAGTAATTTATGTAGGACTTATATATCTTGGAGCTTCAGTAAGTAGCTATTATCCAAAAGATATAGATAGAAGTAAGTTACTATTAGCAATTGCTGAAAGAGTTTTAGGAAAGAATGGAATGTTATTCCTTTCAATAGCTGTGGTTTTGGCTTGTGTTACAACTGCCATTGGTCAAATTACATCAATAGCAAACTTCTTCCATGACTTTTCAAATGGAAAGATACCTCACAAGATAGCTGCTGTAGTTTCATCAGTTGTTGGTGCTACAATTGCAGTACTTGGAGTTGAAAACATAGTTTACTATGCAACACCA
Source organism: uncultured Parvimonas sp. (assembly GCF_963524015.1). Lineage (NCBI taxonomy): Bacteria > Bacillati > Bacillota > Tissierellia > Tissierellales > Peptoniphilaceae > Parvimonas > uncultured Parvimonas sp. The sequence goes on along the minus strand of NZ_CAURDT010000002.1, from coordinate 168,899 downwards.
ATTTACAAGGGAGTTTACCCTAGTTTAATAGTATTAATGATTTTGGGTATTTTCCGTAAATTTATACCTAATAAACAAAGTTTTAGATATGCATTAATTTTCACATTGGCAGTAAGTGTATTAGAAGCAATTTTATCTGTTGCTAATGTCCCTAGTATCAAGGCATTTATTGATATACTTCCACTAAGTAGTCTTGGATTTGCTTGGGTATTACCTGCTACACTTGGACTTATTGTAGGAGCTGTAAGTGGCAGTGAACCTATAACACAATTTGAATAAAATAATTTTAAAGGAGAAATAAAAATGACAAAAAAATATAATACAAGCACAATCTGCGTACAAGGTGGTTATGAACCAAAAAACGGAGAATCAAGAGTAGTTCCAATAGTACAATCAACAACTTTTAAATACGAATCATCAGAAAAAATGGGAGATTTATTTGACCTAAAAGATTCAGGATATTTTTATACAAGACTTGCAAACCCTACAAATGATGCAGTAGCAAATAAGATTTGCCAACTAGAAGGTGGAGTTGCAGCAATTTTGACATCATCAGGACAAGCAGCAAATTTCTATGCAATATTAAATATAGCTAGTGCAGGGGATCATATAATTTCAACTTCTGCTATCTATGGTGGAACTTATAACCTTATAGCGAATACAATGAAAAATTTAGGAATTGAATCAACTTTTGTTGACCCTGATATTTCAGTTGAAGAGTTAGAATCAAAATTTAAACCAAATACAAAATTAATTTTTGGCGAAACTTTATCAAACCCATCACTTAATATATTAGATATAGAAAAATTTGCAAAAGTTGCTCATAAACATGGAGTGCCACTAATAGTTGATAACACATTCCCTACACCAATTTTCTGTAGACCTTTTGAATGGGGAGCTGATATTGTTACACACTCAACAACAAAATATATGAATGGTTCTGCAAATGCAGTTGGTGGAGCAGTTGTTGACTCAGGTAATTTTGATTGGACTAAATATAGCGAAAAATATCCGGGACTAACAACTCCTGATGAAACTTATCATGGAACAGTTTATACTGAAAGCTTTGGAAAGGGTGCATATATTACAAAAATGACAACTAATTTGATGAGAGATTTAGGTTCTATACCTTCACCACAAAACTCTTTCTATCTTGGAGTTGGTTTAGAAACTTTACACTTAAGAATGGAAAGACATTTCGAAAATGCATTAGCACTTGCTAAACATTTAGAAAAACATCCTAAAGTGTCTTGGGTTTCTTTTTCAGGTTTAGAAAATGATAGCCAACACGAATTGGCACAAAAATATCTTCCAAATGGCTCTTGTGGAGTAATATCTTTTGGAATCAAAGGTGGTAGAGAAGCTGCAGTTAAATTCATGGACTCTCTAAGACTTGCTGCAATTGTTACTCACGTAGCTGATACAAGAACTTGTGTTCTACATCCTGCATCAACAACTCACAGACAAATGAATGATGAAGAATTAATAGCAGCGGGTGTATCTCCGGACTTAATTAGACTTTCAGTAGGTATAGAAGATATTCGCGATTTAATAGAAGACATTGACCAAGCATTAGAAAAATAAATTAAATATAATACTCTAAAGGAGTTGTTATAGTTGATTAGATTATCAATTATATCAACTCTTTTTTATTGCTATTATTTATGGTTTGGAATATAATATATTTAATAAAATAACTATGGGGGATGATGTTATTTGGATAGAAAAGAGAATGAAAGTATTCGTTCAAAAATTTTAGGTATTTGTTTAATTTTAGTTAGTTTAACAATTGTTTTTTTTTACATTTAGTCAGCTTCTCGTGAGAGATGATACTTATGTAAATATTGAAAGAAGTGGGGAATGAATTGGTAATAGTTTTTTTTATAAATATGATAACAAGATTTATGTACTTATTCCTAGTGGTGGATATTACATTGTAGAAGGTGCAGATGTAGATTCTTTTAGTGTAATTAAGTCAGAGAATGATTATAATAATTCAGTTGTTGGAAAGGATAAAAATCATGTTTATTTTGGAAATGTAAAAATTGAAGACCTTAATCCAAAGGAAATAACTAATGTTGGGAATGGATATTATACTGATGGTAAAAGTACTTATTTTTGTTCTTCACTTTCTGAGAGAAATGATGAGATTTCTTATGTTTCAGAAATTTTTGGACATATAGTTCATGCATTTTTTAAGGATAAAAAGCCTAAGTCATATATTTATCCATATCATAAATTAAATACTGAAAAGAAAATTTCGAAAATTAATAATTTAATATATTTTGCAACAGATGGAGATGTGCTCTACTACAAGGGAAAGCCACTTGAAAACGCAGATGTAAATACTATAAAGCAGGTTTCTAAACATGGAGAGTATTTTTGTGATAAAAATAATGTTTATTACAAAAATGAACTTTTACCAATTAAAAATAGTGGAGAATTAGAAGTCGTTTCAGTTGAGCAGGGGGACGATTTGCTTTATGATAAAAAGAGTGGAGAAGTTTTTAAAGGTAATCTTAGATTTGACGAAAATTTCACTCCTTATAGAGTAATTGGAAATAGTAGTTCTCATATTTATAATCTATTTTTTGCTTCAAAAGATGGAGTATATTTTTATAATCAAAGAAATAATAAGCAAATAAAAATTGGAGAAAATAATTTTAAAGGAAATATTGAATTTTTAGATGAGAATGTGTTTTGTGATGAAGAAAATATGTATTTTTTAAATTCTTATGAAACGTATATTGTTAGATTTAGAGTTCCACATATTAGACGATTGTATTCAAGAAATTCTCAAATAGTTAGCTTTGGTAAAAAAGAAGGTTGGGAAAAAGTAAAAGACATACAAAGTAATGTAATAGGCTCCGTTTGGACAAAAAATGGGAAATACTATTATTTTGACAATTTAGGAAACAGCCAACTTATTAACGATACAGTTTTTGAAATTACTGACAAAGAAGTATTGAACGAATTATTATCAGATGAAGGCAAAATAACCGTCGATAGAATTAGAGAAATAATAAAAGCCGAAAAAATGCAAGCTGTATCAGGAGAAGTCAAATACACAGCAACTGTAAAATATAGTTATTACTACCTTTATATGATTTTATTATTTCCTTTTGTAATTGTTGGAAGCATATTAAAACAAAAAGGAAGAAGAAAATTGTTTAGACAAAATGGAAGATATAAATACGATATTTATAGCAACAAATACCATTAATTTCTATATGAAATGTTTGCTCAGTATTACATATAAATACAATGATAAATGTTGATTTGTATAATTAAAATAATTTTTCTGTAATCTAAATAAATTTATAAGGAGGATATTATGGGAATAATTTATTTTTTTGACAAACATTTTAAAAAGTATCTTTTGAAGGGTACCAAGGCGCTTAATCCATCTAATACCGGTATTTTTCCAAATGGAATTTCATGTATTAGAGAAGCTGATGTAAATATGTGGTTTTATACTAAAGATGGTAATACTATTGCTTTTGATTCAGGGCATATGAACTTTCCAAATGTCAATTTTGAGTTTGAAAAAATTAATATAAATCCAGATAATATTAAATATGTTTTTTTAACTCATGTTGACGTAGATCATGCCGGCGGGATTGATAAGAATGGAAAGAATATTTTTCCAAACGCTCAAGTATATATTGGTGAAAAAGATGAACAATATTTAACAGGACAACTTCATAGAATGAAGAAATTAGGATTTTTAAAGCTTAATATTGGTGTAAGTTTATCTTCTGGTTATAAACTAATTAAAGATGGAGATGTTTTTAATATTGAAGGTATAAAAATTGTTGCTATTCATATTCCTGGACATACAATTGGACATATGTGTTATATTGTTGATGACAAAATTCTTATAAGTGGAGATTGTTTAGCGATTAATAAAAAAGGTGGTTATCCATTCTTTGACTTTTTCACACAATTTCCAGAAATGAATAAAAGATCCTTAATTAAATTAAAAGAAAAAGTTAAGGGATACAACATAGAAGCTGTATGTACTGGTCATAGTGGATATAGAGAATTTGACAATAATACTTTTGCTCATATTACGGAGACTGCAGACTTTGGCAGAAAAAATCATTTTGATGAAGATGCTCCTGATGACTGTATGAAATACTAATTACAATGGTAAATTTTATTATAAAGATAATTATCTATTTTTATTTTAAATAATATAAAATTAAATTAATAGGCTTTAGAGCTAATTAATGGTATTTCTAAGGAGCTTTTTAAAACAAATTTGACTTATATTTAGAGAAAATCTTAACAAAATATAGTATATCATAAGGAGTACAAGATGGAATTAAAAAGTATTGTTGAAAAGCAGAGAAAATTTTTTACTACAAATACAACAAAATCTGTCGAATATAGGATTAGTATGTTACAAAAACTTGAAAAAGTAATTCAAACTAATGAAAAGCAAATATTATCCGCTCTCTATGAAGATCTTTCAAAATCAGAGGCAGAAGGTTATCTTACTGAAATTGGAATAGTATATGGTGAAATTCATGAGGCATTGAAAAAAGTGAAGAAATGGAGTAAGCCTAAAAAAGTGAGAGGAAGTCTTGGGACATTTCCTGCTAAAAGCTATGTTTATTCAGAACCTTATGGAGTTGTGTTAATAATGGCACCGTGGAATTATCCTTTTAATTTGTCACTTTCTCCACTAGTTGCTGCTATTGCTGCAGGAAATTGTGCTGTTATAAAATGCTCAAAAGAGAGTAAAAATACATCAAAAATTATTAGAGATATAATAAATAAAACATTTGAAGAAGAATATATTTATTGTGTAGATTCTGACCTTGATTATGACGAAATTCTTCATCAAAGATATGATTTTATATTTTTTACCGGAAGTGCAAGAGTTGGAAAAATCATAATGCGTGTTGCAAGTGAAAATTTAATTCCTGTATCTTTGGAGTTAGGGGGAAAGAGTCCTTGTATTATTGACGAAACCGCTGATATAAAACTTTCTGCAAAACGTATAATATGGGGGAAACTTTTAAATGCAGGACAGACATGTGTTTCAATAGACTATATTGTTGTTCATAAAAATGTAAAAGAGGAACTTATTAAATATTTGCAAAAAGAAATTGAATTAAGATATCCAGATGCTGTAAATAACAAATCTTATCCAAAAATTATTAATACTCGTCACTATGAACGTCTTTTAAATTTAGTAAAGACTGAGTCAAATGTAATTGGCGGAAAGAGTAATGACAATGAAAGAAAGATTGAACCTACTATATTTCCTGATGTAGATTTTGACCACGAGATTATGAAAGATGAAATTTTTGGACCTTTGCTTCCTATTATTGAGTATGATGATATAGATAAAATTATTGATATAATTAAAGAGAGAGAAAAGCCATTAGCATGTTATATTTTTTCGCAAAGAAAGGAAAATGCAGAGTATATTATTAACAGCCTTTCTTATGGAGGAGGTTGTGTGAATGACACTATAATGCAACTTGCAAATAGTCATATTCCTTTTGGTGGTGTAGGAAATAGTGGTATGGGCTCTTACCACGGGAAATATGGCTTTGATTTATTAAGCCATAAAAAAGGAATTGTAAAAAATAAAACTATTTTAGATTTACCATTTAGATATGCACCTTTTGATTTGAAAAAATTGAATATATTTAAAAAGATAATGTAGCAAATAAGTAAAAAGCGGTTAGAATAGATATATTTATTTTTTGACAGTTTTAATTGATAAAATCTTTGCATTGTGATAAAATAATAGTAGAAAGAATAGGAGAGTGATACTTTGGAAAACTTTGGAAAAATGTATTATGATTCATTAGAATCTCTTGATTTCGCTGGTTTAAGTAAGTTTTTTTCGAACATAGTATTATTTCTTATATTGTAGGAATTTTATTAATTGTTTTAGTTTTTAAATTACTAAAGTTTCCGTTAAAGATTTTAAAAAAGATTATTGTGAATTCTATAATCGGATATGTGATTTTATATATTTTAGCGATTTTTAAAATAGTTATTGTTCCATTTACTTATTTGAGCTACTTTTTAGTTGGTAGCTTCGGAATAGTTGGAATAATTTTATCATATTTATTTTATTCATTCTAAGGAGTTAAATAATGGGTTTATTTATTACTTTTGAGGGACCTGACGGATGTGGGAAAACTTCAATAATAAATTTAATTAAGGAATACTATAAGGATAACGAAAAAATAATTTTTACAAGAGAACCAGGTGGAACAAAAATATCAGAAGAAATTAGAGAACTTATTTTATCTAATGATAATGTAAATATGTCGTCACGAACAGAAGCATTACTTTATGCAGCTAGTAGAGCTCAACATATTGATGAACTTGTAAAGCCAAATTTGGAAAAGGGTAATATTGTTATTTCAGATAGATTTGTTTTAAGTTCACTTGCTTATCAAGGTGGTGGCAGAAAACTTGGGATTGAAAATGTTAAAAGAATAAATGATTTTGCTATTAATGGAGTTAATCCAGATGTGATTATTTTCTTTTATGTTGACCCTTTGACAACTTTGAAAAGAAAGTCTTTAAGTGAAGATGCTGATAGACTTGAACTTTCGGGAGATGATTTCCATAGTAGAGTTTATGATACATATATGGAACTTCTTGAGGAAATGAAAGATGATAGAGTCTTAAGAAAAGTCGATGCTACTAAAAGCATGGAAGAAGTTTTTGAAGATGTAAAAAAAATAATAGATGAAAAAATGGAGGAATTGCTATGAAGATGATTATTGCAATAGTTCAAGATCAAGACTTGAACCCACTACAAGAAGATTTAACTGAAAAGGGATTTAGAATGACAAATCTTGCTTCAACAGGTGGATTTTTAAGAGCTGGAAACTCAACTCTTTTAATTGGGGTTGAAGAAGAAAAGTTAGATGAATGTTTGAAAATTATTGAAGAAAATTGCAAGTCAAGAGAAATTACAACATCTGTTTTGAGTGTTACAATGCCAGGCGACGCTTATATTCCTTTCCCTATGGAAGTTCTAGTAGGTGGAGCTACAATTTTTGTGCTTGATGTTGTAGATTTTGTAAGAATGTAGGTGATTTTATGAAACTTATTTTAGCAATTATACAAGACCATATAGCTCAAGACGTTTTAAATGAGCTTTCTGAAAATAAAGTTAGAGCTACAAAACTATCTTCAACAGGTGGATTTTTCAAAAAAGGAAATACTACAATATTGATAGGTATTGAAGAAGAAAAATTAGATAGAGTTAAAGAAATGATTTTAAATATTTCAAAAAATAAGGAAACAGTTGATGATAAAACAGCTAATACTGTAATGTTTGTTCTAAATATGAATCAATTTATTAGGGTGTAGTTTATGAATTACACTCTTTTCAAAGAAAAGATTGATTTCTTTGATTTTTCTCAAAACTATATTGTTGAGGGAAGCGAAGATTTTTTAGATAAAGTTTCTAAAGAATTAACATTAAAGGTTTTAAATCCTGAAGATGATTTTAAAATTTCTAGAGAAATTGAAGAGCAAACACATCCTGATTTGATGATAGTTGAAAGCGAAAGGAATAATATTCCTATTGATTCAATTAGAGAGATGATTAAATATGTCCAAAAAAGACCTTTGGAATCAAAGTATAAATTGGTCATCATAAAAGGTGGACAGTTTTTAAGAGCAGAATCATCAAATGCTTTATTAAAAACTCTAGAAGAGTCTTTTGACTATGTCATAATCTGTATTTTAGTTGATTCAAGATATAAACTATTGTCAACAATAAGAAGTAGATGTATTTTTGTTTCAGAAGTAAATTCCTCAGAAAACTTTGATTATTCAGATTATGGCAAATTGTTGGAAATTTTATCCATTGCACTTAAAGGTGACTTTTTGGCAATTTATGATTCGAAAAATAAGGAATATCTTTTGAGTTTAAAAGAGGATAGAAATTTTATACCTTTATTGTATAATTTTTTTAAAGAATTTTATATTTTTTTAGAAACGGGTCAAGATGTTTCAAATAAAGATATTTTGAAAATATTTAAAAACAATGTTGATTTTGATAAAAAGAAATTATCAAAAATTTTAGAAACGATAGAAAATGTCAGAGAAAATTTGTATAATAATGTGAATTTTCAATTGTCTATTGAGAAAGTATTTATAACAATTTTGAGGTAGTTGGAGGTTTGTATGGGAGAATATACTAATCTTATTTCATTTATGAATATTGATAGTAGTAAGAATCTATTTTTAATAATAGGAGTTTTAAGTTTAATAGCTATTATAGTTGTATTAGTTATGAAGAGAAGAAATAAATAAATTTTTATGGATATTTTTAACTGTAGATATTCTTATAAAATATCTACAGTTTTTTGTTTTTTTATCAAAGTTTTCTAATTTGACTTTATTTCTTTTTTATGTTAAAATATATATAAAAGGCGGTGCTGTTATGGATACAAAAGAGAAATTAGTTATGATTAGAAGAGTTTTGGGAAACAACATTGGAAGAAAAGTATTGATTACTATTAAACGAAGCAAAGAAGAATATGTTGAAATCAAGGGAGTAATTGGAGAAGTATTTACTTCATTCTTTACTGTTGAAATTGAAACAGAAGAACATAAAACAAGAACTTGTTCATATTCCTATTTTGATGTTTTGACATCTCAAGTAAGTTTAAAGGCAAGCTAAAATGGATTATTAGAACTTTGATTTTTCAAAGTTCTTTTTTTGTGTTATAAGAAATGAGTGATTAATAATCACCCATTTTTGCTAAAATTTTAAAATTTTTTGTAAACTCTTGTAAATTATAGGAACTAATGCAGAACATACTATTATTTCAGGAATTCCATTTGAAATTGCAACTCCAAATAAAAATTTTGCAGGATTGACTTTTAAAACATCATATATTTGATTAGCACAGAATATATATGCCATAGAAAGGACTCCAAATGTGTTTATCATTGTTCCTACCATACTTGCAAGTACAACATTAAAAATATTTTTAATGTATTTTTTTATAAAATTAAATGTATAATATGTTCCAACTCCTATCAGTGCTCTTGGAAGTATTGATACCATCGGATTTATAAACATAAAAGATAGAGGACTTATTCCTGATAAATGTTGAAAAAATGAGAATAATCCAAAAATTAATCCAACAAAAAATGATACTGTTGGTTTCTCTATTAATGCGATTAAAACTATTGGTATATGTACTGTAGTAATTCTAACTACTCCTAATGGAATAAATCCTATTGGAGAAAGTGATAAAATAATTACAATTGCACTTAGTATTCCGATTTTTGTTACGGATTTTGTTGAAATATCTTTCATAAATTCCTCCTTAGAGTTTTGAATATTAAAGCCTTGTTTATTATAACAAAAATAATAGAAAAATTCCATAATTTTCAATTTCTTTTGTTTTTTTTATGCAAATTTGGTATAATTATAGTCAATGATAGATGTATTTTTGTTATATTAGATTTTTATATAAATGGAGAAATAATGAAAAAAATAACTTTAATTGCCACTTGTGCTTTTGGTTTAGAGGCAGTTGTTAAAAGAGAGATAATCAAACTTGGTTTTGATGATATAAAAGTTTCTGATGGAAAAGTAGAATTTTTAGCAAATGTAAATGATATTGCGAAAGTTAATTTATGGGTTAGATGTGCAGAAAGAATTTTACTTAAATTGGATGAATTTAAAGTTTTAAGTTTTGAAGATTTGTATCAAGGAATAAAGAAAATAAAATGGGAAGATTTAATTTCAGTAAATGATAAATTTCCTGTAAATGCTAATAGTGTAAAATCAAAACTTTTTAGTTTATCAGATATTCAAAAGATTACAAAAAGAGCAATAGTTGATAGACTTAAAAATGTTTATGGAGTTGAATGGTTTGATGAAACTTCAGATGCATTGTACTATATAGAAGTATCTATTTTAAAGGATATTGTAACTGTTACCGTTGATACTTCAGGAGAGGCTTTACATAAAAGAGGATATAGAAAGAGAGCAGGAGATGCACCACTTAAGGAAACTTTAGCAAGTGCTATGATTAGTTTATCTTTTTGGGAACCAAGTAGAGTTTTTTACGATCCTTTTTGTGGAAGTGGAACTCTTTGCATTGAAGCCTATATGATAGGAAGAAATATTGCTCCTGGTATAATGAGAAATTTTGCTTTTGAAAATTGGAATTTATTAGATAAAGATGCTTTAAAAAACGAGAAAAATATAGCAAGAGCATTAATAGATTATGATAGAGATTTAAAAATTTTAGGGTCGGATATAGATAGACATTCGATTTTAATAGCCAGAGATAATGCTGATATTTTAGGCGTGGATGATGAAATTTCATTTTTTATAAAAGATATGAGAGATGTTGATCTTTATAATGAATATGGTGTTGTTGTTACCAATCCTCCGTATGGAGAACGTATGGGAGATATGGAAGAAGTTGAGAGGCTTTATAGAGATTTTGGGAAAAAATTTAAAGAATTAGATACTTGGTCTGTTTATTTAATAACAAGTATAGAAAGTTTTGAAAGATTATATGGGAGGAAAGCTGATAGAAAGAGAAAACTCTTTAACGGAAGAATTAAAGTCGATTTCTATCAATTTTATGGACCTAAGCCAAAATAACGGAGAACAGAATGTATATGGACAAGATTACACATTTAAATTTTGAACTGGCAGATTTTATGGAAGATTTAGTTCGAGTTTTCGATAAAACTGGACGAATTGTATATACTAATGCCAGTATGAAAAAATTTTTAGAAAATGAAGAAGGAAAGTTTTGTTTGTTTTCAGATGATTACATACATAAGAATGATAAAATTTTTTCTTCTTTAAAATGTGTTGCACCCATTGGACACAAGGAAGATGTAGAAACTGAATTATTATCAGTTGGAGAAAGAGACTTTTTAGTAAAGAGTAGTCCTATTTTTGATGACAAAAAGGATTACTGGGGTAGTATTGAAGTTTTTAGAGATATTACAGAAGGTAATAGACTTCAAAAAGACTTAATCAAATATCAAAAAATGATAAAAAATGATATGATAACTGCATCGGATATACAAAAAAGTTTATTATCTAAATTGAGTCATATTGATGGACTAAATTTAGAATATAAATATATATCATCTGATCAGTTATCAGGAGATTTTTTTGATGTAATAGAATTACCTAACGATAAAACTTGTGTGTATATAGCTGATGTTATGGGTCATGGTATTTCTGCAAGTATGATAACAATGTTTATAAAATTTTCCGTTAGGATGTTAGTTCATGGGCGAAAAATAGAACATCCAAGAGAGATACTAAGAGCTTTATCAAAGGAGTTTTCAAAACTTAATTTAGAAATGTATTTTACAATATTTTTGGGGATTTACAATAGAGAAACTTGTGAATTTGAGTATTCAAATGCAGGACATAATTCTATCCCGATTTTATTTAATAAGGATAAAAATGTTCGATTAGAATTAAGTGGTTTACCAATATCTTGGTTATTCCAAGATAGTAGATATTCTGTTGGTAAAGCAAAACTATGTCATGGAGATTGTGTGCTATTTTATACAGATGGACTTACTGAAACAAAAAATGAAAACAGAGAAGAATATGGAGAAGAAAGATTTTTTAATGTAGTAGATAAATATAAAAATTCACTTTCTGATAAGGAACTTTTGGACAAGTTAGTTGAAGATGTTTCTGAATTTAGATGTGGAATTCAAGAAGATGATATTGCATTACTAAGTATGAGGGTTTTATAATGATAAATAATTTTGAGCTAGATTTCTCAGAAGATTTATGTTTTACTAATTATAAAGAAGATGCTTTTAAAGCATTAGATTTTATTTTAAATAAAAATGGTTTGGGGAGTAATTTTTTAGGTTGGGTAACTCATCCAGAAGTTTATGACAGAGAAGAATACTCAAGAATGAAAAAACTTTCTGAAAAAGTAAAAAAGTCAGAAGTTCTTGTTGTTATTGGTGTAGGAGGAAGTTTCCTAGGATCTAAAGCGGTTATTAAAGCCCTTAAACCTTATTTCAAACAAGATGGCTTGGATATTGTATTTGCAGGGAATAATCTAAGTGGAGATTATTTGAGTGAATTGGTTGAATATATAAAAGATAAGGACTTTTTCATAAATGTAATTTCAAAATCGGGAAGTACATTTGAAACTGCTGTAGCTTTTAGAGTTTTAAAAGAATTATGTGAAGAAAAATATGGAAAAGAATCGATAAATAGAATTATTGTTACAACTGATTCAGAACGAGGATTGTTAAAAGAACTTAGCAATAAAGTCGGTTACGAAACTTTTAATGTACCTGATGATATAGGTGGAAGATTTTCAGTTTTAACAGCGGTTGGTTTATTTCCTATTATGTGTGCAGGAATTGATACTGATGCACTTTTACTTGGAGCAAATGATGGCTTAGAAGAATATACTAAGAAAAGTTTGGATAATATTTCTTTAAAATATGCAATAATTAGAAATGCAATGTTTAAAGATGAAAATAAGGAAATAGAATACTTAGTTGCGCATGAATTTAAACTAGCTTATCTTCAAGAGTGGTGGAAACAATTATTTGCTGAAAGTGAAGGAAAAAATGGAAAAGGACTTTATGTAGAAAGTGCAATTTTTACAAGAGATTTACATTCTTTTGGTCAAATGATTCAAGATGGAAATAAAATCACTTTTGAAACTATAATTGAAGTTGAAGATTTAAAGAATGACATTATCATTCCTCTTATCGATGAAGATTTTGACAATTTAAATTATTTAGCAAAAAAATCACTTAATGAAATAAATAAGGTTGCTGTTACAGCTACAAGGAAGGCACATACAGATGGTGATGTTCCAACTATTAAGATTACTGTTCCAAAATTAGATGCATACAATATTGGAAAGTTAATTTACTTTTTTGAAATGTCTTGTGCTATTTCTGCTTATATGTTGGATGTTAATCCTTTTGATCAACCTGGAGTAGATAATTATAAAAAAAATATGTATCAATTATTAGAAAAGATGTAAAGGAGGAAGAAATATGTATGTAAGCTATATAAAAGCTATGCTTAAAAAATGTAGGAAAACTTTAAGTTTTTATTTAAAAGTACAAGGAATTCTCGTTTTGTTAGCAATGCTTACTTCATTAATTGCTGTTTACCTAATGGGTTATCCTGGAAAATTTAAAGCTGGTTTAATTATGGGTATTTTGGAAATTGTTCCAATAATAGGTAATGGACTTTATTTGGCTTATCAAATTGTAGTTAATTTGATTAATCACGAAGTCGTAATTTCAGCTAATTTAGCAATATTGTATCTTACGATATTATCCGTTAGATTAGTCTTAGAACCAATTTTATTAGGAAGAAAACTTAATTATAAAATTGGAGTTATAATCTTTTTAGCAATTATATCTAAAATTATCGGCGGAAATAAAGGACTTTCAATAATGACTGTAATAATATTTATTTTGAATACTTTGATAAATATTAACGATATTTACTCTTTTGATCAAAAAAGAAAGATGAAAGAAAGAAAAGAAAAAAGACTTAGAGAAAGAGAACTTAGAAAAAAATACGATTATGAAAGTATAGGAGATGACCATGATAATTAATAATTTTTCACCTATTGAATTAAAAGAAGCTAGAAAAATAGTTGATGAAGTCAAAGTTGAAGAAAAAATTGAAAAAGTATATTTCAATGATGCTTTAGAAAAAGTTATCGCTGAAGATATAATTTCAAAAGTTAATATTCCTAACTTTGATAAGTCACCATTGGATGGCTATGCTTTTAGGGAAGAAGATGTCATAAATGCAAGCAAAGAAAATCCTGTTGTTCTAGAAGTTATAGATGTAATAATGGCAGGGGACGTTTCAGAAAAATCAGTTTCTAAAGGACAAGCAGTTAGATTGATGACTGGAGCAAAAGTTCCGAGTGGTGCAAATTGTATCGTAAGATATGAAGAAACTGAATTTAACGACAAAGAAGTTAAGATTTTTTCTCCAATAGGGAAAAATAAAAATATAATTGGACTTGGTGAAGATGTAACAAAAGGCGATGTAATAATAAAAAAAGGTACATTTCTAACTCCTGCAGAAATTGGTGTTTTAGCTAGTCTTGGAATTCCTTTTATTAAGGTCTATAAAGCGCCTCTGTTAAGTGTTTTTGCTACAGGAAGTGAGCTACTTGATGTTACTGATAAGATGGAAGATGGAAAGATAAGAAATAGTAACAGTTATACTATCGAACAACTTGGTAAAATGTACAATGCAGATGTTATCCAATATGGAAAAGTTGAAGATGATTTGGATTCCTTGGTTGATATGTATAGAAAAGCTATAAGAAATAGCGATATTGTTATTTCTACAGGAGGAATTTCTGTTGGAGACAGTGATTTTGTTTTAACTGCATTAGATAAAATAGGAGTAAAGACTATTTTTACAAGAGTTATGGCAAAACCGGGTGGACATGTTTTCTTTGGAGAATATGAAGGTAAATTTATATTTGCTTTATCTGGGAATCCTGCAGCATCTTTTATGAATTTCTACCTTTATGTTAGACCAATAATTTTAAGATTACAAAACAGAAATGCTAATATGCTTAAAGTTCAAAGCGAATTAATTAATGGATTTAACAATAAAGCAAAAGTTAGTAGAATTTTAAGGGCAACAACATTATACAAAGATGGAAAATTCTTTACAGAAATTGAAGAAGGACAAAAATCAGGAGTTTTATCTACAATGATTTCAAAAAATTCCATAGTTATTGTCCCAAGTCAAACTGAAATTTCTAAGGGAGAAATGATTGAAGCGGAGTTTTTATATGAACAATAAAGCAATTTCCATAGTTGGAGAATGTTCTAATGTTGGAAAGACAACTTTAATAAAAAACTTGTTAAAAATATTTTCTAAAGAAGGATTGAAAGTAGGAGTTGTAAAACATCATCATAGAGAATTTGATTTTGATAGAGAGGGAAAAGACAGTTATATATTCTCACAGTCTGGAGCAAGTTGTGTAAAAATGGTTAGCCCAAACAGAGTAATAACAGTCGAAAACTTGAATTATGAAAAATCTTTAAATGATGTTTTAAAAACAATGACTGAATATGATTTTGTTTTAGTTGAAGGATATAAATGGGAAAACTTAGATAGAATTGAAATTTATAGAACAGGCTATTCGACAAAAATAATTTCTGAAAGAGAAAAACTAATTGCAATTGTTTCAGATATGGAACATGATTTGGATGTAGATCAATTTAAATCAAATGAATATGAAAAAATTGCAGAAAAAATAAAAGATTACTTTAGTATTTAATTGAGATGTTTTACATCTCAATTTTTTTGTCTATTTGAAAGTGTTATATAAAAATGACTAATTAAAAATATCAAGAAAGTAGAGCTTTGTCCTATAAAAAATATTGTAAAGTACTTGACAAATTAAAATAAATGATTTATACTATTTAGGTATCAAATATGCACCTTTAGCTCAGCTGGCAGAGCACCTGACTCTTAATCAGGGTGTCCAGGGTTCGAACCCCTGAAGGTGCACCAATTAATTTTTTAGGTCGTTAGAAGATACCTAGAAAGTTGTATGCCCAGATAGTGAAAGTTGGTATAAGAGAGTAACCAAAATATCGAGATGAAATCGAAGATATTTTGAGTTAATATCTTAGTCTAGTGCGAAGCACGAGAGAATGAGCTATCCGAGAATTGATATAAAAGATATATTAAAAAATATAAAAGTTTGAAAAAATTGAATATTATATGCCCAGATAGTGAAAGTCGGTATAAGAGAGTGGCAAAAACAACGAAGTTGTTTTTAGGCAATATCTTAGTTTAGTGCGAAGCACGAGAGAATGAGCTATCTAAAAATTGAAATAAAAGCAAGTTTAAAATTCTAAAAATTTTGAAAAAAATTGAATATTATATGCCCAGATAGCTCAGTCGGTAGAGCAGAGGACTGAAAATCCTCGTGTCGGTGGTTCGATTCCGCCTCTGGGCACCATTTGCGGGAGTGGCTCAGTGGTAGAGCATCGCCTTGCCAAGGCGAGGGTCGCGAGTTCGAATCTCGTCTTCCGCTCCATTTCAATTTGGCGACATAGCCAAGTGGTAAGGCAGAGGTCTGCAACACCTTCATCTCCAGTTCAAATCTGGATGTCGCCTCCAAGGTCTCTTATGAGACCTTTTTTGTTTATGTAAAGAATAATAAAATAATTAAAATATTATATGGAGTTTTATAGATAGGAGTAAGATATGTTAGCTAATGAATTGTTATCTTATTTAAAGGTAAAAAAGATTTGTGGAAATATTGAAAATATAAATATAGAATACATTTCTCAAGATAATAGAAATATAAAAGAAAATACTGCTTTTATTTGCATAGAAGGTAATACTGTAGATGGACATTCATTTGTTGAAAGTGCCGTAAAAAATGGTGCAAAATTGGTGATAGCATCAAAAGAGGTATCTGACAAGTTAGGGGATATTCCGATTGTTTATGTTAAGGATAGTTTAAAAGTTATGGGACTTCTAGCTAATGTGCTATATAAATGTCCAAGTGAAAAATTATTTATGGTTGGAATAACTGGAACTAACGGAAAGACAACTACAAGTTATTTAATCAATCATATTTTTGAAACTTGTAATATGAAAACAGGACTAATAGGAACGATACATCATAAAATAGGAAATAAAGTAATTCCTACTAAAAATACAACTCCTATTTCTGTTGATTTGCAAGGATTTTTAAATGAAATGGTTATTGAAAATTGCAAATGTTGTGTAATGGAAGTTTCATCACATGCACTGGCTTTAGATAGAGTTTTAGGTTGTGATTTTGACTGTGCAATTTTTACTAATTTGTCACATGAACATTTAGAATTACACAAGACAATGGAAAATTATGCAAATACAAAGGAGCTTTTATTTACACAATTAGGTCATAATTTAAAGAATGGAAAGTTAAAAACAGCTATTTTAAATAGTGATGACGAATATTCAAAAAGATTTGCTGAACATATTCCATCAGAAATTATTACTTATGGAATAAATGATAAAAGCGCTGATTTTTTTGCTGATAATATTTCATTTGATGATTGGAAAATGAGATTTGATTTACATTTTTTAGATGAAGTATATAGAGTTGAAACTAATTTAGTTGGAGTTTTTAATGTATATAATGTGTTGGCTTCAATTTGTGCAGGATATGTAAAGAGAATTTCAATTTCAGATGTATTAGAAGCTTTAAAGAGTTTTACAGGTGTAAGTGGTAGAATGGAAATCGTAGAATCGAATAGAAATTACAAAATAATAATTGATTTTGCTCATACTCCAGATGGACTTATAAATGTTCTTGAAACTTTGAATAAAGTCCCTCATAATAGGATTATTACTATGATAGGTCATAGTGGTGGTAATAGAGATTCCAGTATGAGACCTGATTTAGGAAAAATAGCTTTAGAAAATTCTGATGAAGTTGTATTTACAGCAGATAATCCTAGACATGAGTCAATTAGCAAAATTGTAAGAGAATTGGTTTCTGAATGTGATAAGGGTAATTATACTGTTGTTGAAGATAGAAAAGAAGCAATAGAATATGCTTTTGAAATAGCAAAAGAAAATGATATTGTATTACTTGCTGGGAAAGGTGCAGAGCCATATCAAGTAATTGGTGATGAATATTTTCCTTATAGTGAGATAGATACAGTTAAGGAAATTTTAAAAAAATAGAAATAAATTGTTCTATATGATATAATTAATTAATAATTTGTTAATTCTTTTAAGTAGTATTTAAGGAGAAATTATGTGTGGATTTGTAGGATTTTACAGTAAAGATATAAAAGATGAAAATATAATAAAAGAAATGAATAATCAAATTATCCATCGTGGTCCAGATAGTGACGGATATTATTTTGATAAAGGAATTAATTTTGGGTTTAGAAGACTTAGTATAATTGATTTACACGAAGGCTCTCAACCAATCTTGAATGAAAATAATGATGTGGCTATTATTTTTAATGGAGAAATTTATAATTATCAAGAAATTAAGGATGATTTGTTAGGAAAGGGATATAAATTTAAAACTAATACCGATACTGAAGTTATTTTACATGGATATGAAGAATATGGTGAAGAAGGAATTTTAGCTAAATTAAGAGGAATGTTTGCTTTTACTATTTGGGATAGTAAGAAAGAGAGACTTTTTGGAGCAAGAGATCATTTTGGAATAAAACCATATTATTATACAATGATTGATGGAGATTTTATTTTTGGTTCAGAAGTTAAGTCATTTTTAAAATATCCAAAGTTTAAAAAAGAAATTAATGAAAAAGCATTAAAGCATTATTTAGTTTTTCAATACAATCCTTTAGAAGAAACATTTTTCAAAGGTGTAAAGAAACTTAGACCAGGACATTATTATATTTTTGAAAATGGGAAACTTGAAATCAAGAGTTATTACGATTTAACTCTTGATTATAAGGAAATGACTTTTGATGAAGCTGTAAGCAAGATAGAAAAAGAAGTTGAAGAATCAGTTAAGTATCACAAGATAAGTGATGTTGAAGTTGGCTCTTTCTTGTCAGGCGGTGTTGACTCAAGTTATGTTGTTGCAACAGCTATGCCTAACAAAACTTTTTCGGTAGGTTTTGATAATAAAGGCTTTGATGAAACAGTTTATGCAAAAGATCTTTCAGATAGATTAGGGATTGAAAATTTTTCAAAAATAATAACGCCTGATGAGTTTTTTGACGGAATAAATAAAGTGCAATATTATTCAGATGAGCCACATGCAAATCTTTCTTCTGTTGCTCTATATTTCTTGTCAAAACTTGCATCTGAACAAGTTAAGGTAGTTTTGTCAGGAGAAGGAGCTGATGAATTATTTGCAGGATATAATGAATATGCAGAGGCTCTTCCACAAAGAATTTACAAAAAATTACCATTTAGTTTAAGAAATAAGTTATATAACAAGTACAAAGATAAAAAGCATTTTAGTGGAAAGACTATTATAATGAAGTATGGTCGAAAGGTTGAAGATAGATATATTGGACCTGCAGAAATAATGTCTGATGAACAAGCTAATTTACTTTTAAAAGAAAAATATCAAAATTCTGAAACATCAAGAGATTTAACTAAAAAATATTATGATGAAGTTAAAGATATGGATGATGTTTCTAAGAGATTATATCTTGATATGAAAATGTGGATAGTTGACGATATTTTGCTTAAAGCAGATAAAATGACTATGGCAAATTCTATTGAGCTTAGAGTTCCACTTTTAGATAAAAAGATGTGGGAACTTGCAAGAACAATTCCTGTAAGACATAAAGTTCATAATGAAATAACAAAATATGCTTTTAGAAAAGCTGCTTTGAACAAATTGCCTGATGATTGGGCTAAGAGAAGAAAGTTAGGTTTTGTTGTTCCTTTTGTTTTATGGATTAAGGAAGAAAAATATTATAATATTGTTAAAGAAACTTTCAATAAGGATTTTGTAAGTGAATTTTTTGATGTGGAAAAAATCAATTCACTTCTTGACGATCACTTTAATAATAAAAACAATAATGGTCGTAAAATTTATACTATTTATACATTTTTAAAATGGTATGAACAATATTTTAATTAAGAGGTAAAAGAATGAACAAAGCTGTTGTTTTAGGTTGTAATTACTATATAGGACTTAGCATAATAAGATGCTTAGGACGTGAAGGAGTTCATGTTGTAGCTTGTGATTATGACTTTGATAATTCCTATGGAGCAAAGTCTAAATACATTTCTGAATTTTTAAAAATTGATGATTTGAATAAATTTGGAGAAGAGGCTTTTGTAGGATTAATTGAATATGGAAAAAAACAAGATGAAAAACCTGTTTTGCTTCCAACTCATGATAAATATGTTGAACTTATAGATAAATATTATGACGAATTAGAAAAATATTATTTAATTAGTCAAGCAAAAGGACTTAATTCAAAATTATTGGATAAGTGGACTTTACATGATATTGCTAAAGAAAATGGAGTAAAAATTCCAGCAACAATTAATGCAAACGATGAAAATTTAGTTGAAAAAGTGAAAAATGAAGTTGGATTTCCTTGTATTATCAAACCTTTTGACACTGTAGATTTTACTAAGGTCTTTAGAAATAAAGTTTTTATCTGTAATAATGTGGAAGAAATGGAAAATGGAATAAAAAAAGCTAAGGACAATAATATAGAAATCTTTGTTCAAGAAATTGTTCCAGGATTTGACGATTGTATGTTGACTTACGATTATTACATCGATAGAAACGGAAAGACAACTCATTATATGACTGCTCAAAAGCAAAGGCAATGGCCAATTAATTTTGGGGCATCTGTTTTTACAATTCAAAAATACAATCAAAAATTGATTGATATATCAAGACCTTTCTTAGAAAATATAGGTTATAGAGGTTTTGGTGAAATAGAATTTAAAAGACATGAAAAAACAGGAGAAATCTATCTAATAGAAATAAATGCAAGGACTACTAATTTTAACAATTTGATTTATAAAGTTGGAATTAATATGCCTTATATTGCTTATCTTGATTTAACTGGTAATTTAAAAGAAAGTGATTGTAAATATATTGATTATGATACAAATTACGCTTTTATTTACGGTTTTGAAGATATGGTTGCAATTTGGCATTATAAGAAAACTAAACAAGTTGGAATTTTTAAATCTTTAAAGATTTCATTTTCAAGAAAGTGGGCTCCTGCAATTTTTGCTACTGATGATTTAAAACCTTGGTTTTTCTTTAATAAAATTTTATTAGGAAAAGTTTTTAGAAAAATATTTAGGAGGAAATAGTGTACAAATTAGGAGTTATCGGAGGTATGGGACCTTTAGCAACTGTTAAGTTCTACGATAAAGTCGTTTTAAATACTGAGGCGCATAATGACAATGAACATATTGATTTAATAGTGTTAAATCATTCAACAATGCCTGATAGAACAAGATGTATTATAGAAAATAAAGATACTGAATTTTTAAATGAAATTAAGAAAGATTTGGAAATTTTGGATAAAATTGGTGTAGATGTAGTTGCTATTCCTTGTAATACGAGTCATTATTTTTATGATGAATTTAAAAAATTCGCAAATTTAAAAATTATAAATATGATTGAAGAAACAATTTTAGAAATAAAAAGAAGAGGAATAAAAAAAGTCGCAGTCTTTGGAACACTTGGAACACTAAATTCAAAAGTTTATAATAAATATGCAGAAGAAAACGGAATAGAAGTAAAAGAATTGTCCCTAGAAGATAAGAAAACTGTTATGGATATTATTTACAAGATTAAAGAAACAAATAATTTAGAGAATAAAGAATTTGTAGAAATTCTAAATAAATACTGTGATAACGAAACTATTGGAATAATAGCTTGTACTGAACTTAGTCTTTTAGATATATGTAAAAATATAAATACGATTGATGCTTTGGATGTTCTCGTAAATAAGAGTATTGAATACAGTGGAGCAAAGCTTAAAAAATAAATGTGATTCTAATCATATATTCTCAAAAAAATAAAAAAAATTATAAAAAAACTTTATTTTTAAAATATTTGGGTATATAATGGTTGTGAATGATAAAATAATAGGAGGAATGAAAAATGAAAGATTTTAAAAGTTTAAATGTTTATTTATCAGACATCGCAGTTATGACAACTAAATTGCATAATTTGCATTGGAATGTAGAAGGAAGAAATTTCTATCAAACACATATTTTTACAGAAGGATTATATGATAAATTCTTCGAATGGTATGATGAAGTTGCTGAAGCAATTAAAATGAGAGGTGGATTCCCATTCGCATCATTAAAAGAATATGTTGCTAATGCTACTGTTAAAGAATTAGAATCTAAGAAGGTAACAGTTGATGAAGTTAACGAAATAGTTATGAATGATTTAGATGCTCTTAAAGAAGAAGCTACTAAAATTAGAGAAGAAGCTGATAATGATGGAGATTTCATAATTGTTTCAATGTTAGAAGATCAAATTGGAGAACTAGAAAAGAATATTTGGTTCTTAAGAGCTTCTAAACCATGTTGCAATAAATAATAATAAAAAAATTTAGGTTGAGTTTATACTCAACCTTTTTTTGTTAAATAACAATGATTTTGAAAATCCGTTTGATAAAAAGAATAGTGGAATGATAAGGCTCTTAATTAAAATTTAATTTTTTATAGTTGACTTTTTCTATTAAATTTAATATAATTTATTCATTAGATATTTAGTGATGATAAGAAATAGTAAATTATTTATGTATATTTAGAGAGAAGTTGTTTGGTGAAAAACTTTTATGCAGATAATTGAACCTATCTTTGAACTTGTATTAAAATTACAGGGTTGTGCCTTATAGCTTTTGAGTATAAATTAGAGTGGTACCACGGCTTTCGTCTCTTGGAGATGATAGCCGTTTTTTTAATATCATCACAAAAATTAATTTTTTATTATGGAGGAATTATATTATGAAAATGAAAAGATACTATATGCCAACACTTAGGGAAGATCCACAAGAGGCAGAAATTATAAGTCATAAATTGCTTTTAAGAGCTGGAATGATAAGAAAAACTGCTGCAGGAGTTTATTCCTATCTTCCTCTTGGATATAGAGCAATTAGAAAAGTTGAAAATATTGTAAGAGAAGAAATGGATAGAATGGGTGGATATGAAATTTTAATGTCTGCACTTCAACCAAAAGAAATATGGGAAGAATCAGGAAGATGGCAAACTTTTGGACCAGAAATGTTTAAAGTTAAAGATAGAAATGAAAGAGAATTTTGCCTAGGACCTACTGCTGAAGAATATTTTACAACTTTAATTAGTGGAGAAATAAAAAGCTATAAACAATTACCATTAAATATTTATCAAATTCAAACAAAATATCGTGATGAAAAAAGACCACGTTTTGGTATAAACAGAGCTAGAGAATTTTCAATGAAAGATGCTTATACTTTTGATGTAAGCCCTGAAATGATGATGGAATCTTACAAAGAAATGTGGAAAGCATATGAAAAAGTTTTTAATAGATTAGGACTAAATTATAAAATTGTTGCTGGAGATGCTGGAGCAATGGGAGGAAACAGTTCACATGAATTTATTGCTCTTTCTGATGTTGGAGAAGGAGTTATTTGCTATTGTGATGAAAGTGGATATGCGGCTACAGACGAAAAAGCAGAAGTTATTTACAAAGTTGACGAAAGTGGAGAAGAAAAGGAACTTGAATTGGTTTATACTCCAAATTGTAAAACGATAGAAGATGTTGCAAACTTTTTAAAACAAGAGGCTTCAAAATGTATTAAGGCGATAGATTTAATTGTAGCAGGAGAACCTATTATAGTATTTGTTCCTGGAGATAGAGAGCTTAATATGACAAAACTTTGTGCTTATTTAGGAGTTCCAGAACATGAAATTGAAATGATGGATGAAGAAACAATTTTAAAAATTGGATCATCAGCTGGATACACAGGACCAGTAAACTTGAAAGCAAGAAAGATTTTAGATAAGAGAGTTACTCTTATGAAAAATACTGTAGTTGGTGGAAACAAGGAAAATCATCACTATATAAATTGTAATTTTGGAAGAGATTTTGACGGAGAAATTGCAGAAGATTTACTTATGGTTCAAGAGGGAGATGTTTGTCCTATAAGTGGTAAAACTTTGAAATTTGCAAGAGGTATAGAAGTTGGAAATATCTTCCAGCTTGGAACAAAATATTCTAAATCTTTAAATGCAACTTTCCTAGATGAAAATGGTGTTAGTCAATATTTCTGGATGGGAAGTCATGGAATAGGAATTACAAGAAGTATTACAGCGATTATCGAACAAAATAATGACGAAAAAGGAATTATTTGGCCAATTCAAGTTGCACCATATCATGCAATAGTTACAGTTGTAAATATTAATGATGAAGAACAAATGAAGCTTGGTGAAAAAATCCATGATGAATTGGAAGCTCAAGGTGTTGAAGTTATGCTTGACGATAGAAAAGAAAGAATAGGTGTTAAATTTAATGATAGAGATTTAATTGGTATTCCTTTAAGAATTACTGTCGGCAAAAAAGCTAATGAAAATATAATTGAATTCTCAACAAGAAGAGAAATGGAAAATGTTGAAATGTCTTCTGAAGATGCAATTAATAAAGTTGTAGAAGAAGTTAGAAAAATAAAATAGTTTTTAATAGTTGTATAGTTTTAATACGGAGAAATTCTAAGTGAAAGAAAAATTAAAAAGACTTTTAGATTTGCTGAAATTTGATATTTTTGATAATGTGGATGACGATTTGATTTTAGATAAAAAAGCTTTTAAACATTTATACAAAAAAATAATTTCTAATATTACTACTATAATTTCAGTTACATCTGTATTTATAGTTATGATTACTATGTCTTTCCAGGTTTTTTATAAAATAAATTGTAATGAATATTTTGGAATACCTAAAAAGTATTTTTCATATGATTTTATGGAACTTTTAGTTGAATTACTAATTAACTTTCTGAGGATAGTTATTTTCTATTATATAACATATTCTTGTATGAGTATTTCTATAAAGGTGGAGAAAAGACATAAAAAAATTTTTAAAATTAAAACTAGTTTTTGTAAAAATATTTTGAAAATAATATTTATAAGTATTACTATTTCAATCTTTTTTGTATGTATAATTATCACTGAATATTTGGCTTTTTATTTTATATTTGGATTTAATTTAGATACAAGCAATTTAACTGGGATAATATTATTGATTTTATTTATAATTTTTATAATAGTACTACTAAAGAATAAAATTATTTTCAATAAAACTTTTTGGATTTTGAATATTTTACTGTTGTTGATATTATCTATGTATATTAGATTTGATAGTGTTAAACCGAAAAATTTAAAGTATTATGAAGTTACAGTTATGAATATAGGAGGGAAAGATGAACAAGTAGTAGTTCTATCTAATAGTAACGATAAATGTTTAGTTGTAAAGTATGAAGAAAAAGATGGAGAAGCAATATTTTATACTAAGAATTATTATTTTATAAATAGGGAAAATAGAAAGTTTAACGTAAAAATATTTGAATATAAAACTATTGAAAAAAATGCTATTTTAAAATAGTAAGAATACCACAATATGTGGTATTTTTCAGACACATCAATTGAGATTGATTAGATTTTTAAATTTATATTGGGTATCTTACAGATAACTAATATTAAATTGTACAAGGAGTTTTTATGGATAGTGATTTCAGCACAAAAATACAAAAGCAAAAAATAAGTCGTGAAAGGCGAAAGGAATTAAAAAATAGATTAAAAAAAGAGTTAGGAGATAGAATGAGATTTGTCTATATATCATCTTTTTTGTCTTGGATTCAGTTTTTAATGAGAATTATTTCTTTTGGCTTTATAGCAAAGGGATTTTCTAATTTATATAATAAAATAGATTTTAATCTTTTTGCTTATGTTGTAATTGCAATCGGATTAAATATTTTCGGTTTTTGGATTTCTATTTTTGCTAAGAGATACCAAGGAGTAGCTTCTCAATTTGCGAGAGATAATTTAAAAGTTAAATTTTTTGATGCCTTTTCTAAAAGTGATGAAGAAGTCTTTAAAGGCTATTCAACAGCAGATGTACTTACAGTTGCATCTCAAGGGATTGACAGTTTAGATACTTTTTACAGTAATTATTTGACAACAACTTTAAGAACATATTTTAATTGTGCAACAATTTTATTGATTGTAGCTTTTATCTATCCTTTGGGTGGTTTGGTCTTTTTAGTTAGTATTCCTTTTATTCCTGTTTCAATAGTGTTAATACAAAAGCGTTCAGCAAAGATTATGCAGCATTATTGGTCAACTTATATGGATGTAAGTAATTTATTTATGGACGATTTAAAAGGATTGAATACTCTTTATTCTTATAGTGCAGATGCTATTTATGAGAAAAAATTTAATGAATCTGCTGAAAAATTTAGACTTTCCACTATGGAACTTTTAAAATTTCAACTTCAATCGGTTGGATATATGGATGGAGTTATGTATCTTGGAATTGCAATTTCAGGATTTTTAGCGGTTCTTTCAGTTTCAAAAGGCAATATGTCAATCTTTAATTTTATATTCTTTGTTTTGATTGCAACTGAATTTTTTACTCCAATTAGAGAATTGGGATATTGCATGCATTTACTTATGATGAATACTAAAATGGCAGATAGAATTTTTACTTTTTTAGATAGTGTAAAGAATGAAAAGAAAACAGAAGTTTCAAATATCAATTTAGAAAGTATAGATAATATTGAATTTAAAAATTTATCTTTTTCGTATGACGATAGAAAGGTTTTAAATAATATTAATTTTAGTATAAATAAAGGTAGTTTATTTGCAATAGCAGGAGAAAGTGGACTTGGAAAGAGCACATTTGCTAAAGTTTTGTTTAAAAATCTTGATGATTATTCTGGAGAAATATTAATTGATGGGAAATCCTTAAGAGATTTCTCAAAGTCAGATATAAATGCTCTAGGTTTTTATGTATCTCCTGATTCTTATGTCTTTAATGAAAGCATTATGGATAATTTGAAAAAAGCTACAAAATTATCTGAACACGAAATTTTAGAATGGATTGAGGAGAAAAATATTCTAAAATTTGTAAAGACTTTGCCTGACGGTTTTAATACAATTATTGGAGAAAACGGAAGATTGGTTTCTCCGGGGCAAAGGCAACAGATAATTTGTGTTAGAAGTTTACTTGCAAATAGAAAAATTTACATTTTTGATGAAATGACATCAAGTGTTGATACCGAAAATGAAATAGCAATTTTGGATTTAATCAAAATGATTTCTAAAAATTCTATTGTTATGTTTATTTCTCATAAGATGAAGCAAGTTAATAAAGCTGACTTTGTTTTATTTATGGGAAAAGAAAAAAGTTGGAATTTTGGGAAACCGGAAGATTTATACAATTCAAACTTTGAATATAGATTATTATTAGATAAACAAAATGAAATGGAGGAAATTTTAAATGAAAGATAGTTTAAGATTAGTAGCTAGACTTATAAATTTTATGAGAAAATTACTCCCAGTAATTTTGTTAGCTGTATTTTTTGCAGTTTTTGGATTTTTAATCACAGTTTATATTCCTGCAAAAATTATTTCCCTGGGTTTTGATGCGGTTAATGGAGAAAAGCTAAAAATAATATCTTTAATAATTTTAGTTGTTCTTGCAATTTCAAGAGGGCTTTTCAGATATGGAGAACATTATTTTGGACATTACGTTGCGTTTAAAGTTTTAGCAGATTTTAGAAGAGAAATTTTTTCAAAACTTAGACGACTTGCTCCGTCAAAACTTGATTCTCAAGATAGTGGAGCTCTGTTGAAACTAATAGGCGAAGATGTAGAAGCTTTAGAAGTTTTCTTTGCTCATACTTTAGCACCTATTACAACAGGGACTATTGTTTCAATAATTTTAATTATTTATTATTTACAATATAATATACTTTTAGCTTTAATTGCAGTTATAGTGTATTTTACACTTGCTGTTATTATACCTAATATATTTTCAAATAAATTAAAACCACATCTTGAAGTTCAACAAAAATATAGAAAATCATATACTTCATACTTTTTAGAAAGTTTAAGAGGTATGAAAGATTTACTTCAACTTGGAGTTGAAAAAGAGAGATTTAAAAACTTATCAAAAGAAAGTCGAATTGTAAATAAAAAAGAAAGAAATGTTGCAAAATTAAATTTCTTACAATTTTCATACAGTTTTTTAACAATAGGTTTCGGTGTTTTGGCTTTTGCTTTTGTAGATTTTATACTTGTAAATAAAAATGTAATTAGTGTAAAAGATGCAGTAATTACATTGGTAGTTTTCAGTTCATCATTTGCTCCATTTTTAGAACTCAGCAGACTTCCTTTAGGACTTGGTCGTGCATTACAAGCAGCAAAACAAACTTTTAGTTTATTAGATGAAAATGAACCGGTTGGAAATGACGGAAGTAAAGAAATTGAAAAAATAAATGAAATAAAATTTGAGAATGTTGATTTCTCTTATCCTAAGAGAGATAAGATGATTTTTGAAAATTTGAATTTGCATTTTGAAGATGAAAAAATTGTAGGTCTTGTCGGAGAGAGCGGATCGGGTAAAAGTACATTGATGAAAATGGTGATGAAATGGTATATGGCAAAATCAGGAAAAATATCTTTAAATGAGGAAGATATCCTAGAAATAGATAGTATAAAATTACAAGAAAAAATTGCTTATATTCCACAATTTCCACAAATTTTTTCTCAAACAATCAGAGAAAATTTAGTTTTAGGAAATGATAAGATTACTGATGAAGAAATTTTAGAAATTGCTGAAAAATGTAGATTAAAGGATGTAATTTTATCAACTGAAAATGGACTTGATACTAAAATAAATTCTGAAAAAATTATTTTTTCAAGTGGAGAAATGCAAAGACTTGAACTTATGAGAGCATTATTAAAGAGGGCTGATGTTTATATTTTTGATGAGCCTACAAGCAATTTAGATACTTTAAATGAATCAATAATTTTGAATTTGATTAAAGAAAATTGTAAGGGAATGGTATTTTTGATTTCTCACAGAATGAGTACAGTATCATTTTCAGATGTTGTGTATAGAGTTGAAAATGGTAAATGCTTTAAAATATAGCCTTGAAGATTAAGATGAAATATGTTATCATTACCATATTAAAGATATGAGGGGTAATATATGAAAATAAAAATTGTAAGATATACTTGGATTATAATAGGACTTATATTTTTTGCAATAGGAACTATTGGAGCTTTTTTACCAATATTGCCTACATTTCCATTTTATATTGTAACATTATTTTGTTTTGCAAGAAGTTCCGAGAAATTGCATACTTGGTTTGTTGGAACCAAATTATACAAAAATAATATTGAAAAAATTGCAAATAGAAAAGGACTTCCACTAAGACAGAAAGTAAAGATTATAATATTTTTCACTTTGACAATGGGAATTGGATTTTATTTTATGAAAAATACAAAAATTGGACGAATAATTTTGGGAATAGTTTGGTTTTGTCATGTCATATATTTTGTCTTTGGAATTAAGACAATAAAAAGTAATGAAAATGAAATAGAAAATATAGAAGCTGATATGAATTAAGAAATTCATATCAGTTTTTTATTGTGAAACAACAAGGTTCCCGGGAACCCACCCGATGCGAAGCATCGTGGAAGGGTGGGGTTCTTATTGGTTAAAAAATTTTTTTAAAAAATTTAAAAATTTTTTGTTCTACTTATTGATATAAAAATAATTACAATGGATTTCAGAAGAAAAAATGGGTAAATATACTATATATAGTAGCTATATGGTTTGTTGACAATATATATTGTTGATGATATAATCTTACTATCGAGCATTTACGAAGTATTTTTGGAGGTAGTATATGATTAAAGTTATAAAAAGAAATGGTCAAGAAGTAGATTTTGATGCTAATAAAATTGCAATAGCGATAAATAAAGCTATGCATAGCAGTACAGGAGTATATGAAGAAGGATTGGCAGAAAAGATTGCATCAGAGATAGAAACTTTTGCAACAACAATCGGAAAGAAGATGAGTATATATGATATAGAAGATCATGTTTACTACAGCTTAATTAAATATGGAAATCCTGCAACCGCCAGAGCTTATGAAAACTATAAGGCTGTGCAAACTTTTAAAAGACTTAAAAATACTACTGACGAAAGTATTTTAGGTCTTCTGGATAAGACAAATTTGGATGTTATAAATGAAAATTCAAATAAAAATGCTATTCTTGCATCAACTCAAAGAGATTTGATTGCCGGAGAAGTTTCAAAGGATATAGCAAGAAGAATGTTAATTCCTGTGGATATTGTTCAGGCTCATGACGAAGGAGCTATACATCTTCACGATATGGACTATTTAATTCAACCTATGTTTAATTGCTGTCTAGTTAATATTGGAGATATGCTTGATAATGGAACAGTAATAAATGGTAAAATGGTTGAAACTCCAAAATCTTTCCAAGTTGCTTGTACAGTTATGACTCAAATAATTGCACAAGTAGCATCAGGTCAATTTGGTGGTCAAAGCTTAAATGTTGCTCATCTAGGAAAGTATCTAAGAAAGAGCTATGAAAAACATTTAAAACTTGCAAAAGAAATTTTAACTGATGAAAAAGACATTGAAAATATTGCAAGAGCAATGACTAAGAAAGAATTGGAAGCAGGTATTCAAACTATTCAATACCAAATAAATACTTTGATGACTACAAATGGGCAAAGTCCTTTCGTTACTCTTTTTATGTATGTTGAAGATGGTTTTGAATATGAAGATGAAGTTGCACAAATTGTTGAGGAAATAATAAAACAAAGATTAGAAGGAATTAAAAACGAAAAAGGTGTTTATATCACACCTGCTTTCCCTAAATTGATTTATGTTTTAGATGAAAACAATGTAAGAGAAGATAGTAAGTATTATTATTTAACAAAACTTGCTGCAAAATGTACTGCAAAGAGAATGTATCCTGATTATATCTCTGCTAAAAAACTTAGAGAACATTATGAAGGAAATGTATTCGGACCTATGGGTTGTAGATCATTCTTAGCGCCTTATAAAGATGAAAATGGAAACTATAAATTTGAAGGTAGATTTAATCAAGGTGTAGTAAGTTTGAATTTACCACAAATAGGAATTTTAAATACGGGAAATGAAGAAGGTTTCTTTGAAATGTTGGATAAAAGACTTGAAATTGTAAAAAAAGCACTTTTATTCAGAAATTCACTTCTTCAAAATGTAAAGAGCGATAATTCTCCTATTCATTGGCAATATGGAGCAATTGCTAGACTTAAAAAAGGTGAAAGTATTAAAAAATACCTTGAAAACGGATATTCAACTCTTTCTGTAGGATATATTGGATTATATGAAGCTACTATGTGTGTAAAAGGCGTTAGTCATACAACTGAAGAAGGAAAAGAATTTGCTCTTAAAGTTATGAGAAAAATAAAAGAAGCGGCTGACAGTTGGAGTGAAGAAACAGGAATGACATTTTCATTATATGGAACTCCTGCTGAAAGTTTAACTCACAGATTCTGTTCTATAGATAGAAAGAAATATGGAGAAATAAAGGATATAACAGATAAGGGATATTATACAAATAGTTATCATGTTGACGTTAGGGAAAATATTTCAGTTTTTGATAAATTCAGATTTGAAGAAGATTTCCAAAAATTGTCAACAGGAGGTTGTATTTCTTATGCGGAAATTCCTAATATGAACCATAATGTTGAAGCTGTTGAACAAATGATTAGATTTATCTATGATAATATTCAATATGCTGAATTTAATACAAAATCAGATTATTGCCACGTTTGCGGATTTGATGGAGAAATAATCATAAACGAATATAATGAATGGGAATGTCCTCAATGTCATAATAAAGATAAGCAAAAAATGAATGTAACTAGAAGAACTTGTGGCTATCTTGGAGAAAACTTCTGGAATGAAGGAAGAACAAAAGAAATAAAGGCAAGGGTGCTTCATATATAGTGAGGGATTAAAATGAGATATGGTCAGATAAGAGCTTATGATGTTGCAAATGGTGTTGGTATCAGAACTAGTATTTTCGTAACTGGCTGTACACATAATTGTAAAGATTGTTTTAATAAAAAATATATGGATTTCAATTTTGGAGAGCTTTGGACAAAAGAAACTACTAATTTAGTCATAGACTATTTGCGTGATAAAAATGTTTCTGGTCTTACTTTGCTTGGTGGAGAACCAATGCAAAACGCAAAAGAACTCCTTGAGATTGTAAGAGATATTAAGAAAAGTGTAAATAAAAATATTTGGATTTATTCTGGATATACTTTTGAGGAAATTCTTGAAGATGATGATAGATTCGAGCTTTTAAAAGAATGTGATGTTTTAGTTGATGGAAGATTTGATTATAGATTAAAAGACTTAACTTTGAAATTTCGAGGTTCTTCAAACCAAAGAATTATAGACATAAAAAAGACAATTGAAAGTGGAAATATTGTACTGTTTATGGAGTAAATATGTTAGAGAAAAAAATATTGAATATTTCGAAAATTGAAAACACAGATAAATATGATAGAAAAAAAGTCGGATATCTTTCAGGAATGATAGGAACATTTTTAAATGTTACTTTGGGAGTATCAAAATTTGTAATCGGAATTTTAGCAAATTCGGTTTCAATAACAGCTGATGCAGTTAATAATTTTTCGGATGCTATTTATTCCTTTGCAACAGTTTTAGGCTTTAAATTTTCTTCTGCACCACCAGATAAGGATCATCCTTACGGTCATGGAAGAGTTGAATATATAACTACCTTAATAATCTCAATGATGGTTATGATTGTAGGAGTTCAATTTGCAAAGACATCTATCGAAAGAATTATAAATCCTGAAAAAATTATTATGGGGAAAATAGGAATTGCTTTTTTAGTGATTTTTATTTTTGTAAAACTTTGGATGAGTTTATTCAATAGAAAACTTTCCAAAGCAATAGATTCAAGCATTTTAAAGGCTACTTCAATTGACTGTTTGAGTGATGTTTTTACAACTTCAGTTGTTTTAATTGCAATGATTTTTGCTAACTATACTACTTTTCCGGTTGATGGAGTTGTAGGTCTAATAGTTTCTGCATTTATTCTATTCTCAGGTTTCTCTTTGGCAAAGGAAACAATAAGTCAACTTATTGGAGAGGCACCAAGTGTAGAATTGATAAAGTCAGTTTTGACAGACATTGAAAATCACAAAGAAATTTTGGGAATACACAATTACACTTTTCATAGATATGGACATCTTAAAACAATTGCAACTGTTGATGTTGAAGTTGATGCTGAAATGAGTTTAATCAAAGCACATAATCTTATGAGCCTTATTGAAAAAGAAATTTACGAAAAATATGAAATTGTATTGGTAATCCATGTTGAACCGGTAGGGGGAAACTTTACTGAAAGAGAAATTGAATTAAAAGAAATTACTGAAAATTGGAAAAATCAGTTTAGTTATATAAAATCAATGCATGACTTTGCAATTTACAAACAGGGAGATAAGTACTTTGTAGGATTGCAATTAGCATTAGATGGAAACAAATTGGATAAAAATTTCGACGAAAATAGTTTAAAATCAGAGCTTGAAGAACTGATAAAAAATTATGATGAAGAATTAAAAACTTCAATAACAATTTTATATGAATATTTTTAAAATAGCACTTCGGTGCTATTTTTTGTATAAGTTGACGTCTATGTAATTTTTTTATATAATCAGGGTAGCAATTTATTTGGAGAAAATTTATGAAAAATTTAGTATTACCTTTTATTAGAAAAAATATTTTTAAAATTTTAATTTATAATATTAGTTTTATAGTTGCATATTTTTTAGATGCTTATTATTTTGGATATATTTTTTCTTTAGTCGAAAATAAAATATATAGTTATAATAAATTTATCTTTATTATACTTTTTTTGTTTGCTATAATTATATTTTCTAAAATTATGTCAAGTATTTTATTTTCAAAGCTATCTTATGAAGTAGTTCGTTTTAGATTTAAGTTAGCAAGAAAACTGAACAACTCAATTTTACAAAAGAATATGGAAGATATTGAAAATCCTAAATTTGAATATTCAATGAATAGAGCTTGGAATTTTTTAGCTTATGATAATGCAGGTTTTAGTGCAATTTTGATGGATTTAGTAAATTTTATTCCTATTTTTGTATTGCTTATTTTTTCAGGCTTTATTATTTCGAAAACTTCTTTTTACATTGTAGTTTTTACATTTTTAATTCAACTTGGAGCATATCCTCTAAGAGAAAAAATTAATGAATTTGACTTGGATACAGATTTAGAGCAAGGAAATGTATTGACAAAACTTGAATATTACAATAATTTTAGTATGAGAAATGAATACGGAAAAGATATTCGTATATTTAATTTAGGAAATCTAATCTTAAAGAGATATGAGAAAATTGTTAATGAAGCAATGACTATTATAAAAAATAAAACTAATTTAGGTATAAAATTAGGGATTATTTCAATATTTTTGGAAATTATAACTGATATTCTTACAATTGGAATGTTGATAT
Source organism: uncultured Parvimonas sp. (assembly GCF_963524015.1). NCBI lineage: Bacteria > Bacillati > Bacillota > Tissierellia > Tissierellales > Peptoniphilaceae > Parvimonas > uncultured Parvimonas sp. The sequence goes on along the minus strand of NZ_CAURDT010000002.1, from coordinate 134,793 downwards.
ACTTATTTAGTATTAATTCCATTTCTATATCTACAATTTTTATAGTTTTCAGTATGTATCAACTTTTTGTAACTAATGAAAAGGAGTCTTTAAGAATTATATCCGATTTAAAGAAAAATATAAAAATGTTTGATAAATACCTTTTACATTTAGAAGAAAATAGTTTAAAAAGTAAAAATGCCAATATGGAAAATAAAGAAGCATCCTTTGAACTTAAAAATATTTACTTTAAATATCCAAATACTGATAAATACAGTTTAGAAAATATAAATATGGAGTTTTCATCTTTCAATAAAATCGGAATAATTGGAGAAAATGGTGCCGGAAAGAGTACACTTATAAAAGTAATTATGGGAATTTACAATCAAACAAGCGGAAAAATTCTCATTAATGGGAAAGAAGTTTCAGCAAAAGAAAGACTTGCTTATTTTTCAGCCGTTTTTCAAAATTCACATTTTTTTGCAGGGACACTTAAAGAAAATTTATTCGGGTTTGAAAGTGTGAAAAAATATGAAGAAAATTATATTGAAGAATATTTAAAAAGTTGTAAACTTGACAATGTAAATGGAAAATTGATAGATTTGAATACCAGATTTGGAAAAGAGTTTTTTGATGATGTTTTTGAACCTTCAGGTGGTCAATTACAAATGCTGACTATTCTAAGAGCATTAGTTAAAAGTGGAACGATGTTAATTTTAGATGAACCCACATCTGCACTTGATGCTAAAAAAGAAATGGATTTTTATAATAGATTATCTCTTGAAGAAAAGACAAAGGGATTTATTATTATTTCCCATAGATTGGCTATTTCTAATATTGTGGATAAAATTTATATTTTAAATAATGGAAAAATATTAGATTCAGGTTCTCATTTTGAATTAATTGAAAGATCTGAATATTATAGATACTTAAAAGAATTGACTAAAAGTATGTTTAAATTGAAAGTAGGTGATAAAAATGATTAATTCATTTAAAACTATTTTCAGATTTTTAAAATTGTCTTTTAAAATAGATAAGAGATTTGTCAATAGAATTTCAATTGATATTTTAATTAATATTCTATTGACTTTACTAGCTTTATTTATGGTTAGAGATTTTACAGAATATTTACAAATTGGAAATATTAAAAATGTATCTATTAAATTGATTTTTGAGGCTATTGTTTTTGTTGTATTAAGGATTTTTAAAGAAGTATTAAAGTGGAAAGTCCAATACTCTGCAAGAGAGTATTTACTTAAAATGGAAAAAGGACTTCTGAAAAAATCAACAGAAATAGACTATTTTAATTTAGAAAGCCCTTATTTTCATAATTTACAAGAAAGAGCAAGATTTTCCCTTAGAAATCAATATTGTCTTGAAAACTTATTAGAGGCAATTGTAAAAAGCATAGAAAATATTTCCATTATGCTAACAACTTTTATTGCCATAGGATATTTTTCTTTCTATCTAAGTATAGTATTACTTATCCTATTTGTTGTAAATATATTTGCAAAGAAAAAATGCAGTAAGGAAGAGAGTAAATTTTATGAAAATTTATCTCCGATAAATAGAAAATACTGGTATTATAGCTATATGGTTTTGAATAGAGATGATGTATTAGATATAAAATCAAATGAATTTGAAAGTTTCATAGATAATAAATTTTCTAAAACTATAAAAGATATATTAAAATGTTTTAAACCTTTTTATAGGAATAAGGCTATTGTAAATATAATTGAAGTGATAAATTCAATTATCTGTACCTTATTTGTAATAATTTTTAGTGCAAGTAGGGTTTATAAAAATGAAATCAGCTTTTCTGATTTTAGTTTTACTGTAGTAGGGATACTAAAATTTACAAGCAGTATGAATGAATTTTCTGAAAATATAATTAATTTGGACAGATTTTCAAAATATACCATTCCTGTTTTGGATTTCATTGAATTTGACATTGGGAAAAATGTAGAGAGAAGTATTGAGAGCAAAGATTTGGGATTAATCGCAAAAAATATTTACTTTAAATATGGAGATTTTAAAAATTATGTTCTAAATGATATTTCATTTGAAGTAAAAAAACCTAAAATTGTAGTAATTATTGGAGAAAACGGAGCAGGAAAAAGTACTTTAATAAAACTTATTTCCGGACTTTACGAGGTTTCAAAAGGAAGTTTGACTTATGATGGAAAGTCTATTTATGAAACTGAAAATAAGTATATAAGTACAATTTTTCAAGATTTTAAGCTAATTGATGATATAACATTAAGAGAAAATATTTGCTGTAAATTAATTGAAAATGAAGACGAAAATGAAATTGTGGATGAAGAAATTTTTAAAATTATTGATAAACTTGGTATAAAAAAAGAAGATTTTAAAATTAATTTAGATGATAAACTTGGAGTTGAACTTGATGATGAAAATATTGAATTGTCAGGAGGTCAAGCACAATTAATTGCAATCTTAAGGGCAATTTATAAAAATAGTCCTATACTAGTTTTAGATGAACCAACAGGAAGTCTTGATATTGAAAAAGAAAATTCTGTTTATAAAATTTTAAAAAATATAAAAGAAGATAAAATAATATTTATGATTTCTCATAGAATGGCATCAGTTCATATTGCTGATGAAATATGGTTTATGAAAGATGGAAAAATTATTTTTGGAAATCATAATGAACTCATCGAAAATTCTTTGGAATATAAGAAATTATATTTATCACAGGCAGAGAAATATATTTAAAATAAAGTCTAGATTCTATTTAGAATTTAGACTTTTTTGATAAGGGTCTTTTAAAAATATTATATTTACAAATTGCAAGAATAAGTTAGCCAATTGAAAAAACTTCAAAAGGTGTTTTATAGTTAAATAGTTTTTTAGGATAATTATTTATCCAATCTTCAATAAATGCTACTCTTTGTTGAGTAGTGTTTTTTGTTCCTTTTGGTAAAAATCTTCTTATGAGTCTGTTGTGGTTTTCATTACTTCCTCTTTCATAACTACTATATGGATGTGCATAATAAATATTTTCATAGTCAAATACTTCATATAGTCTTGCAAACTCTAAGCCATTATCTGCCATTATACTTTTTATTTCATACTCTTTTAATACTTCTTTTAAAGCTCTATTTACTGATTTAACTGTTTTATCTTCAATTAACCTTATTATTTCATATCTACTTTTCCTATCTGTTAATGTTAATAGACATTGCCCCTTTTCCTTTCTTAATATTACAGTATCTATTTCATAATGTCCTACTTCTTCTCTATTATTTATTTCTTTTGGTCTTTCTTCTATTATTTTTCCTAATATTCTTACTCTTTTTACTTCCTCTTTTTATTTCATTATTTATTGTTTGATGATTTTTACCTAGTAATCTTACTATTTCTCTATTACTATTTCTTTCTTTTTTCCATTTCTCTATTAATTTTCTTAAATCTATTGTTAAGTGCTTATATTTTGTGTTACAATTATTGTGGATCTCATTGAGGTTCCTTTCTTTAGTTTTTAGCTTAACTATTATTTTACCTCTTTGAGATGTTTTTTTCTATTTTTTCATTTGTGGCTAATTTAATTTTACAATATACGAAATTTAAAAATTAAAATAAAATTAAAAATTTTATTTTAATATCTAAGTAGATTATGAAAATAATTTTTATATATTTTTTACTAAAGATGTTAAATTTATTTTATTAAAAGAATGCTCTTATATAAGGGTGTTCTTTTTTTATTTAATTTTTGTTTTTATAAAAATTAAATGTTGTTTAAAGTTTGATATTGACAATTACTATTAATTGATATAAAATATTTTTTGTTAGTTTATGCTAATTTTATTTTATTTTTTTAGGAGGAATTATATGAAAATTTTTAAGAAAATCATATCTTTTGTGGTATTTTGTTCTTTGATTTTTACAAGTTTTAGTGGTGTTTTTGCCACTGAAAGTAAGTCTTTAGATTTTCAAAAAAAGATAGAAGAGTTAAAAGATTACAAAGATGATGATTTTGTCGATGTAATTATCAAATTGAAAAAACAAGTTGATGTTTCAAAAATTAAAGATGCTGTTAAAAAAGAAAATGTTAATGCATCTAAGGAAGAAATTCAAAATGAGATAAGAAAGGATATGGTAGATAAGTCTATAAAGTTAAAAGAAGATAGTCAAAAGTCTATTATAGAAATTCTTGAACGTTCTAAAAAAGATGGTAATGTAAAGAATTATCAACAATTTTTTATTATAAATTGTATAAATGTAGTTTGTAAAAAAGAAGTTTTGGTTAAGATTTCAAAAAGGTCTGATGTAGAAAAGATTTGTATTAATAAAAAAGTGAAGATGCCAAAGCTTCAAAATAATATTCCAGAAGATAGAGAAGCTTTATCTAGTGTGGAAAAAAAGCATATCCCTTGGAATTTAAAGATGATTAGTGCAGATAAGGCACAAAAAGAAGTTGAAAATTCTAATAACGATGTTGTTGTTGCGATAATTGATTCTGGTGTTGATGGAAATCATCCTGCAATTAAAAATAATTATAGAGGAAATGATGAAAAGCTTAAAAGATATTCTTGGTATAATGCTGTAAATGAAAAGACGGGAGATAAAGAAGAACCTTATGATGATAGGGGACATGGAACTCATGTTTGCGGAACTATCTTGGGTCAAAGAGAAAACTCTCTTTTAGGTGTTTGTCCGAATGCTAAATGGATGGCTGTAAAAGTTTTTGATTCAAATGGTGAAACAGATAATGCTAAGCTTTTAAAAGCGGGTGAATGGATTATGGCACCTAAAGATGAAAATGGTATACCTCATCCAGAAATGGCTCCAAAAGTTGTAAATAACTCATGGGGTGGGAATTCAACAGATGGGTTTTATCAAGATATGGTTCAAAAATGGAGAGAAGCAGGAATTTTTCCTGTATTTTCTGCAGGTAATGTAAGTCAATTTAATGAAGGAGGGGCTGATTCTATAGGGACACCTGCTTCATATCCACAAGCTTATGCAGTTGGAGCTATTAGGCAAGATGAAATAGTTGCAAAATTTTCTCTAAGAGGTAAATCTAACTATACAGAAAATTTTAAGCCGGATATTGTTGCGCCCGGAGTTAATATTTTATCTTCAATTCCAAATGGAAAATATACAATTTATACTGGAACCTCTATGGCAAGTCCTCATGTTACAGGTGTTGTTTGTTTGATGCTTAAAGCTAATCCAAATTTAAGTGTTGATCAAATTGAAAAGATTTTAAATGAAACTGCAACACCTTTAAAAGACAATGACTATACAACAACTCCAAACCATGGTTATGGGCATGGAAAAGTTGATGCTCTTAATGCAGTTAAGCTTTCTATCGGTCAAAAAAAGGGAAAAGATATAGATATTTCAAATATGAAACTTTTACAAGGTCGTATTCTTACAAAGGGAGTGGATAATGAAAAACCAGTTATAAATCACACTCCGATTAGTAAGGTTTTTACAACATATAAAACAACTTTTGATGCAAATGTAAAAGATAATGTTGGAGTTGATAGTGTAAAACTTTATTTAAATGTTGGTAGTGAATATAAATCTTATGATATGAAACTTAAAAATGGAAATAATCTTTCAGGTTATTATAGTGTAAATATTCCGGTTGCAACTTTTAAAAATGTTACAAATGGAAAATATTATATTGAAGCTACAGATATTAACAAAAAAGTTACTAAGAGTGATGAATTTTCATTTGAAGTTCAAAAAGGTGTTGGTATTGGATATATACAAGATTTTGAAAAAGATACTTCAGGTTTTGAGTTGGGCGGACAATCAAAATTATTTAAATGGGGAAATATTAAAAAAGATGAAGCAAATAAAAAATTAATAGGTATACAACCTTATAAAAATGTTCGTGGAAATTCTATTTTTGTTATGCCTCCAATAGATTTAACAGAAGAAACTAGAAATCCAGCTTTAAGTTTTAAACATTTTTATGACCTTGGAAATTACGAATCAGCCTTTTTTGATACTGCTGAGGTTTGGATTGCAGAAGCTAAAGAAGATAGTGATCCAGATAGTTTAAAATGGGAATTAAAAAGAAGTTATAAAAACTCTTCAAAAGAAAAGTGGGTTGATGAATACATTGACCTTTCAGCTTACAAGGGTAAGAAAATTTGTGTAATGTTTGGATTTAGACCTAATGGAGAATATAAAAGTAGTGGTAATGGTTGGTATATTGATGATATAAAAATAGAAGAAGCATCAAAAGAAATACCACAAACTCCAAGTGAATATTTAAAGTTAAATGATAAAAAAGACGGTAGATTAATTTACACATTTTCTCCGGTAAAAAACGAAAAGATTACATCTTATGAGCTATATAGATCAAAAGATAAAAATGGACCTTTTGAACTTATAAAAAAAGTTGAAAAAGGAGATTCTAAAAATGGATTTGGAAAATACTCTATTGATTTAGTTGATATTCCAAAGCCACAAAAAGGAACTTATTATTACTATGCTGTTGCAAAGATTGGCGAAAATAAAAGTGAGCCTTCTGAAATTTTATCTCATACTTTTACAGAAGGGAAAGAAGTTAAAAGTTTTGATTTTGAAAAAGGACAAGATGATTTTACAAGTGTAGAAAGTGATAAAGAAACAAAATGGGATTTTGGCAAATTAGAATATGGAGATAAATATGATGCAAAATATAAAAAGCCTACAAGTGTTCAATCATTAGGTAAAAATGACGGTATGAATGTTTGGGCGACAAATTTAAATGATCATAGAAAGCCTAACACAAAATATTCACTTATCTCTCCAACTATGGACTTGTCAACTTTAAAAGATGCTACGCTTTATTACCAAAACTGGTTTGGTTCAAGTGGAAAAAGAAAAACTGATGAGTATGATTCATATAATCAAGATATAGGAGAAATTTATTTTTCAAAAGATGATGGAAAAACTTGGGATAAAGTTTATACTTTAGATGAAAGTGAAGTAGATAAGCATATAAAACATGCTTGGTTTACAAATGGTGTTGAAATTAAAAAAGATTATTTAACAGATAAATTTAAAGTTAAATTTGTTCTTGATGCAGGAAGTGATAAAGGAAATACAGATCCGGAGCAATGCGGAGGTTGGTATATTGACGATGTTACTATAAATACTAAAGATGTAAAAAATAACAATATAATAGAAAAAGTATCTCCATTTAAGCTTTTAAATATGCAAAATTTAAGTGAAGAAAACGAAAAAAAAGATATACTTGCATTAGTTGGAAAAATTACAATTAAAGAAACAGGAAAAACTATTAATACAGAAGCTGGAACAGGTAAGTTTAGTATAAAGCTTCCGGCTGGTAAATATACTGTAATAGCAAGCGCAGATGGCTATAAGGACAAAGAAGAAGTTATAGACCTTACAAATGATGTAAATAAAGATTTTTATTTAGATAATTTTAAAAAAGTTGCTATATCAGTTAATGTAAAAGATTCTGATTATGAGTCAATAAAAGGAAATGTAAAACTTTATAAAGAGGGGAAATTAGAACCTATAGCAGAAGAAAATGGAGAAACTGTTAGATTTACAAACTTAACATCTGGAAATTACACTTTAGTTGCAACAAGCGATGGTTATAAAAGATTAGAAAAAAATATTAAAATTCCTGGAACTGGAACTGTAAGTATGCCTTTAGAAAAAGTTTATCAAGAAAGTCAGTTAAATGTAGGTTATACAGATGAAAAAGCAACTAAGCTTTCAGGAATGGACCTAAAGGATAGAGCATTTGCAAATAAAATTTCAAATGATAAACTTGTAGATATAAAAGAAATTTCATATTTTATTACAAAAACTAAAGATGTAGATTTAACTAATAGTAAATATAGAATTTCTATTTATGATAAAAATACTGAAGATGAACTTCCATCAAAAGTGTTATTTTCAAAAGATTTAACATTTGAAAAAGAAGGCTGGAATAAACTTTCTATTTCAAATGTTCAAGTAAATGGTGATTATTATATTGCATTTACAAAACTAGATGGAGAAATTGCACTTGGTATGGATGATAGTAACGATGGAATTAATTCTTTTCAAATGTTTAATGGAGCTTGGGATGAACCTGAAACTAAAGGAACATATATGATAGGAGCCAAGGTTAATACATTATCTGATAAAGAAGTTAAACAAGTTACAATTAGTTTTGATAAAAACGGTGGTAGCGGAGAAATGCAAGCTGTAAAACTAAAAGCTAATGAAGATTATAAATTACCACAATGTACTTTTACAGCTCCAGACAATCAAGAGTTTGATGCTTGGCAAGTAAATAATGAAAGAAAAAATGTATCAGATACAATAAAAGTAGATAAAGATTTAACAATAAAAGCTCTTTGGAAAGATAAGAAAAATGAAAATCCACAAGAAGAAAAACTTGACCCTATAATGCCAAATCCACTTTTAATGACTACAAATGTAACTGATTTTACTCATTTTATAACTTATTCTAATGATAACAAATCTGATGAGTATTTAAAATCAGTTCAAAAAGTTATTGTAAATCACAAAGGAAAGACAAGTGAAATAACTGATGTTAAAGGCATTGACTCTACAGATTTCGCATCTAATCCAAATAAAAAACTACAATTTTCATTTACTGAAAAATTAGATAAAGATGATACTATAACTATTGTTTCTAGCAAATACAAAAATGTTATTGTAAAAATAACAAAGGATACCCTTGTAGGAAATGATGTCTATTACTCAATAAGTGCAAATATTGAAGGTAAAAAGGTAGTTTATAAAGTTACTTTTGATAAAAATGGTGGTAGTGGAGAAATGAAAGATGTAGAAGTTGAAAATGGAGAAATTTTTACAGTTCCACAATGTACTTTTACAGCACCTTCAGGTATGGAGTTTGATAGTTGGGAATATATGAATGAAAAAACAGAGGTAGGACATCAATATCAAATTACTAAAAATATAACAATAAAAGCTCTTTGGAAAGAAAAATTAACTAAAAAAGCTACAATTACATTTGATAAAAATGGTGGTCTAGGAACTATGCAAGAGGTTAAAAAATTAGTAAAAGAAGAATATGAACTTCCTGTTTGTGAATTTTTAGCTCCAAAAGATATGGAATTTGATTGTTGGGAAATTAATGGACAAAGACATCTTCCAGGAGAAAAAATTACCCTAAACGAAGATATAACTCTAAAAGCTTTATGGATAAAAGAAGATAAATCAAAAGAGCCTAAAGAACCACTACTTGGAGAAATTTCATCGAAAGATCCATCAGTTATGAAAGTTAATTGTATTAATTTAATCGGCTATAAAAAAGAAGATAGTGAATATGTAAATAAAATAAATCTTATAACTATAAGAAGAAATGGAAAAGAAATAAAACATTATCTATTTACAAAAGAAGATGGAAAATATAAAAATCTTGATAAAACTTTAGATAAGGTAAGTATTGTATTTAAGGATAAAACTTTCTTTAATAGAGATGATGAAATTATAATTTCCGCAAGAGGATATAAAGATTTAAAACTTCATATTATATCAGCTGATGATATGGTAATGAACGCTTTATATACTACAGAAATTGTATCAACTGTTAAGTTTGAAACTTTTGGTGGAAGTAAAATTGATGATCAAATTATAAAAGTTAATCAATTAAGTGCAAATAAATTAGCTAAAGTACAAGATCCTACTAAAGATGGTTATACTTTTAAAGGTTGGTATGAAGATAGTGAATTAACAAAGGTGTTTGATTTTGATAAAAAAATAATAACAGATACTACAATTTTTGCAAAATGGGTTAAAAAAACACCATCTGAAGAAAAAACTATAGAACTTGAAGTTAAAAATGTTACAATACATCAACAAGATACATTAGATCTTAAATCATTAATCGTTAAAGCAAAAGATAATAAAAACAACGATTTAAAAGAACAAGTTGAAATTATAGATGAAGGTGGATTTAACAAAGACAAAGTAGGAACATATACAATAACATTTAAATTAACAAATAAAAATGTAAGTGTAATAAAAAAAGCTACAGTTACAGTTGTAGAAAAAGAAAACTCTACTGTAAATCCTATAAATCCTGTAAATCCAAGTCATAAAGACCCTAAAACACCAGAAGAAAAAACACAAATAAAATTTTTATTTGGAGAAAATCAAGAAATTGATAAAAATAAAAATGAAACATTAATTTTTAAAATATCTCCAGAAGTAGAAGATTTTAAAGATGTTTATGTAGATGAAAAACTTGTTGATAAATCTATGTATGATGTAAAAAAGGGAAGTACTATAATTGAGTTTAAAGATGAATTTATAAAAAAACTTTCTTGTAAAAAACATAAGTTTAAATTTAACTTTAAAGAAGGAAGTATTGAAACTTGTATTTTAGTTAAAGACTCTAAGAAAGAAGATAAAGCTAGAAGCAAAAATAATAATAATGCAAAAAGAACAAATACTTCTATGGCAAATACTTCAATACAAAATATATCTTTTATACCTTTAATTCTATCTACTATAGCTTTAGTAGTAGTTAAAAGAAAAAGAAAATAGAAAAATAAAAAAATAAAAGTGTTAGAATTATGAGCTGAACCCAAAAACACGGAGAGTTAAATAAATTATTCAAAGGAATGTAATCTATAATCAATAGGAGACATTCCTTTTAAATTCTCCTTAATTCTTTTCGTATTATACCATTTAATATACTCTTTTATATCTTCTATTAATTTTTCATAAGAAGAATAATTTTCTTCATAAAACATTTCTTGTTTCAATATTCCAAAAAAATTCTCCATTGGTGCATTATCTAAGCAGTTTTCTTTCCTAGACATACTTTGTCTTATTTTGTTATTTTCTAATGTTCTTACAAAACTACTATGTTTGTAATGAAAGCCTTGATCTGTATGAATCGTTAAATCTTCTTTGTTCTTTTTAAAGATTTTTCTAATGACACATTCGTTAAATTTACTGTAGGACTAAAACCTATTGAATATGATATTATTTCTCCATTAAAAGTATCTAAAATAGGTGATAAATATATTTTCTTTGTATTATTTCCTATTTTAAATTCTGTTATATCTGTTAGCCATAATTTATAAGTTTTATCAGTTTTAAAATTCCTATTAACAACATTTTTTGCGATTTTTCCCACTGTTCCTTTATATAAATTATACTTTCTAACTCTGTTTTTGAACTTTTTACATAAAAGTTCGTTTTCTTTCATTATTCTTAAAACTTTCTTGTGATTTACAATAAGTCCATATTCTAATCTTAATATCTTACTTACTCTTCTATATCCATATCTTCCTTTAGATTCTTTTACTATATCTTTTATTTTTTCAATAATATAAATCTCTTTTGACTTTATCTGTTTATTTAGTTTTTCTTTCCACTCATAAAAGGAACTTTTATTTAATTTAGCCACTTTTAACCATTGTAATATTGTAATTGATTTATATTCTTTTGCCTTGCTTAATTCAATTATCGCTTTTGCTTTTTCTTTGTTTTTAAGTCCTTTTCCATAAGCAAGGCTTGAAGTTTTTTTTCATAAGCTATAGCTGCCTTTAATAGGAGATTTTCTTCTCTTAGTCTTAAAAGTTCTTCTCTTTCGCTTTCTTGTAAATTTTTTTTCTTTTTTGTTCTATTGGTATAGATTTTTTCATTTTAGGCTTTCTTCCTTTTGTTTTACTATTTAAACCATCTAATCCATATTCATCATATTTCCTTTGCCAATTAACTATGATTGAATCATTTGTTATATCAAATTTAACAGCAGTTTCTCTAAAAGTTAGATTATTAGTTTTTCTATATTGTAATACAAACAGTTTAAAATTACTAGTATAACTTTTGTTTTTAAATTTTTTACTTATACCTTCAATACCATTATCAAAATACCATTTTATCCAATTTGAAATAGTTGTTTGTGGTATTTTATATTTTTTTGATAATTCAGATTGACTAATATTATTTTTTTCATATTCTTTAATTACTTTTATTTTTAATTTTATATCATATTTTGACATTCAAAAACCCCCAAATCCTTTGTCCGGATTTAGGGGTTCACATCAATATTATTTAGGTGCTTTTAAATTTATTTTAAATAATCATGTACTGCTTGAACAAAGAATTTAACACCATTTATAAAATATTTTTCATTAAGTCCAAATTTTTCGTTGTGGTGAGGATAAGCAACTCCATCAACATAAAGAGGATTTTGTAAAAGCACATAATCTTATGAGCCTTATTGAAAAAGAAATTTATGATAAATATGAAATTGTACTTGTTATACATGTTGAACCTGTTGGTGGAAACTTTACGGAAAGAGAAATTGAATTAAAAGAAATTACTGAAAATTGGAAAAATCAGTTTGAATATATAAAATCAATTCACGATTTTGCAATCTACAAAGAAGGAGAGGAATATTTTGTAGGTATGCAAGTAGCATTATACGGAAATAAATTAGGTAAAACATTTGATGAAAATATATTTAAATGTGAGATAGAAGAACTGATTAAAAGCTACGATAATAATTTAAAAACATCAATAACAATATTATATGATTATTTATAAAATAGCACGAGAGTGCTATTTTTTGTTGATTATAATGAGATTTTTTAATATAATCAATGTAGTATTTTATTTGGAATATTGCTATTTTAAAATAGATTTAAGGAGAAAAATATGAAAATAATTTTATCACCTGCAAAGACAATTTCTAAAACTTGTGAGAGATTTTCTTTGGGAGTTGAATTTTCTGATAAAACAAATGAAATTATAAAGAATGTTCCGGAAGTTTTGGTTTCAAAAGATTATTACAAGGCTTTTTATATGTATGATGGAATGTGTTATAAAAATATAAAAAGAGAAGAGTTTGATGAGTGCGATTTAGAATATATAAAGGAGCATTTAATTATTATTTCTGCACTTTATGGAGTGCTTAAACCTTTTGATTTAATTAATCCATATAGACTTGATTTTCTTATGAAAACAAAAATGGGAAATTTATATAATTTTTGGAAAGATGATATTGCCAAGAACATTTTAAAAGACACAGATTTTATTGTTAATCTTGCAAGTGATGAATTTTCAAAAACTGTTAAAAAGTACATTTCAGAGAAGCAAATTTTGGATTTTGAATTTTTTGAAAAAGTTGATGGAAAGTTAAAAAAACATTCTACGATTTCAAAAAAAGCTAGGGGAATGATGCTTAACTTTATGACTAAAAATAAAATTGAAAATATTGAAGATATAAAGAAATTTGACAAAGATGGATATGGTTTTGCTGAAGAAATGTCTTTAGAGAATAAATTTGTATTTGTAAAAAATAGTTAGAAATATTATTATATGAGATCTCTCCGCTTCGTTTCGCGTCGCTCAACTTCGGTCGAGATGACATATTAGGGATTTGAAATGAACGTCAACACGATATGAATATTTTTGTTATGTTTATAGAGTATTAATATGGTTTTAAGTTTATTAACTTTTAACATTATGCTATTAAATTAGATTTTCTCTTTGCACGTCATTTCGACCGAAGCGAAGTGTAGTGAATCTAGCCCTAACTTTGTTTGCTTTCAAATAAAAGTAGGTCTGACAGAGCAATTGTATAATTAGATACAATTGCTCTGGAAATCTCATAATTAGATTATAAGTAAACAAAATAAAGACTAGATTTTTTTCAAGTCGTTTAATTTCGATTGAGATGACATATTAGAGATTTGATTTCCAGCGTAATATTAAGTGAATGTTTTTTATTTTATAATTAGAACTTCAAAAGTGTAAAAACTTTTGGAGTTTTTTTATTGAGTTTAAAATAATCTTTATAGAAATGTTTGCATACAGATATATAATAAATTTTATATTAGCTTTTTATAAATAAAATTAATAAATAAATTTTTGATTAAATAAAAAATACTGTTTTTTCAATAATTATATTTTATAATAATTAGCATTTTTATTGTTTTACAATATTTTGTTATTTCATCTTGACAAATACGTTTTCTTTATGGTATCATTACTTTGCATAGTGATTATTATACTGCATTTACACTTTCTTTAGATGAATTTTAACAAATTGTTATTCAATAAAATATATGGTCAAGGAGTTTTTATGAGAAAAACTAATTTATTAAATGTAAAAAACTTTAAAAAATGGATATTACCAATTATTTTATTAATTTCTTATAAATTTATATTTGATAAGATGATTTCTTATATTGTAATAAATAGAGCAGGTAATTTTTCTAAATCGATATTAATTGGTAATTTTATTGTTGCAATTATATTGTTTTTGTTAATTAAATTTATATTTAAAGGAAAATTAAATTCGATTGATAGTTCTGAAAAAATGGACTTAAAAAAATCTATTATTATTTCAATAGTTGTGTTATTTTTAACTATAGGAATTATATATGGGGTTATGTGGGTACAATCTTTTCTTTTTAGTCATATTAGCTTAAATAGTTCCAATGCAGATGCTATTACAAAAGAATTTAAATCTAATCCATTACCAGTAGTTGGGCTTTCTTTTGTAACATCAACACTTGAGGAACTAGTTTATAGACAACTGTTGTTTGGATATTTGTATGATTTATTTTTAGGATGTAATAAATATATTAGATATATAACTTCAGCACTAATATCTGCAATTATATTTGGATCAATACATGATGGTTTATTCCATCCTGCAATGCTTCAATACATAACTCATGGATTTATTTTATCTGGACTTTATTTATATACAAAAAGAATATCATCTCCAATAATTGTACATGTTTTATTTAACTTACTTTTAGACTTTAGGAGATTTATAATTTATTTCTAACATTATGAAAATATAATAAAGGAGAAAATAATGCTAGATACTAATTTATTAAATATAAAAAACTTTAAAAAATGGATATTACCAATTTTGATGTTTTTAGTTTATGAATGTTACAGCAAAATATCTAAAAAACTTTTTATAAAATATGGGACAAAGGATTTTGCATTTATACATTTTTTTGCTCATATTGTAATAATAATTTTCTTTATATGTTTAATTCATTTTGTATATAAGGATAAATTTAATTCAATAGATGCTTCTAAAAAAATGAATTTACTAAAATCAGTACTGATTTCAGTAGTAGTATTTGTAATTAGTTTTTATCTTGATAAGATTATCTCCGTTATTGTGTATAATGTATTTGGAAATGTTAATAGCATTAATGATAATGCTATAAAAACAGCAAAAGAAGTTAGTATTTATAGAAATTTTGATAGCGTATTTGTAGCTCCTATATTTGAAGAGATTGTGTTTAGGCAAATATTATTTGGATACTTATATGATTTACATTCAGGATGTAATAAATATATTAGATTTATTACTGCATTAATTGTATCTTCAATAGTATTTGGCTCAATACATAATGGAGTTTTCCATCCTTATATGTTATTTTATGTTACTTCTGGTATAATTTTATCCAGTTTATATGTTTATACTAAAAGATTATCGTCACCTATTATTGTCCATATTTTACATAATCTTTTCTAATTTTTTAAATTATTGTAGAGAAATATAAATTAGGGTTTTAAGAACAAGGAGGAAATTATGTTAAATGGAAAAAACTTAACAAAATGGGTAGCACCAGTTTTAATGTTTGTTTTTTGTGATTTTATTTATAAACAGTATTTAGTAAAATATTTATTAGATAGGGATTATTTAGTTGTTAATTTCTTTGAAAACTCTTTTTTGAATAAGACTTTTTCTTTTGGATTGTTAAATTTTGCTGTTGCAGTAATTATTTTATTGATTTCTAAATTTATATTCAAAGAAAAGTTAACTTCTATAGATAGTTCTGATAAAATGAGTTTAAGAAAATCTACTATAATAGTAGTCTTGGCTGTTGTTTTAACAATAATCATATTTTATTTATTAACTTATATTATATATGATGTTTTAGGTTCGTCAGTCAATAGTGCAGCTGCTATCTATATTAGAGACATGTATATGCGAAATAAATTTATTTATGTTATTTTTACATTTTTTACTGTTACTTTTGAAGAAGTTGTATATAGAAAATTGTTATTTGGATATTTATATGATTTACATTCAGGATGCAATAGATTTGTAAGATTGATTACATCTTTGTTGGGATCGGTGATTATTTTTGGAGCAATCCATGATGGAGTACTTAGTTCCGGGATGATTTATTACGTTATTGCCGGGATAAGTTTTACAATTGTTTATTTTTATACTAAGAGAATTTCGGCTGCCATAGCTATACATTTCTTATATAATATATGTGTACGACTTATTCGTACTATTATTTAGAGCAATTATTATAGAAATATAGCTTATATCTTTTATAAATATTATTTGTCTAGGAGGGAAATAATGGTAAATGTAAAAAACATTAAAAAGTGGATATTACCTGTTTTAATGTTTCTATTTTTTGAATTCATCTTTAGGCAGAAAATTTTAAATTCTTTATTTTTTGGGAAAATATTTGTTTTTAAATTTTTTGAAAATCCAATTGTAAATAATTTCTTTGTTGGTGGGATTTGTTGTCTATTTGGAAATTGTATAATATTTTTGATTATAAAGTATATATTTAATGGAAAATTAAATTCTATAGATAATTCAGAAAAAATGGACTTAAAAAAATCTATAATTATTTCGATATTAGTTTTTGTTTTTACTATGTTGATTATATATTTAGCTTCATACATTGAAAGTATTTTCAAACTTGAGGTTTATAGTTTGAATGCAAAAAATACTAGGGGTACTGAAAGACTTAATTTGTTTGTAAGTTTATTTTCAATAGCTTCGGTAAATATATTTGAAGAACTGGTGTATAGACGAATACTGTTTGGATATTTGTATGATTTACATTCGGGTTGTAATAAATATATTAGGATAATAACATCTATGATAATATCATCTATTATCTTCGGTTCAACACATGATGGTGTATTTCATTTGGCTATGATTCAGTATATAATTTATGGAATATCTTTTTCAGCAATATACTTATATACTAAGAGAATCAGTTCAGCTATAACTGTTCATATTTTAGTTAATATATTTATAACAATTATGAGATTTTTCTAAATTAACATATAAAAAATTTATTTATAAAATAAAAATTTTAGGAGGAAGTTATGAGTGTTAAGACAAAAAATTTTATTGTATCATTAATAATATCATTGGTGTATTTTTTAGGGATTTTAAGATTTTCTACATTGGCAAATAAATATTTAAAATCAGAATTTGTACTTAAAAACCTATCAAATATAAATATTATTTTACTTTTGATTTTTGGAGTTTTAGTATATTTGTTTTGTAAAAAGTTTCCAACAAATTCAATATCCAAAGGTAGTAAAAAGGAACCTTTAGTAAAATCAATTTTGATTGGGGTATATTCTGGGATAGCTTTGATAGTTGTAATGCAAATTATATATAAAATTTTAGGATTTTTAGGTTATCCCTATGATATGACCGGAGAATTTATTAGAATTAAAAATCTGGTATCTAATAATAAAATTGCCTTAATAAATATGGTGTTTATTATTCCTTTTGTAACTGAAATTGTATATAGAAATGTAGTATTTGGCTACTTATATGATTTATATGAAGGTGGATACAAATTTGTTAGATTATTTACACCAGCTTGTTTATCAGGAATTTTGTTTGCACTCATAAATGTAAAACATGCACTTCCTGTCGTAGTAGAAGCTGTAATTATATCCTTGACTTTTGGATATGTTTATTTAAAGACAAAAAGAATAGAAAGCGCGATAATTGGACATATTATATTTAGTACAGGTATTGTAATACTTTCATTTATAGTAAAGACAAGTGTTTTATAAAATTGTTTATATTAATTATTTTGTATAATTTTAAATACTTTTAAATAGTTTATTGCAAATATAGTAAATTTTACTTAAAAACTTGAAAAAAAAGTATTTTTGATATATAATTTTAGTGAGTGAAAACTTAAAAAAATTTATTAAGGAGTGTGTTTTATGACTAAAATAGCTGTTATTGGAGCAGGCCCAGGAGGATATGAGGCTGCTATTAGAGCTGCACAAATGGGAGCAGAAGTTGTACTTATTGAAGCAGATAGACCGGGTGGTACTTGTTTAAATAGAGGATGTATCCCTACAAAAACACTTTGGAAAAATGCTGAAATTATGGAAAATATTCATAGAAAAGCAGAATTCGGTTTACTTATGGACGAATGTAAAATTGATCCAATAAGACTTAATGAAAGAAAATGCGAAGTTGTTGAAAAAATCGTAGGTGGGGTAGAATTCTTAATTGGTTCTTATCCAAATATTGAATACCTGAAAGGTTTTGGTTCTTTTGTTGATCCTCATAAAATTCATGTTAAATTAAATGATGGTTCAGAAAAAGATGTAACAGCTGATTACATAATCATTGCTACAGGTTCTAAACCAAGTGTTCCGCCAATTGCAGGAACTGATTTGCCTAATGTAATTACTAGTGATGAGTTCTTAGATTTAAAAGAAATTCCTGAAGAACTTATAGTTGTTGGTGGTGGAGTTATTGGAATGGAATTTGCAAGTATTTATGCTCAATTCGGTTCAAAAGTAACTGTAATGACTAACGGTGTTTTACCTGCAACTGACGGAGAAATACAAAAGAGAATTCCAAGTATTTTCAAAAGAGCGGGAATTAAGATTGTAAATAAAGTTCGTGCTAGTGAAATTACGCAAGAAAACGGTAAATTAAAAGTTACAGCTAAGAGAGTTGATAAAGATAAAGTTGAAGAAGCTGAAGGTACAATGGTTCTTTTAGCAACAGGAAGAAAAGCTAATATCGATGGATTAGAAATCGAAAAAGCTGGGGTTGTTACTGAAAGAGGAGCTGTAGTTACTGATAAAGGATTTAAGACAAATGTTGACCATATTTATGCTATTGGTGACGTTGTTTATGGAAATGTTCAACTTGCTCACGTTGCAAGTGCACAAGCAATTCATGTTGTTGAAAAATTAATGGGAGAACATCCTGAAATTAATTTAGATATTGTTCCTGCTTGTACATTTACTTTACCAGAAGTTGCTCAAGTTGGTTTAACTGAAGAAGAAGTTATTGCTCAAAATATTCCTTATGTTAAGAGTAAATTTATGTTCAGCGGAAATGGTAAAGCTGTTTCATTAGGAGAAGCTGATGGATTTGTAAAAGTTCTTGCAACTGAAGACTTAAAGAGAATTTTAGGTATCCATATTATTGGACCTCATGCAAATGACTTAATTCATGAAGGAACAGTTGCTATGGCAAATGATATGGGAGTTGAGTCAATAGGCAAGATGATTCACGCTCACCCAACTCTATCAGAAGCATTTATGGAAGCAATTCACCAATTAGAAGGAAAGTCAATCCATAGTGCACCTGCAAAATAATTATTTTGTTAGAATTTTAGGGAGCGTTAGCTCCCTTTTTTATTAAAGAGGTAAGAATGAATATTTTTGAACAAATTGCAAAAGAATTAAATATAAAAGTAGGTCAAGTTGAAAATACTGTAAAACTTATAGATGAGGGAAATACTATCCCTTTTATCGCAAGATATAGAAAAGAAGTTACGGGTAATTTAGATGATGAAATACTTAGAAATTTAGAACAAAAATTACAATATTTAAGAAATTTAGAGCAAAGAAAAGAAGATGTTATAAGACTAATTGACGAACTTGGAGAGTTGAATGATGAATTAAAAAATGAAATTATAAATGCTGAAACTCTTTCAAAAGTTGAGGATATATATCTTCCATTTAGACCTAAAAAGAGAACTAGAGCAACTATTGCAAAGGAAAAAGGTCTAAAACCACTTGCTGATTTAATTTTAGATAGAAAACTTAATGAAAATAATTTTGAACAAAAAGTTTCTGAATTTATTAGTGAAGAAAAAGAAATTTTAAATATTGATGAAGCTATGGCTGGTGCTTTAGATATTATTGCAGAGATGATTTCTGAAGATAAGGATTTTAGAGATATTTTAAGAAAAGATGCCGAGAAAAATGGAATTTTAGTCTCTGAAAAGGGAAAAGAAGAGAATAATGTTTATGATATGTATTATGAATTTTCTGAAAAGATTTCTAAACTTCCAGCACATAGAATACTTGCTATAAATAGAGGAGAAAAGGAAAAAGCTCTAAAGGTTTCTATAAAGTTAAGTGACGAAAAAAATATTGGTGAAATTTTATTTTCACTATGTATGGATGATGAAAATTTCTGTCATAAATTCTTAAAAGATGCTGTTATCGATAGTTATAATAGACTTTTATTCCCACAAATAGAAACTGAAATAAGAGCAAATTTAAAAGAAAAAGCAGATACACAATCTATTGAAGTTTTTGGCAAGAATTTAAAACCTTATATTATGCAATCTCCAATTCTTGACAGAGTTGTTCTAGGAATTGACCCTGGTTATAGAACGGGTTGTAAGGTAGCTGTTATTTCAAAAACTGGATCAGTTTTAGACCATGTAAATATATATCCTACAAAGCCACAAGAAAAGATAAAGGAAAGCAAGGAAATTTTAGCAAAACTTATTAAAAAATATGATGTAAGTTTAATTGCAATAGGAAATGGAACTGCAAGTCGTGAAACTGAAAAAGTTGTTGTTGAATTGATAAATGAATTGAAAAAAGAAGATTTATTCTATTCAATAGTAAATGAAGCGGGAGCTTCAATTTATTCTGCTTCAAAACTTGGACAAGAAGAATTTCCGGATTTAGATGTAACTGTTAGAGGTGCAATATCAATAGCAAGACGTATTCAAGACCCAATGGCTGAGCTTGTGAAGATTGAACCAAAACATATTGGTATAGGACAATATCAACATGATGTAAATCAAAAACAATTGACAGAAACTTTATCAGATGTTATTGAAGATTGTGTAAATAAGGTTGGAGTTGATGTTAATACTGCATCATTTTCACTTTTATCTTATATTTCAGGAATGACAAAAACTATGGCTAAAAATTTAGTTTCATATCGTGATGAAAATGGGGCCTTTAAAAATAGAGATGAAATAAAAAAAGTAAAAGGAATAGGGCCTAAGGCATATACTCAATCTGCGGGATTTTTGAGAATTAGAAATGGTGAAAATCCTCTTGACAATACTGCTGTTCACCCTGAAAGCTATGAAATTGCAGAAAAACTTTATGGAAAAGATTTAGATAAGATTAATATTTCAAAACTTTCAAAAGAATTAGAAGTTGGTGAATTAACATTAAAGGATATAATTGAAGAGCTTAAAAGACCTGGTCGTGATATTAGAGAAGATATGCCAAAACCAATTTTAAGATCTGATGTTCTTTCTATTGAGGATTTGGAAGTTGGAATGGAATTAAAGGGAACTGTAAGAAATGTTGTAGATTTTGGGGCATTTGTAGATATTGGAATTAAAAATGATGGACTAGTTCATATTTCACAAATTTCAAATAAATATATAAAGCATCCTTCAGAAGTATTAAAAGTTTCTGATGTAGTTAAGGTTAAAATTTTAGAAATTGACCTTGAAAAGCAAAAAGTAAAATTGACAATGAAGTAAAAAGAAATGCGATAAAACGCATTTCTTTTTTTGTATAAAAATAAAGTAATTATCAATGCTAATGTTGTGTAAAATCTTTAAAAAAAATAGTGAATATTTTATCATAAGAATTTTTATGGTTTCATAAGGTTGTTAAATGTTTAAAAATGAAGGAATATATTTTATAATAAAAAATAATTATTAATAATGCTTATCCATAGAAAAAAAGTATTAGACTTATTTATAAATGTGTGATAATATGGCTATGATTATATTTGTTTGTGATTTTACAAAATCTTTTATCAAATATAAATAGTAAATATATAGGAGGTTATTATATGGATATTCAAGAAAGTGTAAAACTTGTAGATTCATATTTAGACTTGAATCGTAAAGTAGTAGGAGTAAAGTTTTTTCACGATGAAGAAAGTTATGAAAAGTTTGAAGTTCCTGAAAGAGAAAGTAAAGTTACATATTGTAACGCTGTTAATTTGGCGTCAAAAGGAGCTAATGTAAAAGTAAGAAAAGCACATCAAGGTTGTCCAAATGGTTCAGTTGCTTTTGGTTTTAATCAAGCGCCACCTAAAATGGCATCTGGAGAAGCTAGATTTAGTAAAAATATTTATAAAGATGTTGAAACATCAAAAAGTGTTTCTGATGAAATGATATTTTTGAAGGAACCAATCTATGGTATAGTAGTGATGCCTTTAGAAAATTTTAAAGTTGAACCAGATGTTGTTGTTATGATTGAAAAAGCATATAACATAATGAGAGTTGTTCATGGATATTCTTATTTTAATGGATACTCTCCAGAAATGAAAACTGTTGGTTTACAAGCGGTTTGTCATGATCTTACAACTCTTCCTTATGAACATGGAACAATAAATATCACATTCTTATGCCCAGGTACAAGACTTATGGCAAATTGGCATCCTGATGAGTTAGGAATTGGAATGGCGTGGAAACATTGGTACAATGTTGTTCAAGGCATAGTTGAAACTACAAATCCTTTTGAACGTAATGGAAATAAGAGAAAAATAATTAAGAAGATGAAAAAGAATCATATGGATGATTCTGTAATTGAATTAAATAAAAATTATGATACAGGATCATATTTAGGTGGACCAATAGAAAAATAAATTCAAAATAGTTAGGGATTTCTTTTTAGAAATTCCTAACTTGAATTTTTTAAAAAATTTAGTAAAGGAGAATTTTATGGATTTATTAAAAAAATTACCTATTCCCATTGCGGGATTGATTTTAGCTATGTTTGCGTTAGGAAATTTGTTACAATCTTATAGTAATGTTGTTAGATTATGTATAGGTGGCGTTGCACTTATTTTATATATTATTTTTGTTTTAAAAATTGTTTTATTAAATTCAAAATTAAAAACTGTTTTAGATAATCCAGTTCCTGCAAGTGTACTTTTAACAATTACAATGGCTACTATTTTACTTAGTAGCTATGCAAAGCCTTATTCTTCAGGCTTAGCTGCTGCATTTTGGTTTGTTGGTGTAATCTTACATACTTTGTTAATTATTTGGTTTAGTATGAAATTTTTACCTAATTTTTCAATTAAGAAAGTATTCCCATCTTGGTATATTGTTTATGTAGGAATTGCAACAGCTAGTGTTACAGCAGGAGCAGCGGGACAATTAAAATTAGGACAAATTTGTTTTTGGTTTGCTTTAATCTCATATTTTATTTTAATACCTGTTGTATGTTACAGAGTATTTAAAGTTAAAGAAATTCCAGAACCTGCACAACCTACTTTTGCAATTTTATCAGCACCTGGTTCACTTGCACTTGCAGGATATTTGAATACTTTTCCTGAAAAGAATTTTATTTTCGCTGCTGTTTTGTTTGGATTTTCACTATTTTTCTATTTAGTAGTTTTAGTAAATTTACCAAAATTACTGAAATTGAAATTTTCTCCAGGTTTTTCAGGTTTTACATTCCCATTAGTTATTAGTGCACTTTCTTCTAAATTATTTAATGGATATGTTACAAAATTATATGGAGCAAATTCAGTTTTAAAATTATTTGTTAATTTTCAAGAAATATTAGCAACGTTGATTGTACTATATGTTTTTATTGGATATATGAAATTGTTATTTTCAAAAGAGAATTAAATTATTATAAAAATTGCTTGACTATTTAATTAGTATATGTTAAAATATTTGAGTAATATGATGAATGAAGTAGAGTACTCGCTCTCACCTTGTTACTATTTTGTTTCAGGTTTATGTTAATAATTTAAGTTTTGTAATTATTATGGCGGGTGTTTACTCGCCGTTTTTTTATGGAGGTGTTATTATAAAAGAGCTTTTAATTAATGAAGAGATTAGAGCAAAAGATGTTAGGTTAATTGATGCAGAAGGTAATCAAATTGGAGTAGTTCCAATTTCGAGAGCATTAGAAATGGCAAATGAAAAGAAATTGGATCTTGTTAATATTTCTCCTAATGCTAATCCACCTGTTTGCAAAATTTTAGATTATGGAAAATATAGATATGATTCATTAAAGAAAGAAAAAGAATCAAGAAAAAAACAAAAAGTTATAAATGTTAAAGAAATTAGACTTACTCCAAGTATCGATAAGCATGATATAGAAGTTAAGGCAAAACATGCGAATAATTTCTTAAAAGGTGGAGATAAGGTAAAAGTTTCTGTAAGATTTAGAGGTAGAGAATTGGGACATACTGATATTGGTAAGGTAGTTTTAAATCAATTTAAAGAACTTACTGCAGAATATGGAAATGTAGAAAAAGATTCCGTAATGGAAGGTAGAAATATGACAATGTTTTTATCACCAAAACAAGATTAATAGGAGGTTTTAGATATGGCTAAAATGAAAACACATAGAGCGTCAGCTAAGAGATTCAAGAGAACTGGTACTGGAAAAATTAAAAGATTTAAGGCATATAAGAGCCATTTAACAAGTAAGAAATCACCAAAGAGAATTAGAAATTTAAGAAAATCATCAGTTATCAGTAGTGGAGATCAAAAAAGAATCAATAATATGATTCCTTAATAATGGAGGTAAAGAGTAATGGCAAGAATAAAACGTAGTTTAAATGCAAGAAAAAAACATAGAAAAGTATTAAAACAAGCTAAAGGTTATTATGGTGCGAAGTCAAAATTATTCAAAGTTGCTAATCAAGCAATTATGAAATCAATGACTTATTCATTCATAGGAAGAAAGAGAAAGAAAAGAGATTTTAGAAGCTTATGGATTGCAAGAATTAATGCCGGAACAAGACAATATGGTTTAAGTTATAGCAAATTTATGTATGGACTTAAGAAAAATAATATAAATATGAACAGAAAAATGCTTTCTGAAATGGCTATAAATGATCCAGAAGGATTCAAAAAATTAGTTGAATTAGTAAAATAGAGAAAATGTCCCTTCATAATTGAAGGGCTTTTTTTTGGAGGTTATTTTGAGAGATTTTATAAAGCAGTTAAAAAATAAGCTTGAAACTAATCCGCCTGCGGTATTAACTTTAGGTTTCTTTTTAATAATAACTGTTGGATCTATTCTGTTATTTTTACCTTTTTCATCTAAAAATTTAAATTTTACAAATTTTTTAGATTGTTTATTTATATCAACTTCTTCTGTTTGTGTAACTGGGCTTTCAACTATAAATATAACTAATGAATTTAATTATTTTGGAAAAACTATTATAATGCTTTTAATTCAAGCAGGAGGATTAGGCTTTATGACAATGGCTACTATGGTAGCTATGATTTTAGGCGAAAAGATAACTTTAAAAGATAGACTTGTAATTCAAGAACAAATGGGATCAACAAAACTTAGTGGAATGGTTAAACTTATAAGATATGTAATTTTTTCAACCTTTTTAATTGAAGGTTTGGGTGCAATATTACTTTCTTTTACATTCGTTCCTAAGTTTGGGTTGAAAGGAATTTATTATTCTATTTTTCATTCAATATCAGCTTTTTGTAATGCAGGTTTTGATGTTTTAGGAGAAAATAGTTTAGAGAGTTTTAATACAAATCCATATTTACTTTTAATAGTTTCGTTTTTGATAATATTAGGAGGTCTTGGATTTCATGTTTATATTGATATAAGTAATTTTAGATTCAATTATAAAAAGTATTCATTGCATACTAAGATTGTTCTAGTAATGACTTTAGGACTTCTTATATTTGGAACAATTGCTTTTTTTGTCTTAGAATATTCTAATGCAAAAACTTTAAAAAACTTAAACTTTTTTGATAAAATTACAAATTCATTTTTTCAATCTGTTACTACAAGAACTGCAGGTTTTGCATCTATAGATCAAACTGGTTTTACGGAATCTTCAACGATTCTAAGTGTATTTTTGATGTTTATAGGAGGCTCTCCTGCAAGTACAGCCGGTGGTATAAAGACAACTACAATATTTTTATTGATAGTAACAACTATATCTTTCATTCAAAATAATAATGAGATAGAAGTTTTTAAAAGGAGAATTTCTTTTTCTTTAGCAAAAAGAGCAATTGGAATATTTGTTATATCTTTGTTACTAGTTAATACTGTAGTTTTTATTTTAACTTTGATTGAAAATGTAAGATTTATAGATTTGCTTTTTGAAACTGTTTCAGCTTTTGCGACAGTTGGACTTAGTAAAGATTTAACTCCACATTTAAAAGATATTACAAAAATATTATTAATTATATTGATGTTTATTGGAAGAGTAGGTCCGCTTACAATTATTTTCTCTTTTTATAAAAAGGTTAATAAAAAGAAATTTAAGTATTCAAGCGGAAATGTTATTGTTGGATAGGAGATAGTATGAAACAAATTGCTGTTATAGGTTGTGGAAGATTTGGAATGAGTTTAGCCATAACCTTGGGAAAACTTGGAAATGAAGTAATGGTTATAGATAAAGATGAAGAGATTATAAATTCTATTGCAGACAAGGTTACACATGCTATAATTTGTGATGTTAGTGTAGATGGAAGTCTAAAGGAATTAGGACTTGCTAACTTTGATATTTGTGTTGTTGCAATAGGTTCTGATTATAAAACTTCAATTATTGCAACTGTAGAAGCAAAAGAGCTAGGTATTCCAAAAATTATTGCTAAGGCAACTGACGGTGTTCAGGCTATGGTTCTTAGAAAAATAGGGGCAGATAGAGTTATAATTCCAGAAAAAGATATGGGAGTAAGAGTAGCAAATAATATAAGTAATTCAAATATTTTAGACTCTATCAATTTATCTGATGAATATTCTCTTGTTGAAATTTCGCCAATGGAAGTTTGGGTTGGAAAATCAATAAAGGATTCTGAAATTAGAAATAGACATCATGTAAATATAGTTGCTATAAAGAATAAAGATGGCTTGGAGATAAATGTAGGAGCTGACTATGTTATAAAGAGCAGTGATATTCTTTTAGTTGCTGGTAGAAATGACTGGATTGGTAAGCTGGTATAATATGGAATTTAAAGTTATAGATAGTAAAGATAATAAAAGGTATAAATTATTTAAGAGTCTGTATTTGAAAAAAAATAGAGATAAATATAAATTATTTTTGCTAGAAGGAAAAAAACTCTTATTAGAGGCTATTGGCGAAGAACTTGATATAGAAAATATAATTTGTACTGAAAAATTTATTGAAAACTTTGATTTTAATGAAAAATATTTAGATAAAGTTATAATCTTATCTGAAAAGTTATTTAAAAACTTGACTGAACTTACAAATTCTGAAGGAGTTATTACTGTTGTTAATTATATTGAGGATAAAAATATTTCTTCTAAAAATATAATTTGTTTAGAAAATGTAAGTGATCCGGGAAATTTTGGAACAATAGTTAGAACTGCAAATGCGTTTGGAATTAAGGATATATTGACTATAAATTGTGTAGATAAATATAATTCAAAAGTTTTAAGAGCAACTATGGGTGCAATGTTTAGAACAAATATTGTAGATTGTGAAATTGAAAAAATAAAAGAATTACAAAAAGATGGATATAGATTAATTTCTACGACATTAAGTGAAAATTCAAAAATTTTAGAAGATTTTAAATTTGATGGAAAAAATATTGTAGTTATGGGAAATGAAGCAAATGGAGTTTCAGCTGAAATGCTAAGAATTTCAAATGCACATTTAAAAATAGATATGGACAATTCAATGGAGTCTTTAAATGTATCAATAGCAGCTGCAATAATAATGTATAAAATATATAAAAATTAAAGGAAGTGTTTATAAGCACTTCCTTTTTTGTACTATATATTTTTGGGACAATTTTTCAATTATTTTAATCTTGCCAATGCACCAAATGGATCCCATGGTTCAAGTTCTATTGTTTTTTCATCAAGAGCTTTTAACCATTTTTCATCAACGTATTTTTTGTCAACCATTACTTCATAGTTGTATTCATCAAACCATTCATCAGTCATTGAAAAAATACCTTTATCTCCAACTGCATCTCCCCAAGAGTTTTCAACTTGCCATTCTAATGGTTTTCCATTTTCATCAAGATTTACTCCTGTAAACACCATTGCATGAGTTAATACACTTTCGTGATAATCAAGTCTTTCTGCTTTTGTAAAGTTTTCTAAAGTAGGGAATATGTCATCATACAAGAACATATCTAAGTCCATAATTCCTTTTTGCTTTTCCAAAAACTTAATTACATCACAGCCAAACCATACAGGTTCCCCAGCTTTAATTGACTTTATAGCACTTTCTTTTAATACTTCTATAGGAACATTTAAGTATTTAATTTTGTCAGCTTCTTTAACTGTTCCTAAGAATTTTACAGTATAAACTTTTCCGTAAGGTTTGTCATCAGTTGGAGCATTGATTAAACTTATTTTATCTTTTAAATTCCAACCAACATATTTATCGAAAAATTCTTTAGGAGTAATATTTGATATTCTGTGGAATTTTTCGTCTTTATCTCTGTATTCATAGGTGAAAGTTTCAGGAATTTCTCCCAAACATTTAGTTAAAATATTGTAAACTGTATAAAGAGTTTCATTTTTTAAATCTTCAATTTCTTTTAATGGTTTGCCAGCTTTATGAAGATTTCTCATATCACAAGCTGCTTTTCTAAGATATTTAGTTAGTATTGCTTCCATATCTCTTGTGTTTGAAGAGTGGAATGTTTCAGGCATGATTCCTTTAGGAACAACACCATATTTTTCTAAAAGACCTTTAAACATATCCCATTGACCACCATCTTGTACAGGTGCAGTTAAAAGATGAGAAACAACTCTTGAATCAGTTTTTTCGTCTAATGTTTCAATTATACTTTCTAAAAAGAAGTTTGCTTTTTCAAGTTTGTCCCAAAATAGAGTATATGTTTGTGAGTATTCCATAGATTTTATGTTTAATTTTTCCATAGTTGAAACTCTTGCAACATTTAATGCAGAGAACATCCAACATCTACCACTTGATTTTTGGTTTGTTATTTCACCTTTTTTTGTAACATCAGAAAACTGAAAATTATGTCTTTTATAGACCTCATGATTTGTAGATGCTTCGTGTAACCCCACTTTTGCAACACTTGCAGCTACGATCTTGTTTGTTTTACAAGAATTAAATCTTTCTTTAAATGACTTAAGAATTTCATTTGTTAATGCCATTTTTATCACTCTCCTTAAAAAATTTTTTTGTGAGAAACCTCACAATTACATTGTAACATAAAATTATAATAAATAAAAGATAATTATTATCAAAAATGATAAAAAATTATAAATTTTTAAATATATTATATATTGAGATAAAATAATAAGTAGCCTAAAAAATTATATTATAACAATAGTATTTTATTATAAATATTATAAATTTTTAATAATTTTTAAAATATAGAAATAGGAAATATTTGACTAAAAAATTCTTGAAATATTGATAAAATGGTAATAGATCATATTAATCGCTATAACATTAGAATAATTGCAGATAATTAAAAAGGAATGTTTCCTGATAATTACAGGTCACATTCCTTAAAGTAATTAATTTATTTATTTGTATTATGAAAATCTAATATTAATCATTTAAGAATTATTTTAAAACTTCTCTTAGTTTTTCAAGAATATATTCATCAATCGGTTTTCCATCAATAAATGCATTTTCTCCATCTGGTAACATAATTCTAAAGAAGTTGATAATTAAATTTCCATCAACTATATAGTAATCATCTAAATGTAATGGAGCAATGTAAACTTTCAAGATTTCTTTATTATTGTTTGGAAATTCTTTGTTTAATTCTTCAATAAGATGATTTACATTAAGAACTTTTATAGGTTTTGCCATAAGTTGTGGAAGTTCAAGGTCTTCCATCATCCACATATTATTATTCCAAAATCTTTTTTCTTCTTTAGTAGCTGTAGAAAGTAATTCTCTATTTTGGATAGCAGATAAAACTCTTCTTACTGATTCTTCATTAAAATCTTTAGTCTTTATAGCTTGTAGTGGATATTGTTTAGCTACATCAACAAAAAAGCTTTCAGCAACTTTTTCTTTTTCAGCTAATGCAGTCCATAAATATAACATGGATTCGATAGTTTCTAAGTTTAATTCAATTTGTTTAATCATATAAGCCTCCAATAAATTATTAAAATTTACAATAAATATGTAAAAAATTTCATTTCTATATTTTGCATAAAAAATTTTTATGAACAATATAAAATATAGTATAAATTAATTGTAAACTTTTTTTGTAAAAAAATCAATACTTATGTAATTTACTTGTTGTAAAATTTGAAAAGTTTTGTTATACTTGTACGGTAGATTATAGGAGGGGAGATTATGAATTATAGTACATTAAGAAAAGTTATTATTACAACATTTGCATCTGTTATAGTATCTGCAGGGGTTTATTTCTTTATGGTTCCTTATAATTTGACTATTGGAGGAACAGCAGGGCTATCAATAGCATTAGCAAAATTTATTCCTGGTATACCTGTTGGGGTATTTCAACTTGGAATTAATATTATTTTGTTTATTTTAGCATTTTTACTTGTAGGAGCAGAGTTTGGTGGACTTAGTATATATGCTACAATTGTATTATCTATTTCACTTATTGCTTTTGAAAAAATATTTCCAAACATTCAACCATTGGTTGATACTCCGTTTATGAGTATGATTATAGGAGTTGGTGTTACGGCTTTTGGTATTGCTCTATCATTAAATCAAAATGCCTCAACTGGTGGAACTGATATCGTTGGAAAAATATTGAATAAGTATATTCATGTAGATTTAAGTGTTGGAGTTTTTATAGCTGATTTCTCTGTTGTAGTTATGGGTTATGCTGCTTATGGAATTAATGCTGCAATGTATGCTCTAGTTGGTATTTTATTTAATGCAGTAGTTATAGATAAAGTTCTTACTGGATACAAGACTAGAATTAAAGTTTATATTAACTCAAGAAAATGGGAGGGTATTAATGATTATATCCTTAATGAGATTGTTAGAGGAAGTACATTGTATGAAGTAAAAGGAGGTTTTAATAAGAGTCAAAGAGTTATGATTGAAACTATTCTTACAAGACCTGAATACATAAAACTTATGAATTTTATTAGAGAATTTGACAATAACGCATTTGTAAATGTTGCAACAGTTAGTGAAGTTTCTGGAGAAGGATTTAGTTACCTTACTGAAGAAAATAAAAAAGTTTTAAAAGAAAAGAATAAAACTAGAAAAATGTAATTGTAAAACTGTTATGGAGATTTGTTTCATAACAGTTTTTTATATGAAATAAACACAGTAAACATCGATTTCTTATTGACTTTTTACATAAAATTTTATATACTATAATTAGGATGATAACTATATGTTTTAAATTAAAATATATTTAATTTGATAGTATGTCTATCAAAATTAATAGTGTTTATTTATTTTCATAATTTTAATAAAGGAGGAGCTATGAAAAGAAAATTTTTATCAAGAGTTTTGTTGATTTTATCTTTATTTATGGTAAATATTCTTGTTTTAGATAATTATGAAGATAAAAATATTGTTGTTGCTGAAGGCTTTAGTGGTTGGAAAGAAGAAGACAATCAAAAGTATTTTTACCAAAATGGTAAAAAATATACTGGAAAATATCAAGATAAATATTTTGTAAATGGAAAATATGCCAACGGAATTTATGAAGGAATTCTATATAAAAATGGTGTAGAGCAAAAAGGAAAGGTTTATGTAAACAACATTTTTTATGATCCTGATGGGAAACCTGCAAATGGCTGGTATGATGATGGCACAGCATGGTATTTTTTCCAAGATGGTAAAAAACATACAGGAAAAGCTGTAGATGCAAATGGCGAAATGTATTTCGTAAATGGGAAATATGCTAATGGATATATAGATAAACTTTTCTATAAAGATGGTAAGTTAGCAGATTGGTGGTGTGATGATGGCACAGCGTGGTATTTTTTCCAAGGTGGTAAAAAACATAACGGAATTGGAAAAGATGCTAATGGAATAAGATTATTTGTAAATGGAAAATATGCCAATGGAATATATAATGATAAATTATATAAAGATGGTGTAGAGTCAAATGGTAAAATTTATGTAAATGGAATATTTTACGGATATGATAAAAAACCAGCAAATGCATGGTATGACGATGGTACAGGTCGGTATTTCTTTAAGGATGGTAAAAAGCTCACTGGAAAAGGAATAGATGCAAATGGTGAAATGTATTTCGTAAAAGGAAAATATGCCAATGGTTATGTAGATAAACTTTTTTATAAAGATGGGAAATTAGCAGATTGGTGGTGCGATGACGGAACAGCATGGTATTTTTTCCAAGGCGGGAAGAAACATAATGGAAATGGAAAAGATGCTAATGGAATAAGATATTTTGTAAACGGAAAATATGCTAATGCCTATATAGATGAGATTTTTTATAAAGATGGAGAAATCGCGAATTGGTGGTGTGATGACGGAACAGCATGGTATTTTTTCCAAGGTGGGAAGAAACATAATGGAAATGGAAAAGATGCTAACGGAATAAGGTATTTTGTAAATGGAAAATATGCCAACGGAATATATGATGATAAATTATATAAAGATGGTGTAGAGTCTGATGGTAAAACTTATGTAAATGGAATATTTTACGGATATGATAAAAAGCCAGCAAATTGGTGGTATGATGATGGAGAAGGATGGTACTTCTTTAAAGATGGTAAAAAATACACAGGAAAAGCAGTAGACGGAAATGGCGAAATGTATTTCGTAAATGGAAAATATGCAAATTGTTATATAGACGGATTGTTTTATAAAGATGGAGTAATAGCCAACTGGTGGTGTGATGACGGAACAGCATGGTATTTTTTCCAAGGTGGGAAGAAACATAATGGAAATGGAAAAGATGCTAACGGAATAAGGTATTTTGTAAATGGAAAATATGCCAATGGAAGATATAATGAAAAATTATATAAAGATGGTTTAGAATCTGCGGGGAATACTTATATAAACGGATTGTATTATGCCGAAGATAAATATTTAGCAAATGGTTGGTATGATGATGGAACTGCATGGTATTTCTTTAAAGATGGTAGAAAGCATACAGGAAAAGCTGTTGATGGAAATGGCGAGATGTATTTTATAAATGGTAAGTATGCTAATGATTATGTTGGAGGAATTTACTATAGCGAAGGTAAAATTGCAGAATGGTGGTGCGATGATGGCACAGCATGGTATTTTTTCAAGAACGGAAAAAAACTTACAGGTTTTGGAGTAGATGCCAATGGAAGAAGATATTTTGTAAATGGAAAATATGCCAATGGAAGATATAACGGAAAGTTATATAAAGATGGTTTAGAATCTGAAGGCAATACTTATATAAACGGTTTATATTTTGGAGGAGATAAATATCTAGCCAATGGTTGGTATGATGATGGATATGATTGGTATTTTTTCCGAGATGGAAGAAAACATAATGGATATGCAACAGATGAAAATGGATCAAGATATTTTGTAAACGGAAAATACGCAAATGGATATTATGGCGGAAAATCTTATATTGATGGAGTTGAAGTAGGCTTGGCGGATTCTGATTGGTACGTTTCAAATGGAATTTGGAGGTCCAAAAATACAGGTAGAAGTTGCCATGTAAATGGAAATTTTATAGTAGTAAGTTTGAGTGATCAAAAGTTATGGCTTGTTAGAAATGGAACTATAATTTCTAAAGTAGGTATTGTAAGTGGTAAGCCTTCTACACCTACTGTAACAGGAATTTTCAGTGTGCTTTCAAAGGAATATTCAAGAATTCTAAAAGGACCCGGATATGCTTCTTGGGTTCAATATTGGATGCCATTCCATGGAAGTTATGGAATTCATGATGCAAATTGGCAACCAGGTTATGCTTTTTCAGATTATTACTACTATAGAAGAGGTGGCTCACATGGTTGTATAAATGTTTATCCTGGTTCAATGGGATATATTTACAATAATTCTTATATTGGAATGAGAGTTATAGTCTATTAGTATTGATTTTAAAAAACAAATATGTTAGAATTATCTTGTTAATACTTACGTTGAACGATAAAAAATAATATGAAAATTTTAGAGAGTAGTTGTTTGGTGCAAAATTACATTTTTGTATTATGGGGAAATCGGGAGTAATTTTTTTAGAGTGATGTTTTTAACATAATTAGGGTGGAACCACGGTCATATCGTCCCTTGCGATATGGCCTTTTTGTTTATTTATTTTTAGGAGGAATATTATGAAATCAGAAAAGAGTATGGAAAAAATTGTTTCTTTATGTAAGAATAGGGGAATAATTTATCCAGGGTCAGAAATTTACGGAGGACTTGCTAACACTTGGGATTATGGTCCTTTAGGTGTTGAATTTAAAAATAATGTAAAAAAAGCTTGGTGGCAAAAATTTGTTCAACAATCTAAATATAATGTTGGTCTTGACAGTGCAATTTTGATGAATCCGGAAGTTTGGGTTGCTTCAGGTCATGTTGGAAGTTTTAGTGATCCTTTAATTGACTGTAAAGAATGTAAATCTCGTTTTAGAGCTGATAAACTTATCGAAGATTTTTATTTTGAAAATAATCTTGGAGATATAAATGTTGATGGTTGGGAAAATGAAAAAGTTGAAGAATTAATGAAAGAAAAAAATATTTGTTGTCCAAATTGTAAAAAACAAAATTTTACAGGAATAAGAAGATTTAATCTTATGTTCAAAACTTTCCAAGGTGTAACTGAGGACAGCAAATCTGAAATTTATTTAAGACCGGAAACAGCACAAGGTATTTTTGTTAATTTTAAAAATATTGCCAGAACTTCTCGAAAGAAAGTTCCTTTTGGTATTGCTCAAGTTGGAAAATCTTTTAGAAATGAAATTACTCCTGGTAATTTTACTTTTAGAACTCGTGAATTTGAACAAATGGAATTGGAATTTTTCTGTAAACCTGGAGAAGATTTAGAATGGTATGACTATTGGAAAAACTATTCTTTTAATTGGTTATTGTCTTTAGGAATGAATGAGGAAACTTTAAGACTTAGAGACCATGAACAAGAAGAATTGAGTTTTTACAGTAAAGCTACTTGTGATATAGAATTTTTATTCCCATTTGGTTGGGGAGAACTTTGGGGGATTGCAGATAGAACAGATTATGACTTATCAAGACATATTGAAGTTTCCGGCGAAGATTTGAGATATATAGACCCTGTTACAAATGAAAAATATATTCCATATTGTATTGAACCTTCACTTGGAGCAGACAGAGTTGCGTTAGCATTCTTATGTAATGCTTATGATGAAGAAGAGATAGGAGAAGGAGATGTTAGAACTGTTTTAAGACTTCATCCTGCTTTAGCTCCATTCAAGGCTGCAATTTTACCGCTTACTAAAAAATTGTCAGATAAGTCTGATGAAATTTATGATGAACTTTCAAAATATTTTATGATAGATACAGATGTTTCAGGAAGTATTGGAAAAAGATACAGAAGACAAGATGAAGTTGGGACTCCTTTCTGTATAACTGTCGATTTTGATACTTTGGAAGATGATTGTGTAACGGTTAGATTTAGAGATACTATGGAACAAGAGAGAATAAAAATCTCAGAACTAAAAGATTTTATTGAAAAGTCTTTAGAATTTTAGGAGGAATTATGGTTAAGAAAAAAGTTGTTTTTGGCTCAAGTATGTGTCCTGATTGTATTGTTATGAAAAAGGCACTTGATGAAAGAGAAGTTAAGTATTTGTATTTAGATATTACTGAAAATTTAGCAAATCTTAAAAAATTCTTAAAATTTAGAGAAGATCCTGCATTTGATTTTGCTAAGGAAAATGGTTCAATAGGTATTCCTGCAATGGTAATAAATGATGGAGAAAAAATAATTTTTAGCATAGAAGAATTTGATGAATATAATAAGTAGGAGGCAATTATGTTAGAAAATTTAAAACCTGAAAGAGTTTTTTATTATTTTGAAGAGCTAACTAAGATTCCAAGAGAATCTGGAAATGAAAAGGCAGTTAGCGATTATTTATACAGTGTTGGAAAGTCTTTAGGATTAGAAACTATTCAAGATGAAAGCAATAATATTGTTATAAGAAAACCTGCATATAAAGGTTATGAAGATCACGAACCTGTTGTTATTCAAGGACATATGGATATGGTTGCAGAAAAGGCTGACGGAGTTGAACATAATTTTCTAGTTGATCCTATTCCTGTTATTGTGGATGGAGATTGGGTTAAGACTAAAGGGACAACTCTAGGAGCTGATGATGGAATAGCAGTTGCAATGGGACTTGCCATTTTGGAAGATAAAGAAGCTAAACATCCTGCACTTGAATTACTTGTAACTACTGATGAAGAAAGAACAATGGCAGGTGCTAGAGCGGTAAAGAGAGAACTTTTAAATGGAAGAAAACTTTTAAATATTGATGCTGAAGAAGAAGGAGTACTTTTATCAGGTTGTTCAGGTGGACATAATATTATGGGTACTTTGAAAGTTAAATTTGAAGAAAATAATAAGAAAAATACTTTTGTTTTATCTGTAAATAATATGCTTGGTGGGCACTCCGGAATGGAAATT
Organism: uncultured Parvimonas sp.; assembly: GCF_963524015.1. Taxonomy (NCBI): domain Bacteria; kingdom Bacillati; phylum Bacillota; class Tissierellia; order Tissierellales; family Peptoniphilaceae; genus Parvimonas; species uncultured Parvimonas sp. The sequence continues at coordinate 98,296 of NZ_CAURDT010000002.1, read as the reverse complement.
CATCAACAAAGAGGAAATTCTTTAAAATTTGCCCTTAGAGCAATGGATTTGGTAAAAGAAATTGCTGATTACAGATTGGTTAGTATTGAAGGTGGAACAAAACACAATGCAATTCCTAGAGATGCAAAAGTAATTTTTACAAGTGATGCTGACGAATTTAAAATTGATTTTTCTAAATTAATTAGTGAATATCCACTTGATAAAGATATGAGAGTTTCTATAGAAAAAGTTGAAAATACAAAAGAAGTTTTATGTAAGGGATGTCAAGAAAAAATTGAAAATGTAATTAGAAATATTCCTCATGGAGTGTATTCAATGATGGAAGAATATCCATCAATCGTTGAATGTTCTGACAATTTTGCCATGATTAAATTTGATGGAAATTTTGTTAGATTTACACTTTCATTAAGAAGTTCAAATCCTAAGACTTTTGAAGAATATACAAATATAGTTAAAAAAGTTTATGAAGAAAATGGTGTTGAATATACATTAGAAGATTATTATAAACCATGGGAGTTTGCAAAAGTTTCAAAATTAAGAGATACTGCTTTAGAAGTTTATAAAAATTTAACAGGAAAGGAAATGAAAGTTGAAGTTGTCCATGCCGCTTTAGAACCAGCAGTTTTTGTTGATACATTCCCTGAAATGGAAATGATATCAATAGGACCTACAATGAAAGATGTTCACAGTCCTGTTGAAAGATTGAATATTCCTTCAACTCAAAGAACTTTTGAATTTGTAAAAGAATTATTAGAAAAATTATAAAAATTATAAAAAATAAGTATATAATATATAAAAAATCGCGATAACTTTACTCGCGATTTTTTTATGTACTACTCACCGAACACTTTTGTGAAAGGTGAGGAATAGTTTTAATTTGAATTATTTTCGTTTAAGACTTCAAGAAGTAAATCTAAATTTAGTCCATGAACCATTGTAGCTTCTTCAAGAGTCTCCATTTGACTTGCAGGACAACCAACACAAGAAAGTCCAAAATTAAATAGGATTTCAACAGCATCCGGATGAATTTGGATAATGTCTCCTATTAGCATATCTTTTGTTATTTTCATAACTGCACCTCCTAGTTATCTTATACCCATATAATACAGGTAATTGAGAAAAAAATCAAGTTATATTTGTCTCTAAATAATAAAATTGTTAAGTTGTAAAATATCATGGTAAATATAGAATGAATGATTAGACTATTATTATTTTTTGTGATAAAATAATTAGGTTATAAGGAGGCTTATTATGAAATGTTGTAACAATAAAAAAGCAATAGATAATCTATATAAAAATATTGCTGTAAATGATAGATTAAGAGAAAGCGAAGATAGTAAAGAACTTGAAAAGAAAATAGCTCTAAGCTTAGGTTATACTTTAGAAGATTTAGAAAATGGGGCAAATCTAGGCTTGGGTTGTGGAAATCCAATTGAAAATGCAAATTTAAAATCCGGAGAAACAGTTTTAGACTTAGGTTGTGGAAAGGGAATGGATGTTTTTAAGGCTTGTAAAATAGTTGGGAAAGAAGGCTTTGTTATCGGAGTTGATAGACTCCCTGAAATGATTGAAAGAGCAAATTATATAAGAGAAAAAAAGAAGTTTTTAAATACGGACTTTAGAGTTTCAGATATAGACAATCTTAAAGTTGAGAGCAATACCGTTGACTGTGTAATTTCAAATTGTGTTATAAATTTATGCGAAGATAAGGAAAAAGTATATTCTGAAATTTTTAGAGTTTTAAAAGCTGGTGGAAGAATTTCAATTTCAGATATTGTTCAATTTAAAGAATTGCCAACTTGGGTTAAAGATGAACCGATTTTTCATGCAACTTGAGTTGCAGGATCAATAACTTCGGAGAAGTTAAAGAATATTTTGAAAAATGTTGGATTTGAGCTTTATACAATAATTGAAGAAGAGTTAACTGAAGAATACCTTGCAAAATGGGGACATAAAATAGATTTGAGAAAATATATAAGACGTGGTAAAATTTTAGCTTTTAAGCCAAAAAATTAGGAGAGAAAAATGGAAAAATTATATTCATCAATTTTTATGATTGTTTTAACTTTTATAATTATATATTTTATTTCAAAGAAATACGATTTGGATAGAAATCAAAAGTTAATATTTTGGTTGTTTGTACTTTTTTGGAGTGGAATAACAGTTGTAAGAGCATATAGAAAGCTCTATGCTATAAGTCCCATGGAAGAGGGGGGGCTTGGTTTTTCGATTGTTTTGGCTGCACAGATAACTTCAGCATACGGACTAATAAGTTGCTTTATCAGGCTGCCAATTTTTATACTGAGTGATATTTTTAATAGAAAAAAAATATTTATTCAAATTGCACTTTTTATTTTAACATTAGCATCTTTAATTGTAGTTTTAAAACCAAGCTATAATACTCTTTATTTTTCATCAATAGCTATGGGAATATGTGCATCTATGCTTGCAGTTTTCAATGTGTTGTTTTCAGAGACATTTTCTAAGGAAAAAGCTGCAATTTCAGCGTCGATTCTATCAATAGCACCGCTTTTAGCAGAATTTATAGCAGCTCCAATACAGTATTTGTCAACTTATGGTACATACAAGAATTTTAAATTGCTTTGGACACTTTCTGCCACAATTTCAATTGTAGCTTTGATATTAAGTTTTTTTGTTAAAGATGTTTCTTATTCTGCAAAGAGATTTAGCTTTGAAAAAGTTAAAAAAGTTTTTGAATTTAAAGGCTATTTATATACCTGTTTAATTGCAATTTTAGTTTCATTTATAAAGTTTTCAACGTCAGGAGCAAATATGATTGCTTATGCAAAAGTTAATTTAAATATGCCACCTATATGTTTGGCTTATATTGACGTACTATTTGCTTTTCCACAACTTATTGCAAGTGTATTAGCAGGAACTTATTTTGCAAAGAAGATAGGAATTGAAAAAACTTTAATCTTAGGTTTAGTTTCAAATCTAATATTTTATATAATTATTTTATTAACTAATTCATATATCCCTGCATTTTTTGGATATATTTTTAATGGTTTTGGCTATGGAATTGCATATACTTGCTTGATTTCAATGGCTATGCAATATTTTGAAAAAGAAGATAGAAATGTAAGTATGGGAATTTTTCAATTGTTCTTTGCTATGGGAGTCTATTTTGGAGATAGAGTTTATCTATGGATTTCAAAGTTAATACCAGAGGGAATTTTAGGATTTGAACAGAATAAATCAATTTACCTTATAGTTGTTGTCATTACTTTATTAAGTATAATAATGGCACAATTTAAAATAAAAGAGAAAAATTAAAAAAGTATTGTACTTTATTTATAATAGTATGAGAAATTTAAATTTAGTATGATAAATATAAATACATTGTTTTTTGCTATAATTAATGATTTTTTTCTTTGTTTATGATATAATTATTGTGATTATGTGTGTAATCAAGAATAAATTTAGAAAATAAAATAGGAGAAAAAATGGGTAATTATTTTGGAACAGATGGTGTAAGAGGAGTATATGGAGAAAATTTAACTGACGAACTTGCATATAAACTCGGAAAATCTGTTGGATATATTTTAAAAGATAAAGAAGAAAAGTTATTTATAATAGGTAGAGATACTAGAGAAAGTGGAAAAAATCTTGAGAGTAGTTTAGCTAAAGGCTTATTAGAAATGGGCTTTAATGTAGTTACTATTGGAATAGCGCCAACACCAACAGTTGCTTATTTAATTAAATATTTTAAAGCAGTTGGAGGAGCTGTTATTTCTGCTTCACATAATCCTTTTAAATATAATGGAATTAAGATTTTTAATGAAGATGGCTTCAAACTTTCTGATGAAATAGAATTTAAAGTTGAAAATATTTTAGATGATGAAAATTTTGACTTTGGAGAAGTTCAAGAAGGAATTTTCACTGAAGAAAAAGAGGCGGTTTCTATTTATGCGGATTATTTAAAATCAAGAGTAGATGCAGATTTTTCAAATTTAAAAATAGCAGTAGACTTTGGAAATGGGGCAAGTTATAAAATTGCAAGAAAATTATTTGAAGAGTTAGGAATGGAAGTTATTTCTTTAAATACTGCTCCTGATGGAAAGAATATTAACTTAAATTGTGGTAGTACAAATATGGAAGTAATAAGAAAAGCCGTTTTGGAAAATGATGTTGATATGGGATTTTCTTTTGATGGAGATGCAGATAGATGTTTAGCTGTTGATGAAAAAGGAAATATTATGGATGGAGATCATATTTTAGCAGCAATGGCTAAGTCGTATAAAGAAAAAGATGAACTTACAAATAATGCTGTTGTTGGAACAGTTATGAGTAATATTGGACTAAAAAAATATTTAGACTCAATAGATGTAAATTTTGTTGCAGCAAAAGTTGGAGATAGGTTCGTTCTTGAACAAATGCTTGAACATGATTACATTCTTGGAGCTGAGCAATCTGGACATATGATTTTCTTAAATGATAGTACAACTGGAGATGGGACTTTTACAGCTTTAAAGATATGTGAACTAGTTGCAAGTAGTATAAATAAATTGTCTTATTTTAATGAGCTTATGGTTTCATATCCACAAGTTTTAGTAAATGCAAAAGTTAAGCTTGAAAATAGAAATGCTTATGCACAAGATAAGGAAATAGTTGCTGAGATAAAACAAATTGAAGAAAAATTTTCAGGTAATGGAAGAGTTTTAATAAGACCTTCTGGAACTGAACCTTTAGTTAGAGTTATGATTGAAGGAGAAAATCAAGAAGAATTGGAAGTTGAAGCTAAAAAACTTGCCAAATTTATTGAAGAGAGGTTAGGATAGTATGAAAGATAGATTGATAGTTGCTGACAGTTGTTGTGATTTAACAGAGGAGATGAAAAGCAAACTAGATATCGAATTAGTTCCTTTGACATTACAACTGGATGATGTTGATTATTTAGATGATGAAAATTTAGATGTAGATAAATATATAGAAGCTATGAGAAATGCAAGTTCTATAAAAACAGCTGCTCCATCTCCTAAACTTTTTATGGATAAATTTGAAGAGGCAAAAGAAGTTTTTTGTGTAACTTTATCTGGAAAATTAAGTGCAACATATTCTAATGCATGTTTAGCAAGGACAATGGTACTTGAAAAGGGAGAAAGATTAATTCATGTTTTTGATACTAAGTCTGCTGCTTCTGGAGAAACTTTAGTTGCCTTGAAAATTCAAGAATGTATAGATAAAAAAATGGCGTTCCAAGAAATTGTTGATAATGTAACAAAATACATTTCAGAAATGAATATATTTTTTGTTTTGGAAAGTCTTGATAATTTAATAAAAAATGGAAGAATTTCTAAATTAAAAGCTATGATTGCTTCTGCTTTTTCTATAAAGCCTGTTATGCAAGGTGTTAATGGTGAAATAGATATTTATAAGAAAGTTAGAGGCTTAAAAAAAGCATATAGTGAATTAATTGATGCAATAGCTGAAAATAGTTCAAATATTGAAGAAAAAATATTGGTAATAACTCATTGTAATTGTTTGGAAAGAGCAAAAGAAATAAAGAATAAAATAGTTGAAAGATACAATTTTAAGGATATTTTGATTGTTTCTGCAAGAGGATTATCTTCTACTTACGAAAATGAGGGTGGAATAATTATCAGTTATTAGTGAGGTAATTTTGAATAAAAGAGTTATTTTAGGAATGAGTGGCGGGGTCGACAGTTGTGTTGCCTGCCATTTGTTATTGGAAGAAGGTTATGAAGTAATTGGAGTTACTATGAATTTAGTACCTAAAGGACATCTTTATGATGAAGAAAAGGGCTGTTGTTCTTTATCTTCTGTTATGGATGCAAAAATTGTTGCTGAAGCTATGGGAGTAAAGCATTATACAATGAGCTTTAGGGAAGAATTTGATAGAAAAGTAATTGAAAATTTTGTAAGAGAGTACTCTCTTGGTTACACTCCAAATCCTTGTGTTGCTTGTAATAAATACATTAAATTTAATAGCTTTGTAGAAAAAATAAAGCCTCTAAAGGCTGATTTTATTTCTACTGGACATTATGCAAAAGTTGAATTTGATAAAAATTATAATAGATACTTATTAAAAAGAGCTAAAGACTCTAAAAAAGATCAAACTTATTTTTTATACAATACAAGTCAAGAAGTTTTATCAAAGACTTTATTTCCACTTGCAGATTTAGAAAAGGAAGAAGTAAGACAAATTGCTAAAGATGAAAATATTTTGACTTATTCAAAAAAAGATAGTGAAGAAATTTGTTTTGTTCAAAATAGAGATCATGGTCTTTTTATTAGACAAAGAAATCCTGAATTGATTAAAGAAGGATACTTTATTGATGATAGGGGAAATAAACTAGGAAAGCATAATGGCATAGTCTATTATACTGTTGGTCAAAGAAAAGGTCTTGGAATTGCATTGGGTAAAAGAGTATTTGTATCTAAGATAAATGCAATAGATAATACAGTAACATTATCGGATGAAGATGCACTTTATAAAGATAAAATAAAAATAAGGGAAGAAAATTTTATACCTTTTGATACTTTAGAAAAGCCTTTGGAAGTTAGTGTAAAAGTAAGACATGGTCAAAATGAAACTAAAGGATTATTATTCTATAAAAATAATGATTTATTTGTAGAATTTAAAAAACAAGTAAGAGCCCCGAACAAAGGGCAATCAGCTGTGTTTTATTTGGATGATATTGTAATAGGTGGCGGAATAATCGATGAAGTATACTAAAAAAGAGTTGCGATTGCAACTCTTTTTTTATGGATTGTTATTTTCATTTGTGTTAGTATTAGTATCGTTAGTATTACTATTACTATCGTTATTATTGTTGTTATTATTACTGTTATTATTATTGTTATTTGTATTTGGATCATCTACTATATCAGATACATCTGATGGAGGTGGATTAATAAAGTCATCTCTAGAATAATCAGTTTTACCTGGTTTATAAGCACTAGCTTTAATATAATATTTTCTTTCTTCAACATATTGCTTTGGAGTAGATTCAGTAGCTAATTTTCCATTTCTTTTATCAATCTTATAATAAACAAAATATGATTGTTCAAATTTTGTAGGTTCAGTACCTTTTACAAAATATTCATAAACAGCTTTTCCTGATCCTTCTGTAGCTAACAATCCTGATCTGACTGAAATGTATTTCTTAATTACATTTTCAGGAGGTGGGTCAAATTTCTTTGCCTTTTTACCTTCTAAGACTATCTTATTAACTTTTCCCCAAAGAGTTGCTGCCATAGAATTATTATTATTTAGTTCTATATTTTGATTATCAAATCCAATCCATGTTCCAATAGTATAATAAGGTGAAAAACCAATGAACCAAGAGTCTCTAAGGTCACTTGTAGTACCTGTTTTACCAGCAACTTCTATTGTTGGATGTTTAGCACCAGGTGCCATAGCATCAGGTACCCCTTTAAGTATATCTCTCATAATAAACGCATTAGCATTTGACGTAACTTCTCTTTGCTTTTGATCTGGTTCTAAAATCACTTTACCTGTAGAGTCGACTACTTTTGTAAATGAAATAGGTTCAAGGTATTTTCCATCATTTGCTATTGAGGCATAAGCAGCGGTCATTTTTAAATTAGTCATACCTCTTGTCATACCACCTAAAGCCATACTTGATAAGTTTTCGTCATTATATTCAATATTTTCTGACCTTGAAACATAAGTATCATCTAATTCATTTTCTTCATTTATTAAACCAAATCTTTTCAAATATTCTTTTGATTTTTCAATTCCAATTTTTTCTAGCGTTTTAACTGCATTTACGTTTATAGACTGAACAATACTTTCTCTAAGAGTTTGAAGACCTCTATAACCATTATACCAGTTTTTTGGCCACAATTCGTGCTTATCATTATAGTGTGGAGCATCTTCAATTCCAGTAGCAGCAGTATATCCATTATCAAGTGCAGGTGTATATACTCCGATAGGTTTCATAGTAGAACCTGGTTGTCTCGGAACTCTATAAGCTCTATTTAGAGGATTACCTTTTGTTTCTCTACCTCCAATTATTGCAATTAATTCGCCTTTAGTATGGTCGATTACTACAGAAGAGGATTGTGGTTGAACTGTTCCATCTTCATCTATTTGGAAGTATTTTGAGTTTAAAGTTAAATCTCCATTATCATTTACATTATAAAAATCTTTATAAGTTTCAAAGAAAGATGCAGAAATTTTAAAAGTTTTTTCATTTTCAATAGTTAAATTTTCCTCAGGGACTTGAAAACTTCCTATTCCATGGGTTACAAGATTGTTTTGGTTATTAATAGTATAGAAACTTGATACCGCTAAAACATTTTGGTACATGGAAATTCTATTACTCTTAATTTCCAAAGATTTATCTTCGTTTATGGTAAATTCTCCTTTTGGAATTATAATATTATTATTTCCATCGATAATATTAGATTTTTTATATAATATTATCTTTCCATTAGAATCAGTTATATTATTCGATCTATCTCTTTTAAATGAGGCAAATGCAGGTCCACCACTTTTTGGGGCCTTCATAACATTTGCAAAATCACTATAAAGATTTTCTAAATTTTTCTGAATAGTTTGATCCATTGTAGAATGAATAGTCAAACCACCATTGTATATTTTATTCCAGGCTTCTTCTTTTGTATAATTATACTTTTTCATTAGCTTTTCAGCAACTTGGTATTTAACATATTCTGTGAAGTAAGTTGAAACCTCTCTCTCAAATCCCTTATTAGGCTTGATAGCAGCAAATACATCTTCTTTAAGAGCTTCTTCATATTCTTCTTTAGTTATTTTCTTAAGTTGATACATTTTTTTCAAAACATATTTTTGTCTATCTAGTACTTTAGGATTATATACTGCTTTATAAACTTGACCATTGATATTTAAATCTTTTATAACAGAAGATTCATCATTTACATTTTCTGGCTTAATAGTCTTATATAGAGAATAGTTTGATGGACTTTGAACAATAGCTGCAAGAAGTGCAGATTCTGCAATAGTCAAATCTTTTACATCTTTTGAAAAATACCCTTGACTTGCTGATTGCACACCATAGGAATGCTGCCCTAAGAAAACTCTATTTAAATAAGCTTCAAGAACACCTTCTCTTTTTAAACTATCTGTAATTTTAATTGCAAGATATGCTTCTTTCAATTTTCTTTCAATTTTCTTTTCATTAGAAAGATATAAATTTCTAGCTAATTGTTGAGCGATTGTTGAACCACCTCTAAGTCTACCTTTAGCAGTATCGAAAAGACTCTTTGCAATACCAATGGGGTCAACACCTTTATGTGTATAAAATCTTTCGTCTTCAATAGAAATAAAAGCATTTACCAAATGTTCAGGAACATCGCTTAGTTTTACAATTGTTCTATTTTCTAAGTTTTCTATTTTTTCAACTACATTTTCATCTCTATCTAAAATTTTAGAAGATTGAATCATTAGTTCATTTATATTAGACGTATCAACAACTGGAGCATCTTTCATAATATCTACGAATGTTGTTGCAAAAATTCCTGTAATTCCTGCTCCAAGCATAAGAATAGTCAATATAGTTATGGTTAAAATTTTGAAAATTGATTTTCCAGAACTTTGCTTCTTATTTTTAGGTTTTGATTGTATACTTCTTATTTTTTTCTCTGACATAAAAAACCTCCTCAAAGAACAATCATTTTGATTTTTATATAATTACTTTTATCTTATTTTTAAAATAATATAAATTATTATACCATAAAATTAAAATAATATAAAATTTTTTGAAAAATCTTGATTTTTTGTTATTTTTATGATATACTACTTGTTGTGTTACCGCACGGATTAGGTTTTTAAAGCATAGCACCTAATTTCGGCGAGACTTAAGAATGAGGAGGTGCACTATGTACGCAATAATTGAAACTGGTGGTAAACAATACCAAGTTGAAGAGGGACAAAGCATTTTTGTTGAAAAATTAAACGTTGAAGAAGGTTCTAAAGTATCTTTTGATAAAGTTCTTTTAGTTTCTAAAGATGGAGATATTAAAGTTGGGTCTCCATTGGTTGAAGGAGCTAAGGTTGAAGGAACTGTTGAAAGACATGGAAGAGGAAAGAAAGTTATAATTTTCAAGTTCAAAGCTAAGAAAAATTATAGAAAGAAAAAAGGACATCGTCAACCATTTACAAAAGTTAAGATTGAAAGTATTGCATTTTAATGACTGATATTTATATTTTTAAGAAAAAAGATTTATATTACGGATTTGAAATGGATGGACATGCTGATTTTAGTGAAGAGAATGATATTCTCTGTGCATCATTATCTATTTTATCTATGAATACACCGAATTCTATTGAAAAAATCTGTTCCATAGACCCTAAGTGTATGGATATAGATGTAGGAGATGGATATTTAAAGATGATGATAGATATTGAAAATTTAGATGAAGCTAAGGTTAGAGATATTCAGACGATAATAAAAACTTTTGAAGTTGGCATTATATCATTGAAAGAAGAATATAATAAATATATTGAGATTTATTATAAGGAGGTGTAGAGTATGTTAAAAATTAATTTACAACTTTTTTCCAGTAAAAAAGGTTTAGGTAGTACTAAGAACGGTCGTGATAGTAGAGCTAAAAGATTAGGTACTAAAAGAGGGGATGGACAATTCGTTCTTGCAGGAAATATTTTAGTTAGACAACGTGGAACAAAAATACACCCAGGAGTAAATGTTGGTAAGGGTGGAGATGATACACTTTTTGCTAAAGTTTCTGGTGTTGTAAGATTTGAAAGAAAAGGTAGAGATAAAAAACAAGTTTCTATTTATCCAGTATAATAATGAGCTCCTTTATAGGAGCTTATTTTTTTAAATAACAAAATATGTTAAAATATATTAAGAAAGTGGAGGTGAATTTATGGAAAGACCTTTAGTTTGTGTAGTTGGACGACCAAATGTTGGGAAATCAACACTTTTTAATAAACTTATAAATAAAAGAATTGCTATTACTGAAGATACTCCCGGTGTTACGAGAGATAGATTATATCAAGATGCTGAATGGCAAAATAAACATTTTATTCTTTGCGATACAGGAGGCCTTGAGCCTAATAGTGATGATATTATTTTACAAAAGATTAAAGCTCAAGCAGATGTTGCAATGGAAAATGCTGATGTAATTTTATTTGTTGTTGATGGAAAAAATGGCTTAATGGATGAAGATAGAGAAATTTCAAACTATTTAAGAAGAACTAAAAAGCCAGTTGTTTTAGCTGTAAATAAAGTTGATACTCATAAAATGCCTGCAGAAGTTTATGAGTTTTATGAACTTGGTTTTGAAAATTTGAATATTATATCTGCGACTCAAGGTTTCGGACTTGGAGATTTGCTTGATGAAATTATTAAAGAATTTCCTGAAAATAAATATACAGGTGAAGAAGATGAAGTAACAAAAATTGCATTAATTGGGAAACCTAATGTAGGTAAGAGCTCTTTAATGAATAGAATTCTTGGGGAAGAAAGAATGATTGTTTCTGATATTGCGGGAACTACAAGAGATTCTATAGATTCTAGAGTTGAAATTGATGGGAAAACTTACATTTTCACTGATACTGCGGGGCTAAGAAGAAAAAAGAATATAACTGAAAACTTGGAAAGATATAGTGTAGTAAGAACTTTAAATGCAGTTGAAAGATCAGATATTGCAATTCTTTTGATTGATGCTACAGAAGGTGTTACGGAACAGGATACAAAAGTTATTGGTTTTGCTAAAGAACAGAATAAATCTTTAATTATCGCAGTTAATAAATGGGATTTAATCGTTAAAGACAATAAAACTTATAAAGCTTTTGAAGATGATATAAGAACTAAATTAAGCTTTGTTCCATATGCACAACTTGTTTTTATTTCAGTTAAAACAGGGCAAAGAATTGATAAATTATTTGATGCTATAAGAATTGCAGATGAAAATTATAGTACAAGAATTTCAACTGGAATTTTAAATGATATTATAAATGATGCAGTTGTTCATAATTCACCACCTACTGATAAAGGACAAAGACTAAAAATATTTTATGCAAGTCAAGTTTCGGTTAGGCCACCGAAGTTTGTAATATTTGTTAATAAAGTGGAGTTGATGCATTTTTCATATTTGAGATATTTAGAAAATCAAATTAGAAAGAATTTTTCATTTACTTCTTCTCCAATAGTTTTTGAACTTAGAGCAAGGGGAGAAGAAAATGTTTAAATTTATATTTTGTATAATTATTGCTTATTTTTTAGGTAATATATCTGGTGGAATGATTTTTGGAAAGTTGTTATTTAATAAAGATATTAGAGATTATGGAAGTAAAAATGCGGGAACGACGAATGCATTAAGGGTTTTTGGTATTAAGGCGGGAGCTCTAACATTTATTGTTGACCTTTTAAAATCAATTTTAGCTTGTTTTATAGGAATGAAGCTATTAGGATTAAATGGTGTGCTTTTAGCAGGAATTTTTGTTGTTATTGGACATAACTGGCCTATAGTTTTAAATTTTAAAGGTGGAAAGGGTATTGCATCCTCTTTTGGATTTATTATATTTTTAGACTATAAAATTGCAATTGTGGCGATTTTAATATTTATTACAATAGTTGTATTGACTAAATATATATCATTGGGGTCAATGTTGGCAACAACTTCCGTTTTACCAATATCATATATATTTTTTAAATATAGAAATATTTATGTACTATTAACATTATTATTTCTAGCAAGTTTAAGTATATATAGACATAAAAGTAATATTGTAAGACTTATTAATGGTAATGAAAATAAAATAAATTTTAAAAAATAATATTATAGAAGGCAGAGATTAAAAAAATTTCTGCTTTTTTTATTGTGAAACAACAAGAATCTCTTAATAAAATATCCTATTATTGCTGATTTTACTATATTTTACAAATAAAAAATTTTTTTATTAAAGTGTTGACAACTATTACGTTTTATGATATACTTTAATTACGATATATCATAAAACGTAATAGAAAGGAGAAATAATGGGAAGACAAACTAATAGTGGAGCTTTAACAGAATCTGTTTTTTATATTTTACTTCGTCTTCATAACCCAGCTCATGGATATGCTTTAATGAAAGATATTGCAGAGATGACTGATAATAGAGTAAATCTTGGAGCAGGAACACTTTATGGGGCATTAGACACACTACAAAAAAAGAACTGGATTAGACAGTTGGATAATGAACCTCAAGATAGAAAAATAGAATATATTATAACAGATACAGGAAAAAAATATTTTGAGTTAGAACTTATTCGTTTAGAAGAATTATTGAAAAATGCGAGAACAGTAAAGGAGAAAAACAATGAAAACAACAGTTAAAAAAACTTTTTTGGACATTAGTAAAGAAGAAGAATGGTTAAATGAACAGGGAGAAAATGGACTTATGCTTATAGGATATAGCAATGGAAATTATGAATTTGAAGATGTTTCACCTGCTAAGTATCAATATAAGATTGATATTCCAAACTATTCTGGAGAAAAGAAAAAAGAATATCTTAATTTTATAGAACAAAGTGGAATTACTATAGTTGCAGAATATGCAGGAAGAGTATATATGCGAAAAAATAAAGCTTATGGAGAATTAGAGTTATATTCAGATAGTAAAGATATTAATAAACAAGTTAGAAAAAGATATTCAATGTTTATTTCTATTGGAGTTTCACAGTTTGCTATTGGAATTATGTTACTAATTTCAATGTTAAAATATATTAAAGAAAAGAATGCGCCATTTTGGATAACTGCAATTTTCGGAACAATTTTTGTTATTTGTGGTACTGTATTTTTTATCATGGGAATTCTTAAGCAAAGAAAAAATACCATTAAAAAAGAAAAAGTTGATATTTTCGAAGAATAATAGCTGGTGATTTTAGATTATAATAAAAAATTGTATTGACTTATTCAGCTCAAAATAGTAAAATATCTATGTATGTAAAATATGCTTTTTTAAAAATTAGGAGGAAATTAATGAAAATTTTAGTTATTAACTGTGGAAGTTCATCTTTAAAATATCAATTATTTGATATGACTGATGAAAGTGTATTATGTAAGGGATTAGTTGAGAGAATTGGAATTGAAGGTTCAAAATTAACTCACAAAGTTGGAAGTGAAAAATTAGTTGTTGAAGAAGCAATGAAAGATCATACAGCAGCTATCAAACATGTATTTGATGCTTTAGTTCATGAAAAATTTGGAGTTGTTAAGAGCTTGGACGAAGTTAATGCAATTGGACATAGAGTACTTCATGGTGGAGATAAATTAACAGCATCATGTATAATTGATGAAAATGTAAAAGCAAAAGTTAAAGAATTTATTAAATTTGGACCACTACATAACCCAGCAAATTTAATGGGTATTGAAGCTTGTGAAAGCCTAGTTCCTGGAAAACAAAATGTTGCAGTATTCGATACAGCATTCCATCAAACAATGCCAGCAAGAACATTTATGTATGCGATTCCTTATGAATACTATGAAGATTATAGACTTAGAAAATTTGGTTTCCATGGAACAAGCCATAGATATGTAACTTTAAGAACTGCTGAATTGTTAAATACAGATAAGAAAAACTTAAATATTATTACTGTTCACTTAGGAAATGGATCATCAATCGCTGCAATTAAAAACGGAGAATGTTATGATACAACAATGGGATTAACTCCGTTAGAAGGACTTGTAATGGGAACAAGAAGTGGAGATTTAGATCCTACAGTTATGACATTCTTAATGAATGAAAAAGGATATTCAGCTGATGAAATGAATCAAATTTTAAATAAAAAATCTGGAGTTCTTGGAGTTTCAGGATTAAGCTCAGACTTTAGAGACTTAGAAGAAGCAGCTGAAAAAGGAAATGAAAGAGCGCAACTTGCTTTAGATATGTTTATCACAAGAGTAAGAAGATATGTTGGTGGTTTTATGGCTGAATTAGGTCATGTAGATGCAATTTCATTTGCTGGTGGTATTGGAGAAAATTCAGCTTCAATGCGTAAATTAATATTAGAAAACATGGAAGAATATGGAATTATTATTGATGATGCTAAAAATGATACAAGAGAAGAAGCTGTTATTTCAGCTGGTAATTCAAGAGTAAAAGTCTTAATAGTTCCTACAAATGAAGAATTAATGATTGCAAGAGATACTATGAATTTAGTAAAATAATGTTGACAAATTAATTTTTTTGTAGTATAATATTTCTGTTATCCGTTTAAAACGGAGGTATATGTTATAAGAATTCAGAGGAGGTGTTATAATGGCAGTACCTAAGAGAAAAACTTCAAAAGCAAGAAGAGATAAAAGAAGAGCATCTTCATATAGATTACCTAAAGTGGCTCTAGTTAGAGATCCTGAAACTAATGAATTGGTTGTACCTCACAGAGTTAATCCTGACACAGGAATGTATAAAGGAAGAAAAGTATTAGATGTTGAATAAAAAGTAGTTTAAAGGGATTTAGATTTCTAAATCCCTTTAATTATGTATTAAGATATAATAAGATAGAGGGTAATTTTGAAAAAGACAAAAAGTAGAAGACTTATTTTTATAGTAGCAATTTTTGTATTAATTATTTCCTATGTAGTATTTTCATTATATACTAAAAATAAAAATAAAAAGTCGGAAATAGAAAAAGATTTACCTTATAATTTTGAAAATTTATCTTTGCCTGAAGTTACAGATTTTTCTGATATTTTAACAAATTATGCAAAAACTTTGGAAAAAACTCCTATTTATGAAAATGAAAATCTTTCTATTCAAAAAGGTAAAATTGATAAGGAAAAGTATCTTGAAGTTTATGGCTATAAAGATGGAGTAAGTAAAATAAAATATAATGATAATTTTTATTTTGTTAAGAGTAAAAATATAGAAAATGTATCCAAAGATAAAAATTTTAAAGTTATAAAGGGAATACTTTTAGTAAATACTGAATATGGATTGCCAAGTGATTTTAATCCACAAATGGATAAATTTGTTGAAAAGCAATTTGAATTAATGAAAGTAGATGCAAATAGAGAAAAAATAACTCTTAATTTATCTAAAGATTATGTAAGTTATGAAGAGCAAAAAGAAATTCATAAAAATGCACCAAAACCTGATGGAGCTGTTATTTATGCAATGTATGCTGCACCAGGGCATAATGAATCACAAATAGGACAAAGTTTAGATATAATTGGTAAAGATGAAGAAAAAAATTTAACAGAAGCATTTAAAGAAACTGAAGAATTTCACTGGCTTATAAAAAATGCCCATAAATATGGATTTATTCTTCGTTATCCTGAAAATAAGGAAAACTTAACTAATTTTAAGTTCGAGCCATGGCATTTTCGTTATGTTGGTGTAGAAAACGCAAATAAAATGTTAAAAAATAATATCACATTAGAAGAGTTTTTTAGACTTGATTAAAATTAAAATAAGAAAATTATCAATTAAATATTAAAATAAAAAATAGACAATTTCATATATTGTCTATTTTTTTATTGAGAAACAACAAGGTTCCCGAGCACCCACCCGATGCGAAGCGTCGTGGAAGAGTGGGGTCTTATGTTAATTTGATTTTATCGAGCAAAAAACAAAAAATATATTGCATAACCAATAATTAAAGCCATAACTATTGAGCCGATTCTGGAATACCATTTATATTTTTCATAAGTTCCATTATTTTTCATAGTCGGTATAACATACTTCTTATAAATATATATATTTTGTACTATAAGAATAATAAGTAATATCCTAAAATGTAATTCTCTTGATATCATAATAGCACCTCCTATTTTTTTGCGATGTACTCCTTACAATAAGTATATTTGAAACTTTTATAACTGTCAAGCTTTTATGTGAAAAAGTTTGTTAATAGTTATGATATCTTATATCGATAGGAACCACAACTTTACACGATGTTTTGTATAGAGAGAGTGCCTGAGAACCTTGTTGCTTCACAATAAGAACCTCACCCTTCCACGATGCTTTGCATCGGGAGGGTACCCGAGAACCTTGTTGCTTCGCAATAAAAATCAATTCATTAAAGGTTGTAAAAAAACAGTAAATCATCAAATTGTCTTACTGTTTTTTTGTTTAAAATTTTGACTTTACTACATAGTTAGCCATAAACAAAGACTGATATTCGTTGACTTTTTCATATTAATAATTTATAATTTATATAACGTTATATTTTTTGGAGAACATAGTTATGATTGATAAAAAAGTAAGAATAAAGTTCTTATTTTTAGTAGCTTTTTTAGTTTTAGCTTTTATTTTTTCCTTTAGTATTGGACGATATCCAATCAAATTTTTGGATGTAATAAAAGTGATAACTGATAGATTTTTTTATGGAATAGTTGATAATTCACCTGCAAGTACGGTGATTTGGAATATAAGGATTCCTCGTGTTTTGTGTGCAATTTTAGTAGGAGCGGGAATTTCTACTAGTGGAGCATTATATCAAGGACTTTTAAAAAATCCTATGGTAAGTCCTGATATTTTAGGAACAACTCAAGCTGCTGCATTTGGTAGTGCATTTGGAATACTTATGTATTTTAATTTTTTTGAAATAACACTATTATCTTTTAGTTTAGGTATTATTTCAGTTTTTGTTACTTACACTTTAAGTAAAATTTTTAGAAGCGATAGAATTTTAGGGCTTATTTTAACTGGAATGATGATAGGAAGTTTATTTTCATCTTTAATTTCCTTTGTAAAACTTGTTGCTGATACAGAAAACCAACTTCCAAGCATAACATATTGGCTTATGGGTTCTTTGGCTTCTGTAAAAATGATAGACTTTAAATTTATCTTTTTCCCAATTGTAACAGGACTTATTGTATCTAATCTTTATAAAGTAGAAATAAATATTTTTACAATGGGTGAAGAAGAGGCTAAAACACTTGGACTTAATACTGAAAAAATAAGATTTATTATAATATTTTTTGCAACACTTATGACTGCTTCAAGTGTTGCGGTTACAGGTATAATAGGTTGGATTGGACTTGTAATACCACATTTTTCAAGACTTATTTTTGGGGATGATTATAGATTTGTAATTCCTGCGTCTGGACTTTTAGGAGCTAGTTTTTTACTTGTCGTAGATATTTTATGTAGAAATATTACTACTTCAGAAATTCCAATAGGGATAGTTACTTCTTTTATCGGTGCTCCAATATTCTTGTATTTGATTTATAAAAAAGGTAGAGATTATGATAGAGATTAAAAATTTAAATGTTTTTTATGGGAAGAATGAAATATTAAAAGATATTAGTTTTTCATTAAATAAAGGAGAAATAATCTGCATTTTAGGAGAAAATGGAGCTGGAAAATCAACTTTATTAAAAGCACTTTTAAAACTTATTCCTATAAAAAATGGAAATGTAATTATTGATGATTTTGATTTAAAAGAATTAGATAGTAAAAAACTTTCAAGATTTATTTCATATATTCCACAAATTCATTTTCCAGCTTTTGACTATAAAGTTATTGATGTTATCTTAATGGGAAATTATTCTAAAAAAGATGGATTTTTCTATAAGACAACTAGAGAAGATTATGAAAAATCTGTTGAAATTTTAAAAACTCTAGGAATTTCTTATCTAAAAGATAAAAATTATAGACAAATTAGTGGTGGAGAAAGACAGCTTGTGTTAATTGCTAGAGCATTGTTACAAGCTAATAACTACATTTTTATGGATGAGCCGGTTGCAAACTTAGATTATGGCAATCAACTTAAGATAATGGAGATTTGTAATTCATTAAAGGAAAAAAATATAGGATTTTTAATTACTACTCATAATCCAAATCATGCATTAACTTATGCAGATAAAATTTTGATTGTTAAAAAAAATAAGGAAATTCATTTTGGAGATATTTCAATTTTAAATAAAGAAATTTTAGAAAAACTATATAATGTTCCTATAAATTTAATTGAAACTGAAAATGGGAAATTCTGTATTCCTGACTATAAGGAGGTTAGACAAGATTATGTTTTGGAATGAAGATAGAATAAAATGGTATTTAGTTGCTTCTGAATACACAAAATACCACGACAATATGACTTCAGAAATAAAGAAAATCATTCCAAAAGGAGAAAGTCTCGTTGACTTTGGTTGTGGATTAGGAATTTTACCGATGAAATTATCTAATCATTTCAGTGATATAGTTGGGGTAGATTATGATGAGCATGTTTTAAAACTTTTGGAACAAAGCATAGCTAAAAATAAAATTAAAAATTTTAAAACAATTTGCTCTGACTGCTATAATGGGGAACTTATAGAAAAAATAGGGAAGAGGGACAATATTTTATTCTCTCATTTTGGGAATATTGAAGATTATTTTTATAATTTTTATAATTTATTTTCTAAAAGAATGATTATAATTAGAAATGATATTGAAAATGAGATTGTACATAATCCAAATAAAAATACAATTCAGGATATTTGTAAATTTCTTGAAGAAAGAAAAGTTACTTATAAAATTTATAGACAAACTTTTGAATTTGGTCAGCCATTAAAAGACGATGAAGAGGTTATGAAGTATTTAAAAAAATGGTATGGAGAAGAAGGAATTAATTTGTTATCTAATGTAAAAGATATAAATTACAGCTACAATGGAGAAGTTTTTACAAAATATTATTGTAAACCTAAAAACACAGCAATTGTGGTAGTTGAAAAGGAGGAAATATGAAAAAGTTTAAAAGAATTTTAGCGCTTTGTTTAGCTTTTGGGTTTCTGTTTACTGCTTGTTCAAAAAATACTGAAAAGAAGGAAGAAAAACAACAAACAGAAACAAAAGAAGAAACAAGAGTTTTTAAAGATGACTTAGGTAGAGAAGTTACTTTAAAACAAAACATAACTAAGGTTGCACCATCAGGGAATCCCGCACAAGTTATGTTGCATATTTATGAACCAAAGAAGTTGGTTGGAATTGCATCAAAATTTTCTCAAAGTACTGAAAAGTACATTTCAGATGATTTAAAAAAATTACCAGAATTTGGAGCCTTTTATGGTAAAAAAGCCAATCTAAATATGGAGGCAGTTATTAATGCAAAACCTGATGTAATAATTGATATGGGTGAAAAGAAAAAAGGAATTGAAGAAGATTTAAATAAGCTTCAAGAACAATTAAAAATTCCTGTAGTTTTTATAGAATTAACTCTTGATAAATTGCCAGAAGCATTTGAAAGACTTGCAGAAGTTTTAGGAGATAAAGAAAGAGGAAAAGAGCTTTCAGATTATATAAAGAAAACATATAAGGAAATTGAAGAAAATAAAGCGAAGATAAAAGATGTTAAGAAAGTTTACTATGGTGGAGGAAAAACAGGATTATTTGCGAATGCAAAAGGTTCTATTCATGCTGATATCATAGAATTCATAGGAGCAGAAAATGCAATTACTGTTGAAAAAGTTCAAGGTGGTTCAGGAAATGAAATTCCTTTTGAAAAATTATCAGAAGTAAATCCTGATTTCTTAATTTTTGAGTCAAAAGAATTGGCTGATCAAATAAAAGGTGATTCAACTTTTAAAAATCTAAAAGCTGTAAAGGAAAATAAAGTTTTTTATGCACCTAGTGGACCTTATAACTTTTTTGGAAGACCTCCTGCAGCAAACAGAGTAATCGGAATGAAATGGCTTGGTAATTTAGTTTATCCTGATATATATAAATATGATATGGAAAAAGAAGTAAAAGAATTCTATAAATTATTTTACAATTATGAATTAAAAGATGAAGAAGTAAAAAGTATTTTAGGAAAATAACAAATATTATAAGAAAAGACTGTGTTCTAACACAGTCTTTTCTATTACATAATAATTTTATTATTGATTCACAAAATAGTAAGTATTGTAGAATAGTAAAGTAACAATACTATTTTGTAAAATTATCCTCTATAATTTGACCATTCTTCAAAGATAATAATATTTTACTATCATCAGGATATAAAATATTTATTACCATATCTGATAAAACTTTATTTATAAGATTTGATGAATATACAAAGTATTCACAGGATTTTTTCCATGTTTCTTGAGCTTTTTGAGTATCTTTGAATTTTAACATTTGGATAAGCCCTTCTTTTGCTTGACCTTTTAGTTTAACATTTATAGCATCTTGTTCTTCGTTATATTCGACATCTCCAGCTTGTTTTATTTCTTTTTGAAAGATTTCTATAAATTTAGATAAAGTTTCTTTTTTTGTTTGAGATTTAATTTTTTTATTTCGTCAGCAGTTAAAACTTCAGAAGAAATTTTATCTTCTCCTTCAATCTTTTGTTCATTAATATTTAATTCTTCTTCTACTTTTGTAACTTCTCCATTTTTATAAATTAAAGCTACAGTATCAGGTTTTTCTGGATTTAAAAAGTATAATTTAACATTTGGAAATAAGTCATCTATTTCGCTTTTTTTAAGATTATCTCCAAGTGCTTTTAATTCTTCGTCAAGATTATCACTATTTAATGATTCAATTAATGATTGTTTCATTTCTCCAACAGCAAGAAGTGTTATTGCATCGGCATTTATATTATAATCTATTTTAAATTCATTCTCTGAATTTTCAGATAAAAATTCTATAAATTTAGATAAAATTTCTTTATGAACTTCTGCTTTTATCTTATTAGTTTCTCTTTCTTTAACTTTTTTAGTAATTTCGCTTTTTTGTTCTTCAGTAATTGTTGACTGAGCATTTTCTTTTTCTTTCGTATTTTCTTCATTCTTTCCACAGCCTACAATAGTTGTCAATACTAACAACATTAATAATAATTTTTTTCTCATTTTTAATCCCTTTATTTATTATACATTGAATCTGAAGTAAACTACATCTCCATCTTGCATAATATATTCTTTTCCTTCAAGCCTTACAAGTCCTTTTTCTCTAGCTGCAACCATACTTCCAAGGGAAATTAAATCATCATAATTTACAATTTCAGCTCTGATAAAGCCCCTTTGAATATCTGAATGTATTTTTCCAGCTGCATTTACAGCATTTGTTCCAATTTTAATTGTCCAAGCTCTTGTTTCTTCCGGTCCTGCAGTTAAAAAGCTCATAAGTCCTAAAAGATTATAGCTCTCTTTTATTAACTTTGAAACACCGCTTTCAGAAATACCTAAATCGTTTAAAAATTCAATTTGTTCATCTTCTTCAAGTTCTGAAATTTCTTTTTCAATTTGTGCGCTGATTACTACGATTCCAGAATTTTCTTTCTTGGCAAAATCATCAAGTACTTTTACATACTCATTATTTTTTCCTTCATCAAGCATATCGTCTTCATTTACATTTGCAACATAAATAATAGGCTTAACACTTAAAAGAGAAAAGTTTTTTAAAATTGCTTTTTCACTATCATCAAAACTTAAAGATCTAATGGATTTTCCTTCTTCTAAAACAGGTAATATTTTTTCTAAGAGGTCAACTTCTTCTTTAAAACTTTTATTTCCCTTTAGTGATTTTCTAGCTTTTTCTAATCTCTTTTCAACGAGTTCAAGGTCTGATAGTATAAGTTCTAAATTTATTGTTTCAACATCTCTTAGAGGATTAACTTCTCCATCTACATGAACAATATTTTCATCTTCAAAACATCTTATAACTTCAACAATAGCATCAACTTCTCTAATATGAGATAAGAATTTATTTCCTAGACCTTCGCCTTTACTAGCTCCTTTTACGAGACCGGCAATATCGTAAAATTCAATAACTGCAGGGATTGTCTTTTTTGAATTGTAAAGTTCTGTCAATTTATTTAATCTTTCATCAGGTACATTAACTAGACCTACATTAGGATCTATAGTACAGAAAGGGTAATTTGCTGATTCAGCTCCGGCTTTAGTAATTGCATTAAATAATGTACTTTTACCAACATTTGGTAGTCCAACTATTCCTAATTTCATTTATTATCTCCTTTATAAAAAATCTTTTTTATCTTAAAATACACAAGACATATTATATCATAATTCTTCTAAGATAATCAATCGTAATTTTATTGTTCAAAGCAAAATTTTAAGAAGTAACAATCTTTACTTGAAACTTGTAATTTGAATGTGATTTCATTTCGTGTTATAATATTAAGAAGATATGAGATACGACAATAGGAGGGTTTATGCTAGAAGTTAGTGCCGGTGGAGTTGTTATTCATAATGGTGAATTTCTTTTGTTGAAGAAATTTAGCAATGAATGGGTTTTGCCAAAGGGTAGGCTTGAAAATAATGAAACTAGAGAGATTGCCGCTATTAGAGAAGTTCAAGAAGAATCAGGGATACGAGCTAGAATTATCAAGTATTTAGGATTCGTAAAATATGATTATCAACATAATGACGGGGAAAAAGTGAAAAAAACAGTTCATTATTTTTATATGGAACCTGAGGATTTGAATTTAATTCCACAAAGAGAGGAAGGTTTTGTAGAAGCAATATTTTTACCATATGATAAAGCTATGAAATTAGTAAAGCATGATGCTGAAAGAAATATGTTAAAGAGTGCCAATTATTTTTATGAAAAGAGAAAAAGAAAATAATGGCTTTTTCAACTGATTTAAAAAATGAACTTTCAAGAAGAGAAATAGTAGAAAAAGATTCTGCTATTTCTGAGCTTTCTGCTTTTATAAGAACTAATGGAACTATAGTTTTCAGTAACTTTGCTTTTATAATTCGTTTTGAAACTACAAATAATTCGATTATAAGAAGAATTTTTAAACTCTTTAAATTTCTATATTCTTATGATGGGAAAATAATGGTTTCAAAGATTTCCAATTTAAGAAAAAACAATGTGTATAAAATTGTAATAGAAGATGAAGAAATTTCAAAAAGATTTTTACAAGATACTTTTTTTTCTGACTTGGATAGTCTTTTTCTAAAAGATGATTTATATGAAGGTTCAGCTAAAAGTAAAAATTTTATTAAAAATTTTTTATGTGGAATTTTTTTAGGTGCTGGATCAATAGCAAATCCTGACAAGAGTTATCATCTTGAATTTACTTTGAATTCAAATGAATTGGCAAAACTTGTAATAAAATATTTGAAGCTATTTGGAATAAAGGCAAAAAGTATAGAAAAAAAGGATCAATACATTGTATATGTAAAAGATAGTACAATGATTTCTGACTTTCTTTCATTAATTGGAACTGTAAATAGTTTGTTCAAGTTTGAAGAAACAAAGATGATAAAGGAAATAAAGAATAATACGAATAGACTTACAAATTGTGAAACGGCAAATTTTGATAAAACTTTAAATACTGCATTTGCACAAATAGATGCAATAAATAAAGTTTATAAAATATATGGTAAAAAGAATTTAGATAAAAATTTACTTGAACTTTGTGAGTTAAGATTAAAAAATCCAACTCTTTCATTAAAAGAATTGGCGGAGATTTTAAAAATTAGCAAATCGGGAGTAAATCATAGATTTAAAAAAATAATGGATATGGCGAATAAAATTTAATTTTGTTCGCTTTTTTATTGTGAAACAACAAGGTTCCCAGGAACCCAACCGATGCGAAGCATCGTGGAAGGGTGGGGTTCTTATTTAAATAAAGAAAAAATACTTGACATCCTATATATATATATATAATGGTTACGTTATTATTTGTTTAGGAGGACTATTTCATAATGAAACTATTAAAAAAAGTATCTGCAATAGTAGTAGTTGTAATTTTAATTATAGGATGTTCATATTTTTGGTTTGGAACAGATAATGGAAAACCTAAAATAACTAATCAAACTATTGGAGTACAAGTTAAGGAATTGAAGGAATTGGCTACTATACAATATAAGTACAAAGAAATAGCCAGTAGAGAAGATTGGAACACTTTATTTAATATCAAGTTACCATTTACAAAGTCAAGTTTTATAGTAAGTTATACAGGAATTTTAAAATTAGGAATCGACTTATCAGAAACAAAAGTTGAGGTTGATGAGGCTAATAAAACTATAAAGGTTACTTTACCTGAATCAAAAATATTATCAAATGAGCTGGATATGAAATCTTTAAAAGTGTATGATGAAAAGAACTCTATTTTTAATCCTATTAAAGTTGATGATTATGCAGAATTTACTCAAAGTGGTAAAGAAAACGCAGAAGCTGATGCAAGGGAAAGTGGAGCTTTTGAACAGTCAGCAGAAGTGGCGAAAAAAGTTATATCAGATCTTTTAAATGCTACAAAAGAAATAAAAGAAAAATATAAGATAGTATTTGAATAATATTTCAAGTAAATTTAAAATGACTTTACATTTTGTAAAGTCATTTTTTAGTTAAACAAATTGAACTGTAGTTTTGCTATTTTCATCTTTAAAATCATCAAATGAAAAAGAATTAATATTTTCTAAATTTGTATATTTGAAATAATATTTTAAAGTTTTTGAATTGCTTATAGAATAGTAAAGGGTTATATTTTGTGAATCTTCTGAAAGATTTTCCAAATCCTCTTTACTAATCGTAAATTTTTTTAAAGAATTAAATAAAATATTTTCGTTATTTTCTAAAAAATTATTAGTTTTTAAATTTTCTAATTCTATGTACGCTCTTATGAATCTTTTTGTAGGAGTGAAAATATTTCCCTTTAATTCTCTTTTTTCTAAATATTTTTCTAAATTTCTTATATGTTTTGTAAAGCTAGGACTGTTTGTCATTATATTATATTTATTTTCATGAACTTTTAAATTTCCGTCTTCAATTTCAACAATCAAACTTTTATTGTTTTTGTCTGTAAACATATAATGATAATGTCTTGAATAGTTGTTTTCATCAACAAGAGATTTTTCAATTATATAAATTTTTGGAGCAAGATTTTTTATATCTTCAAGAGTTTCACAATTTGTCAAAAATACATTTAAAATCTTTGTGGATGTTAAATTAATTTTTGATTCTACAGGCTCTTTTTTAAAATGAATAGCATTTCTAAAGGAGTTGGTACAACCTAAAAGTCCTTTTTCATTTATTCCATCAATTAAATGGTCATAATCTTTAAAAGTTGCTCCCATTATTTTGTATTTTGTATATAATTTATTTCCAAAGACATCTTCTTCGTAGTTAAAATCTTTTGGAAAATACTTAAATTCATATCTATGATAAGATCTTAAATCCATAGTTCTACCAAGTAGTGTTTCTCCATTTCTAAAAATAGAAAAAGTTGTACACATAAAATCACCTCTTAAAGTATTATAACAAAAAAACTTTACAAATCCAAATAAATTTGCCTTTTTTCCTAATTTAGATTAAAATATATGTAAGTATTTTATGAGGTGGTATGTTGAAAGAAATTAGACTTTTTTGGAAGATTTTAAAAAACAATAGACTAACTTATTTTCTTTCTATGATTTCTACAATTTTTATACAAATTTTTTCCGGACTTACACCTATTGTAATTATGATTACAGTAGATTCAATAATTGGAAATAAAGAGTATAAATACAATATTTTAGAAAAAGCTGTTAATCTTATAGGTGGTAGAGATTATCTTAGAGAAAATATTTACATATTAGCTTTTGTAATTGTTATTTTAACAGGTATTAGTTGTATTTTTATTTTTTTAAGAAATTATTATTCTAATGTAGCCTGTGAAAATTTAATATATAATTTAAAAGAAAAAATGTATCATAAATTTTTAAATTTAGATATGAGATGCTTGAATGATTATTCTACAGGAGATTTAATTCAAAGAAGTTCTTCGGATATTGAGACTGTAAGAAAACTCTTTTCAGCACAACTTGTGAATGCCTTTGGCTCCATTGCCACAATAGCTTTGGTTATAGTTGTTATGTCTTTAATAAATTTAAAGCTTGCTACAATAAGTATAACTCTTTGTATTGTAATTGCCATTTTATCATCAGTTTTTTATAAAAAAATTGGTGAAATTTTTAAAAAGACAGATGAAGCAGAAAGCGAGCTTATGGTATTTATCAAAGAAGCTCTATTTAATATAAGAGTTATAAAGGCTTTTAATAGAGAAGATTATATTTTAAATTTATTCAGAGAAAAAAATGAAGAATTTAATATAACTCAAAATAATTTTATGAAGACTTTTGCAAGATTTAGAGCAGTAAATGACTTTTTAACTTTCCTACAACTTGCAATTATTTTAGTAGTTGGAGGATATGAAACTATTGCTGGAAGAATGAATTTTGGGGATTTAATAGCTTTTGTTATCTATATTAATATGATTATTTGGCCAATTAGACAAATGGGACAATTACTTAGTGATATGGCGAGGGCAAGTGTTTCAATCTCAAGAATTTATGAAGTTTTAGATTTACCAGAAGAGGATTATGATTATGGAATAAGAGATGTTTCATTTTCTAAAAAGATTGAATTTAAAAATGTTAGCTTAAAAATAAATGATAATACTGTTTTGGATAATATTAGTTTTGTTCTAAATTCAGGAGAAAGTCTAGGAATTATCGGATCTACTGGTAGTGGAAAAAGTATGATAGTATATTTATTACTTGGATTTTTTGAAGCTACAAGCGGAGAAATTTTAATTGATGGTATTAATATAAAAGAGATAAATAAAAGATATATTAGAGAAAAAATTTCTGCAATTATGCAAGATAGTGAACTCTTTAATATGTCTATTTTGGATAATGTAAAGATTGTAAATAATGATATCGAAGAAAAAAGTGTTTATGATGCGACAAAGATTTCTTCTATACATAATGAAATTTTGAATTTTTCTTCTAAGTATGATACCGTCGTAGTAGATAACGGTATAAATCTTTCAGGAGGTCAAAAGCAAAGAATTTCTATTGCTAGAAGTTTATTAAAACCTTTTGAAGTTTTGATTTTGGATGATAGCTTAAGTGCTGTTGATATGAATACTGATTTAAAAATAAATAATGCACTAAAGTCTATGGATAGAAAATTTACTTCTATTTTAATTTCTCATAGAATTTCAACGATAACTAATTGTGACAATATAATTGTTATGGATGGTGGAAGAATAGTTGAAAGCGGAAAACATAGTGAGTTGATTAAGAAAAATGGGATGTATAGTAAAATTAATGAAATTCAAAGTAAGGAATATGATGTAAATAATGAATAAAAAGAAAGTTGTAAATATAAATGTTTTTAGAGATTTAATAAAATTTTATAAAATAGAATACAAAAAACTTTATATGCTTATGTTTGTAGTTTTGATTTCTGGAATTTTACAAGCAGTTGTACCTTTATCTATAAAATTATTAACTGACGATTTTATCACAAAACAGAATTTAAAGGGTTTTATTTTTGCGGGGATTGGATTTTTTTCACTTGTAATAATTTCAACTCTTGCAATTTATAGCTTCTATGTTTTTGGAGGTAAGCTTGAATATCAAGTATCAAAGGAAATAAGAAAATCAGTTTTTGAGAAAATTGAGAAATTTTCAGTAACCAATATAAAGAAATATGAAACAGGCGAACTGATTTCCAGATTAACTTCAGATGTTCAAAAATTAAGTGAAGTTTTTAGTTGGGGAGTTATAGATGCTTGTCATAGTATAATCGTCTTGCTAATATCAATAACAATAATGCTATATCTAAGTTATACATTGACTTTGATGTTATTTTTGATTTTACCAGCAATCTATATTGTAACTTTAATTTTTCAAAAAAATATTTTGAAATTTCAAAGAAAGGTAAGAGATTATAACTCTAAAATTATAAGAAGCTATACGGAGTCATTAAGTTATATAAAGACAATTAAAGCGCTTGGAATTGAAGACAAAAAGAAAAAAGAATTTGAGGTATTTAACGAAAAGTATAGGAAATACAATTTAAGATCTATACTTATTTCAGCAATTTTTGTGCCTGCTGTTATGTTTGTTGCAAGTATTGGTGTCGGTTTTGCTTTTAATTTTTCATCAATTTCAGTTATGAAAAATGTTATGACTTATGGAGCTTTTTTGAGTTTTTTAACTTATAGTTTTCAAATATTTGAACCATTTAAAATGCTTGCACAGATTTTTACTGATTTAAAATCTGCACAGGCATCTGCAGAAAGAGTTTTTCAAATTTTATATGAAGAAGATGAAATTATTGAAAATCAAAAAAGTGATTTAAACTTTGAAGGAAATATAAAATTTGAAAATGTAAGTTTCCATTATTTTGATGATGATAAATTAATTTTAAAAGATTTTAATTTTGAAATTAAAAAAGGAGAAAGTGTTGCTTTTATCGGTAGTACTGGAAGTGGAAAATCAACAATAGTTAATTTGATTTGTAAATTTTATAATCCAACTTCTGGAGATATTTATCTTGATGGAATAAATTACAAAAATATTGATAAAACTAGTTTGTACAATAATTTAGGTTATGTATTACAACAACCCCAGCTTTTCTCTATTTCTATTAAAGATAATATTAAGTTTGGAAACGAGGATGCTTCTAATGATGAGATTTTAGAAATTTGTAGTTTGTTGGGAATAGATGATTTTGTTTTTAAATTACCTGACGGGATAGATACGGTCATTGGAGAAAATGGGTATAATATATCAAACGGTCAAAAGCAATTAATATCTTTTGCAAGAGCTTTGATAAAAAATCCTAAATTGTTAATACTGGATGAGGCAACTTCTTCAATAGATACTGAAACTGAAAAAATTATTCAAAATAAGATGAAGGATATTTTAGAAGGAAAGACATCTATTATTGTTGCTCATAGATTATCAACAATTAAGCATTGTGATAAAATTGTTTTGATTGAAAATGGAAATATTCTTGAACAAGGAACACATTTAGAATTATTAGACAAAAAAGGAATTTACTATAAAATGTATATTTCTGAAGAACTGAAAATATAGGAGGATGTTATTATGAGTGATAGTTGTAGTTCAGGAGGATGCTCAGGATGCCCTAGTGCATCAAGCTGTGGAGTATCAGAAGAGTTTGAAAGCTTATTGGTTGACCAAAACCAATTTAGTGATATAAAAAAAGTTATTGGTGTTATAAGTGGTAAAGGAGGAGTTGGAAAATCTTTAATAACTTCTATGCTTGCTACAGGAATGATGAAGAGAGGTAAGGAAGTTGGTATTTTAGATGCTGATGTTACTGGCCCATCAATACCTAAGTCATTTGGGATTGACAGAAAAGCTCAAATCGATGAAAGAGGAATCATTCCTTGTACAACTGAAAATGGAATTAAAATAATGAGTATAAATTTATTGCTCGAAAAAGAAACTGATCCTGTAATTTGGAGAGGACCTGTTATAGGTGGAGTAATAAAACAATTTTGGACAGATGTAGTATGGGAAAATGTGGATTATATGTTTGTAGATATGCCACCAGGAACAGGTGACGTTCCTCTAACTGTTTTCCAATCTTTACCTGTAGATGGAATTATAATTGTAACATCTCCTCAAGATTTAGTTTCTATGATTGTAGAAAAAGCAGTTAAGATGGCAAGAATGATGAATATTCCAATTATAGGAATAGTTGAAAATATGAGCTATTTTAAATGTCCTTGCTGTAATGAAGAAGTAAATATATTCGGTGAAAGTGATTTACCTTATATCTCAAGAAAATTCGGTCTTACAAATGTTGCAAAGATACCTCTAAATAAAAATATACCTGAAATGGTTGATGAAGGTGAAGCAGAAAAATTAGATACTGATTGCTTATCAGATATATTAGATGCAATAGAAAAATTATAGAGAGAACGCGTTCAAAACGAACGTGTTTTTTTATGTGGCAAAAATAAGATTTTTTATAGACTTAAAGGACTTACGATTTCTAAAATTGAAATTAAGTACTTTTTGTTGTATAATTATTGTAAAATATGGATTAAATAAGAGGTTTTTATGGAGCATTTTAAATTAAATTTGGAAAGTGATTTTAAATTTGATGACATTGTTGTAGCTCTAGGAAATTTTGATGGCTTTCATAGAGGACATCAAAAATTGATTTCGGAATTAAATAATGTAAAATTAAATAAAGGTTATAAGAGTGCAGTTTTTCTTTTTGAAAATCATACAAAAGATTTGATTTTTCATCAAAATGCAAGTAGGATAATGTCTTTTGAGGATAAATTAAAAAAACTTGAAAGTTTTAAAATAGATTATGTTTTTAGCATTGAATTTTCTGAGAGAATTAAAAATCTTTCACCGAAAGAATTTTTAGATTTTTTAACTATCAATCTAAATATAAAACATATTGTGGTTGGAGAAGATTATAAATTTTCAAAAAATCGTGAAGGAAATACTGATTTTATAAAGTCTTATATGAAAGAAAAGTGTCTATCTTGTACCATTATTGATAAATTACGCTATGATAATATTGAGATTAGTAGTACAAAAATAATTGAATACATAAAATCAGGAAAAATTGAATTGGCAAATGATTTGTTGGGAGATAATTTTTCAATTAAGGGAAAAGTAACTCACGGCTTTCAAAGAGGAAGAAATCTTGGTTATCCTACAGCAAATTTGGAGATTTCTTTTAATTATGTAATGGTAAAAGAGGGAGTATATTTTACCAAAACTATAGTAGATAAAAATGAATATTTTAGTTTTTCAAGCGTTGGGCATAATCCAACTTTTGATAATAAAAAATCCACAATAGAATCTCATATATTTGATTTTCATAAAGATATTTATGGAAAAGATATTGAACTTTGCTTTTTAAAAAGACTTAGGGATAATATAAAGTTTAATTCTGTTGAGGAACTCATAGATCAATTAAAAAAAGACGAAATTAGATGTAGAGAATTAATTAAGAATATAAAATAGGAGATAAATATGAAACAAATTTTAGTTACCGGAGGGGCAGGATATATTGGCTCTCATACTTGTATAGAACTTTTAAATGAAGGATATGAAGTTGTAATAATTGATAATTTTTACAACTCCAGCGAAAAAGTTTTAAAGATAATTGAAGAACTTAGTGGTAAAAAATTCAAGTTCTACAAAGGTGATATTAGAGACAAAGAAATACTTAGAAAGATTTTTTCAGAAAATGATATTTATGGAGTAATTCACTTTGCAGGACTTAAGGCTGTTGGAGAATCTGTTGAAAAACCTATAGAATATTATGATAATAATATTAATGGAAGCATAAAACTTATAGAAGTTATGAGAGAGTTTAATGTAAAAAATTTAATTTTCAGCTCTTCAGCTACTGTTTATGGAAAGCCGAAGTCTGTTCCTATAAAAGAAGATTTTTCACTTTCTGTAACTAATCCTTATGGAAGAACAAAATTATTTTTAGAAGAAATTTTTACAGATTTATATATTTCTGATAATGAATGGAATATTATTCTTCTTAGATATTTTAATCCAATTGGAGCTCATAAGAGTGGTAGAATAGGGGAAAATCCGAATGGAATTCCTAATAATTTAGTTCCATATATAACTCAAGTAGCGGTTGGTAAATTGGATTATGTTAGAGTCTTTGGAGATGACTATGAAACAAAAGATGGAACAGGTGTAAGGGATTATATTCATGTTTTAGATTTAGCATTAGGTCATATAAAGGCAATTAAAAAGTTTGAAGATAGTAAGGCTGTTAGGATTTATAATCTTGGAACAGGTGAAGGTTATAGTGTTCTTGATATGATTAAAAATTTTGAAGAAGTTACAGGTAAAAAGATAAAATATGTAGTTACTCCAAGAAGAAGCGGAGATATTGCAGAATGTTATGCTGATTCTACTAAGGCAAAGGAAGAACTTGGTTGGGAAGCTAAATATGGAATAAGAGAAATGTGTGAAGACAGTTGGAGATGGCAAGTAAATAATCCAAATGGATATGAGGATTAAAGAGGTTTAAAAATGGACACGAAAAGTATTTACTACGAAACTAATATAGTTAAGGCGATATTACATTTTGCAATACCGGGAATTTTGAGTATTCTTATTGCGGAATTATATAATATGGTTGATACATTTTTCGTTGGTAGATATGTCGGAGCCGATTCAATCGGAGCTTTAAGTGTAGTTTTTCCGCTACAAAGACTTGTTATTGCAATTTCTGTTTGTCTTGGTATAGGAGTTTCAAATTTAATTTCCAGAAGACTTGGAGAAAAAAGAAATAAAGATATAACAAAATATACCACAGCTGTAAATGGACTAACTTTACTTATTATATTTGCAGTTACAATAATATCAATTCTTTTTGTTGAGAATATTTGCGTGTTTTTAGGAGCTAGAAATAATATTCTGATGTATTCCATCAAATATCTAAGAATTGTTATGTGTGGCAGTATTTTTTTAGCATTTACAACGGTTTTCGGTTATATGAACATAGCTTACGGAAATATGAAAGTTATGCTAATTGCTTCAAGTATTGGAGCTTTAATAAATATAGTTGTAGATTATATTTTAATTAAAAATTTGAATATGGCTGTAGAAGGAGCTGCGATTGCCACTATTTCGAGCCAATTTATATCTTTTTTATTTTCACTTATCTTTGTAAAAAAATTACAAAGAGAAAATAATTTTTCTTTAATTCCAAGACTTGATCTCAAAATTTCATTTAATATTTTGACGATAGGTTTTTCTTCATTTATAATAGAATTTTCAGATGCCATTTTAATTAGTGTACTTAATCATTTGCTTTTACCGGTTGGTGGTAATGATGCGATTATTCTAGTAGGAGTAATAACAAAAGTTTCTATGTTTATGTTTGTTGCAATGATAGGAGTAAGTAGTTCAATTCAACCACTTATTTCATTTAACTATGGAGCGAAAAATTTTGTTAAAATCAAGAAAATTTTAAAAACAGGATTTATTTTTGTATTTTCATTATCCACTCTTATATGGATATTTATGAATTATAATGTTAGATTTATTATAGGTCTGTTTCTAAAAGACGAAAGACTTTTACAAATGGCTGCAGATAGTTTTAAATATGTAATTCTAGTTTTTCCGATTTTAAGTTTTTATTACATTTGTATATACTTTTTTCAATCAGTCGGAAAGGAAAAATACAATTTTTTCTTATCAATTTATAGAGAAACACTTCTATATATTCCGATAGTTATAATTATGGTAGGTAGATTTGGTGTTTTAGGAGCATGGATTAGTTATCCGATAGTTGATTTTATTTCTGCTGTAACAGGATTAATCTTGCTTTTAAAAACTGTTAAAAAGATTAGTACTTTTTAGGAGGTCGTTATGGATTTAGGTAAAATTAGAGAAGATTTAGAAATTTGTATGGATGAACTTATCGAAAAAGCTAAATTTGAAGAGGGAGACATCTTTGTTTTAGGTTGTAGTACAAGTGAGGTAAAAGGAAAACATATAGGAAAAGACACTGATATTGAAGTAGGAAAGCTAATTGTTGAAACTATAAAAGAAAAATTAGATAAAATTAAAGTTAATTTTGCTGTTCAATGCTGTGAACATTTGAATAGAGCAATAGTTATAGAAAAAGAAGTTGCGATTAAAAATAATTTTGAAATAGTTAATGTAGTACCACAAAAAAATGCGGGTGGTGGAGTAGCTACTTCTGCATACGAATTATTTAAAAATCCTGTGGTTGTAGAAAAAATAGTTGCAAAAGCAGGACTTGATATAGGAGATACATCAATCGGAATGCATGTTAAATTTGTTCAGATACCGGTAAGATTATCAATAAAAGAAATAGGAAATGCACATTTAACAGCATTAACTTCTAGACCGAAATTGATTGGAGGAAGTAGAGCAGTTTATCAATAATTAATTGGAGAATATATGTTTGAATTTTTAAAAGATATAAAAGAACTGGAAGATGTAGAGAGTGTTGAGAAAATAAATAAGGGATATTCTAAAGATGAAAAGTTTAAGATAAAATTGAAAAATAAAGATGAGTATTTGCTTTTAAGATTATCTGACATTTCTCTTTATGAACAAAAAAAGAAAGAATATGAAGTTATTTCAAAATTTTCTAAACTAGGCTTTGAAATGTCAAAGCCTATAAGTTTTGGAATATGTAATGATAAAAAGAATGTCTATATGCTCTTATCTTGGATTAACGGAGTTGCTTTAAGTGAGGAACTTCCAAAATTTTCAATAGAAGAGCAATATTTACTTGGAAGAAAAGCAGGGAGAATTCTAAAAGCTATTCACAGTTTAAAAGTTGAGGACAAAAATTTTGATGATAGGCTGAAAATAAAAATATTGGATAAAATAGAAAAATATGAATTATCTGATGTGAGAGTTGAAAATGACGATAATTTTATTAAATATGCTAAAAAGAATGTAGATAAAGTTTGTAAAAATTATTCTTATTTACATGGAGACTTTCATCCTTCAAATTTAATTTTAATGGAAAATAATGAGATAGGTGTTATAGATTTTAATCGTTGGGAAATATCCAACTCTTATGAGGAATTTTATAAATTAGAAAGTTTCGGGATAGAGTTTAGTATTCCATACTGTGTAGGGCAGATTGACTCTTATTTTGAAGATAATGTTCCAAATGAATTTTGGAAAATTCAAGCAATTTATGTCGCTTGTTATACCTTATATTCAATTAAATGGGCTGAAAAATTTGGAGAAAAAGAAATTCTTGGAATGAAGAGAAGATTTTATAAGACTTTTGAAAATTATGAGAATTTTAAAACAATTATACCTAAATGGTATTCTGATTATAAAAATAACAAAGGCTATTCGCTTTAAAACGAATAGCCTTTTTCTCTATTTAGAATAGTTTGGAGCTTCTTTAATTATTTGAACATCATGTGGGTGAGATTCAATAAGTCCAGCACCTGTCATTTTGACAAATTGTGCAGTATCTCTTAAAGTTTGTAAGTCTTTAGCGCCTGTATATCCCATGCCTGCTCTAATTCCACCTACGATTTGATAGATTGCATCTGCTAAAGTTCCTTTATAAGGAATTCTTCCTTCAATACCTTCTGGAACAAGTTTTTTACCTTCTTCTTGGAAGTATCTATCTTTTGATCCTTTTTCCATTGCAGCAAGAGAACCCATACCTCTATAAGTTTTAAATCTTCTTCCTTGGTAAATTTCAAATTCTCCCGGAGATTCATCAGTTCCTGCAAGCATTGAACCTAACATTACAACATTTCCACCTGCAGCAAGAGCTTTAACAACATCTCCTGAATATTTTAATCCACCATCTGCAATAATTGTTTTTCCCATTTCTCTTGCAATAGTAGCACAATCATAAACAGCTGTAATTTGTGGAACTCCTACACCTGCAACAACTCTTGTTGTACAGATTGAACCAGGACCAACACCAACTTTAACAACATCAGCACCTGCTTCAAAAAGTGTTCTTGTTGCTTCTGCTGTTACAACATTTCCTGCAATAATATCAAGATCTGGATATTTTTCTCTAATTTCTTTAACTTTTCTTACAACTCCCATAGAATGACCATGAGCAGTATCTATAACTAAAGCATCAACACCAGCATTTACAAGAGCTTCTACTCTTTCAAAAGTATCAGCACCAGTCCCAACTGAAGCTGCTACAAGAAGTCTTCCTTGTGCATCTTTTGCAGAATTTGGATATTTAACAACTTTTTCTATATCTTTAATAGTTATTAAACCTGTTAAAATTCCTTTTTCATTTACAAGAGGTAATTTTTCGATTTTATGATTTCTTAAAATTTTTGTAGCATCATCTAAAGTAGTATTAGAAGGAGCTGTTACTAAATTTTCTTTTGTCATTACAGAATCAATTTTAACTGAATAATCTTCCAAAAATCTTAAATCTCTATTAGTTAAAATTCCAACTAATTTTTTTTCTTCCATTGAATTAACTATTGGAACGCCTGAAATTCTATATTTTCTCATCAAATCTTCAGCTTCTTGAACTCTATGATTTGGAGTTAAGAAAAATGGATCATTAATTACACCACTTTCTGAACGTTTAACTTTTTTAACTTCTTCTGCTTGCAGTTCAATAGGCATATTCTTATGTATTACACCAAGTCCACCTTCTCTTGCCATTGCAATAGCCATCTTATGTTCTGTTACAGTATCCATTGCAGCAGAAATAATAGGAATATTTAACTTGATTTTCTTTGTAAGTTGTGATGATAAATTAACATCCTTAGGTAGAACTTCACTCTTTGCTGGAATTAAAAGTACATCATCAAATGTTAAGCCTTCTTTTTGGAATTTTGTTTCCCACATAATATTTTCTCCTCCTAAATTAAATTATTTATTATAAACATACTTTTAAAAATTTTATTCATGACAATAAAAATTTTACAATATACAAATTTGTATTTTTTTGTTATATAAAAAATTCATTGTCTAACAACAAAATTTACTAAAAAAATATATTAACATATATTATACAACAAATTATAAAAAAATCAATTAAAAACATTAAAAAACAAAAGTTTTCCCAAAAAAATTTTTAAAAAATTTAAATAAAAAAAATATATATTTTAAAAAAGTAAAAATATATAGCTAAAATTTATGTTAAAGATTCATACTATTTTATTTTTTACTATGCTTTATTTGGTACGAAATATAATGCAATTATACTTTTTAATATAAATAATTAAAAATTTTTGAAATTTTTTCGAATAAATTTCAAAAAAACACTAAAAAATTAATAAAAGGTATTGAAATTTTTTTCAATCTACACTATAATTTAAGTATACTATAATATTATAGTGAATGTCCAATAGAATAGTACATAATTGGATGTATTGTTATAGTAAAAATTTTAGGAGGTATATTAGAATGAGAGTAGAAAAAGGATTACTTTATACTGAAGATCATGATTGGGTAAAAGTTGAAGGAAATGTAGTAACAGTTGGACTAGCTGATTATGCACAAGATCACTTAGGAGATATTGTTTACGTTGAACTTCCAGAAGTTGATGATGAAGTAGAAGCTGGCGAATCTTTAGCTTCTGTTGAATCAGTAAAAGCTGCTAGTGATATTAACGCTCCTGTTTCAGGAAAAGTTATAGAAGTAAATGAATTATTAGACGATGAACCAGGTGAAATTAACAAAGATTGTTATGCTGCATGGGTTTGCAAAATTGAAATGTCTAATCCAGCTGAATTAGAAAAATTAACTAATGACGCTGATTATGAAGCATCATTATAATAATTTCTTAAAATTATATTTTTAATAAATGCCACTTGCGTGGCATTTATTTTTTTAATAAGGAGGTATTATGGTAGATAATTCCAAAAATAAAAATTTAAAATTAGGTATTATTTTTATGATTATTTCTACACTTGGTTTTAGTTTTATGCAGATTTTTGTAAAGCTAACATCAGGTCAATTTACACTTATGCAACAAGTTTTTATGAGAAATTTTGTAATGCTTATTATTTGTACTATATATATTCTTATAAGAGGTAGTAGTTTTTTAGGCGAAAAAAAGAATAGAAAATTACTACTAATGAGATCAGCTTTTGGATATATGGGAGTTATTTTTAATTTTTATGCTATAAATCATATGGTTGTTGCAGATGCAGGAATATTGCAAAGAACTAGTCCTATTTTTGTAGTTTTAATTGCTTGTTTTATATTTAAAGAAAAGTTTACATTAGAAAGATTTTTAACATTAACATTTTCTTTCATTGGAGCAATTTTTGTAGTAAGACCACAATTTAATTCTAGATTATTTCCCGCGTTAGTTGCAATGAGCTCTGCTCTTAGTGCATCTATCGCATACATGTGTGTATCAAGAATAGGAAAGGCTGAAAGAACTGAGACTATAATCTTTGTATTTTCTTTGTTTTCAACTATTTGTAGTTTTCCTTTTATTTTTAATAATTTAAATATTCCTGATTTTAAGATGTTAATTTATTTGATTTTAATTGGAATTGCATCTGCAGTAGGTCAGTTTGGATTAACTATTAGTTATCAATATGCAAATGCTTCTGAAGTAAGTATATTTAATTATTTAGGAATTGTATTTGTAGTTGTTTTGGGAAAAGTAATACTTGGAGAGTCAGTAAGTATTTATAGTTTAATAGGAATTGCCCTTATTTTTTCTATGTCATTGATGTCATATATAGTAAATACGAGAAAAAATAGAGATAAA
Source organism: uncultured Parvimonas sp. (assembly GCF_963524015.1). Classification (NCBI taxonomy): domain Bacteria; kingdom Bacillati; phylum Bacillota; class Tissierellia; order Tissierellales; family Peptoniphilaceae; genus Parvimonas; species uncultured Parvimonas sp. Next base: position 59,392 of record NZ_CAURDT010000002.1, on the reverse strand, counting down.
AAAATGTAAAAAAATAGCAGATATTACATTTTTTTAATATTTTTTAGTTTTCGCTTGGGAAAACAGGTCATTTTTTGTAACCATTCTGTAACCTTTGAAAACTAGGGAACTATATTTCTCAAAAAATTACAAAAATGTTACAAACACTCATTTTGAATTAAAAATATTGTTAAATTTTTATTTTTTTTTGAAAAATTCATTGAAAAATAGGAATTTTGTTGACGATTTTGGAGAAAATCATTATAATTCTATTGTCAGCTTATTGCTGATTAATTTAATTAAGGAGTGATTATTTGAAAAGAGCAATATTTAGAAGTGTTTTAGCATGTTTGTGTGTTTATGCTACATTTTCTGGATTTTCATCTAAGTCACTTGCAGACGAAAAGGTTAAAGGATTTGTAATCTCATCAGAATCCGATTCCAAAACTATTGAAAAGGTAAACGACAGAATTTTAGATAACACTAAAGGTAGTGCATCTAAGATATCTTATGTAGTTAATATAGACGATAAAATTAGCTTCAGTTTGGCAGGTTTACTTTCATTAGATAAGGGTGGAGTTGTTATTCCTGTAAAGAATAATAATATTGATGACGTTTCGAAAGCTATTTTAAAAAATAGTGAGCAAGTGTATGTTGTTGGAGATAAAAGTTCAATTTCAGATGATATTTTGAATGGTTTAGACATCAAATTCGAAAGAATTGGTTCCGATAATCCAGACGATACAAATTATCACGTAAATAAAGTTTCAGAAAAACGTGATCTTTTAGTTGTAGATTCAGGAAATGATTCTGATATTTTAGGAGCTATTCATTATGCACGAATTTATAATATGAATTTGTACATTTATGATTCAACTAAGGAAATTGATGAAAATATAATTTCAGAAGTGAAAAACGAAAAAAACATATACTTTTATGATGGAGTTAACTCTATTACAGAAAAGTTAAAGTCAAAAATATATGATTTATCTGGTAAAGATAAGAAAGACATAAAAAGTTATTCATTGGACGGAAAAGATTTATTAAAAACATTCAAGGATAGATTCTCATTAAGAAAGAATGACAATGTTGTTTTATCAGAAAATAAAAATTTAACAGATATGGTAAGTTCTTATATTTTGGCTGATAAGAGTGGATATAACTATTTAGTTATGGATTCAGATTCTATGAACTTGGATATTGAAAAACTTGTTACAGAATCAGAAGCTAAAAATTTATATTATGTTTCTACTGATAAATTAGAAAAATATGTAAATTTCAGATCACTGTTATCCTCAATAAATAAAGAAGAAGTAACAGGATTTGAAGTTAATGATTCTAAGGGAGAAATTACTGTTTCAGATTCAAATTCAGATAAAAAGAACGAAAATGCTGTTTCAGAACAAGTTACTTTAAAAGATAATGAGAAGTTAGTAGACGGCAAAGTAGTTCCAAAAGAAGAAGAAAAGAAAGAATCTGAAGAATCAAGTACTGCAAAATCCACAGCAGAAAAATCTACTAGTGAAAAATCAAAAACTGAATCATCTAGTGCTAGCACTAGTAATAATAGTAGTAGTGATGGAAGCTTTAACTATAGTAAGGTTCTAGTTATGAATGCAACTTCATATACTAATGATCCAGCAGAAAATGGTGGATATAGCACAACAAGATTGGGAACAAAGCTTAGATATGGGGTAGTTGCAGTAGATCCTAGAGTAATTCCTTTAGGAACAAAATTATATATTGAAGGTTATGGCTATGCTGTTGCTGAAGATACAGGTGGAGCTATAAAGGGAAATAGAATTGATCTTTGCTTTACAAATAGATCTCAAGCTGCTAAATTCGGAAGAAGAAATGTAAAAGTTTATATTTTAAAATAATGAACTTATTAGAGAAGAAATTAATAAATTTCTTCTCTTTTTTATTGTGAAACAACAAGGTTCCTGGGAACCAACCCGATGCGAAGCATCGTGGAAGGGTGGGGTTCTTATTTAACTATTTATATAATAATGATATAATAATAGAAATGTTGTATGACATTTTTTTGTAAAAATATAAAATGCTCTTATTAAGCAAAAAGAAAGTATATATGAAAGGATTAAAAAATATGTTTCGTAAATTAAAAGAATTTTTTAAAAAGACAGAATTTAATACAGAATTTATCAAAAATGCGGGAGCGTGTATAGTTTCAAAAAATATTTTAGAAGGTAAAGGTAGATTAACTTGGATTTTAAGAGAGAAAGGAGCTCATCCATCAGATACAGGATGGAGATTTTTTTCAAATATAGATACAGATGAGTTTGTAAATAACCCAAATAATATGGTGGTTTGTGATTTTAATACAGTTGCAGAAATAGAACCAGCAATAATAGGAATCTATACTTTACCAGTTGGAACTGATTTACAATTAGTAAAAATAGATGGTAAAATTAAATTTTTTGACAATATAACAGAAAAAGAAATTGACTTGGACTATAAATAAAAGTTAAAAAATAAAAATTTTAATAAAAAGGAGATATTATGGCAGTAGGACTTAAAATAGATTTTTTATGGTATTCAATTGGACAACCTGATTTTCTTCATTCATTTTTCTCAACAATATGTGTTAATCTTGAAAATTCAAATTGAGGGAGTAAATTTCCAATATTGATGAAAGAATTATATGAAGGGAAGTTAAAGCATGAGAATATTGATTCTGTAATTCGAGAATTAAATGAAATTGAGTTATTATTTAGAAAGCTTGGTACTGATAAAGTAGTTTGGGATATAGATAATCCCAAATTAACTCCACCATGGGGAGATAATATCAGTCCGGATATTCATAATTTATCAGAATATTTTTGGACTAGTGATGGATATAATATTTTTGAGATAATAATAGAAGCATTAGAAGAAGGAAAAAAAGAACGAATAGATGTTGAACTTAAAAGTATCTAACGGCTTTTGTTAGTGCCCATTAGATTTACAAGAAAAAATTAGAAAAGATTTTATTGAACTTACAGAATCGATGAAAGTAACTAAAATCTAAATTATTATGAAAGAAGAAATTGAAAAATTTCTTCTTTTTTTTATTTGTTTATCAGTTAGTTATTATTAGTTTTTGACAATAGACAATCGTTTTTAAATATGATATAATAGTTTTGGCAAAAAATTAAGAATAGATAACGAATTAAAAGGAATTTAGTTATAAAAATTAAGAGTTTACATCTGTTAATTTAAATTTATTTTTGAAATGAAAATCTAGTTTATTTTAATTTTTTTGTTATTATAATTTTTGGAGGAAATATATGTTTGGTTATTCAAAAAAAGAATTAAGCTGGATTTTATATGATTGTGCAAATTCTGCTTATTCTATGGCGATTACTACTGCATTATTCCCGATTTATTTTGGAATGGTCGGTGGAAACGAAATGAATTTAGGTTATTACAATTCATTTGCCAGCATTATTATTGCTGTTCTTAGTCCTGTACTTGGAACTATAGCTGATTTTAAGGGTATGAAGAAAAAGTTATTTACTTTATTCTCATTAATTGCAATTTTTTCAACATTATTTTTATCATTTGCAGGAGAGTTTGGCTTACCTTTATTAATGTCTTTTTTTGTTTTGGGAAGTGTAACTTTTGCAGGTTCTAATATCTTTTATGATGCATTTTTAGTTGATGTTACTCATGATGATAGAATGGACAAAATTAGTACGGCAGGATTTGCCTATGGATACATAGCTAGTGTTATACCTTTTATTTTTTGCTTAGGAGCTGTTTTGCTTTTTGGAATGAAAAATCCTTTAGGTTATCAAATAGGATTTGTTATTACATCTGTTTGGTGGTTAGCACTTACAATACCAATGTATAAAAATGTTGATCAAGTTTATGGAGTAGAACCTGTTCCAAATCCGGTTAAAGAAAGTTTTAGTACGGTTTTTCATACTTTAAAAAATATTGAGAAAAATAAGGTTGTAGTTATATTTTTATGTTCTTATTTTTTATATATTGACGGAGTAGATACTATCATAAAGATGGTTATACCTTATGCTACATCTGTTTTAGATGCAGATAAGTTTAATACACTTGTACTTTTGGGAATTTTGATTTATGTTCAAATAGTGGCTTTTCCTTTTGCTATTATTTATGGAAGATTAGCTAGTAAATTTGGAACTAGAACTATGATTAAAGTTGGAATTATAACATATATGGTTTCAGTAATATTTGCTTATTTTATGAGCAATTTGGTTCATGTTTTCGTGTTATCAACATTTATAGCATCTGCTCAAGGTGGAATACAAGCATTGAGTAGAAGTTATTATGCAAAAATTATTCCAAAAGAAAATGCAAATGAATTTTTTGGTTTCTATAATATTTTTGGTAAATTTGCTGCAATAATTGGACCATTTATTATGAGTTTAATAACTACTTTAACACATAATCCAAGATATTCTATATTAGGTATAATTCCATTATTTGTTGTAGGTTATTTAATAATGTTACAATTACCAAAGGAAGAAAAATAATGGTTTTTAAATTTAGTTCTGGAAATACTTGGAAGATGAAAAGTGAATATAAAAAGCAAAAGTTTGATATAGATTTTGAAGCATTAAAGAAAAAAGAATTAGAAATTTTACAAAATTTTATTTCTTGTTGTGAAAAAATGAATTTAACTTATTATATTGGCTTTGGAACTTTACTTGGTGCAATTAGACATAAAGGTTTTATCCCTTGGGATGATGATGTAGATGTATGTATGCCAAGAGGGGATTATGATAGATTTGTAAAAGAGGCTAGTGAATATTTACCGGAAAATTATTTTATTCAAACAATGGAATCAGATCCAAAATATGCATTAAATTTTGCAAAACTTCGAGATAGCAATACTGCTCTTTTTGAAAAACATGTATTAGATGTAGATATTAATCATGGAGTGTTTATTGATGTTTTTCCTCTTGATGGTTATATAAAGGGACAAAATAAGGTATTAGATTTAAGAGTTAAGGAAAAACCAGTTTTTGAAGAGGCAGATACTAATGCTTTTTCAAATGCATTAAGTGGATTTGGCAAAAAATTTGTTTATAAATTAGGAGAATCTATTCCTAATAAATTAAAAACTGATATTTCAAAAATGTCAGTTCCAAAAGATAATCCGAAGTTTGAAGATTGTGAGTATGTAGCATGTATGGTTGATAATTTTTATATTATGCCATTTAAAAGAGATTTTTTGGGAAAAGGAGTAAAAGTAGATTTTGAGAATTTGAAAGTTAATGCTCCGGAAAATTACGATGAATACTTAAAGGTTTTATATGGAGATTATATGAAGTTACCGCCAGAAGATCAGAGAGAAAATCATCATAATTTTCATTTAGCAGATGTAAATAAAAGTTTTAGAGAATATCAAGAAAAAAATTAAGCTATGATTACATAGCTTTTTTTATTGTTTTGTAGAATTTTTTTTTATTTTTTGATATAATAGTTACAGTTTTGCACTATTTATTAATTAAGGAAACAAATAGTATTTTAATATTTTATTAATAATAAAGATTTTAAGGAGGTGTATTATGAAAGAAGTTGTTGATAAACTTGTTGAATGGCTTAGGGATTCTGTTAAGGAAGCTAATTGTAAAGGTATTGTATATGGCCTTAGCGGTGGAGTTGATTCAGCTGTTATTGCTGCGCTTTCAAAACTAGCCTTTGATAATGAATCTTTAGCTATTATGATGCCAATAAATAGTTCTTTAGAAGATGAAAAAGATGCTAAGTTGGTAATAGATAAATTTAAACTTAATGCAATTAAGGTTGACTTATCTAAGACTTATTCTATTTTTGTAGATTCTGTTGAAAAAGGGGATAATTCAATGGCTTATGCTAATGTTAAGCCAAGACTTAGAATGACTACTTTATATTATTATGCACAACTAAAAAGATATTTAGTAGTTGGAACAAGCAATAAATCAGAATTTACTGTTGGATATTTTACTAAATATGGGGATAGTGGTTCTGATCTTATGCCACTTGTAGATTTTACAAAGAGAGAAATTTTTGAACTTGCAAGATTTTTGGGTGTTCCCGATAAGATAATTCAAAAGCCTCCAAGTGCAGGGCTTTTCGAAAATCAAACTGATGAAGATGAAATGGGATTTTCCTACGATGATTTAGAAAAATTTATAAATAATGAAAAATTAGATAAAAATATAGAAGAAAAAATAAAAAGAATGGTTAAAATTTCAGAACATAAGAGAAATTTTGCTAAAGGATTTAGGAGGTAATTATGTCAGGACATAATAAATGGAGTACGATTAAACATAAAAAAGGAAAAGAAGATGCAAGAAGAGGAAAAATATTTACAAAACTTGCTCGTTATATAATTGTAGCAGTTAAAGAAGGAGGAGCAGACCCTGAATATAACCCAGCTTTAAAAACTGCGATAGAAAAGGCTAAAGCTGAAAATATGCCTAATGATAATATCGAAAGAGCATTAAAAAAAGCTGCTGGAGATGGAGATGCAAGCAACTATGAAACTATAATTTATGAAGGTTATGGTCCTGAAGGAATTGCTGTTGTAGTTGAATGTTTAACAGATAATAGAAATAGAACAGCTGCAGATGTAAGACATGCATTTGATAAACATGGTGGCAATCTAGGGCAAAATGGGTCAGTGCTATTTATGTTTGAAAAAAAAGGTGTTGTTGTTATCTCAAAAGATCAAGCTGAAGAAGATGATTTAATGGACTTTGCTTTAGAAAATGGTGCTAGTGATTTTGAATCTGATGATGAAGTTTATACAATTTATTCTGAAGTTTCTGACTTCATTACTTTAAGAGATGCTTTACAAGAAAAGGGATATACTTTTAGTGCTTGTGATTTAGAATATGTTCCAAGTAATAATTCACAAATTTCAAATCCTGATAATATTAAGAAAATGGTTAAGATGATAGATCAACTTGAAGATAATGACGATGTTCAAAATGTTTATCATAATTGGGATATACCAGAAGATTTAGATGTAGAATAATATGAAAAAAATATTTGCTTTTTTGATTTCTTTAAGCATAATTTTGTTTATTTTATTATATTCAATAGATTTTATGGCTAAGGATATTTCTTACTATAATAATTTTCATAATGAATATAAAATTGATAAAGAGTCAGGACTTTCTAAAGAATGGATAGAAAGTGCAAGTAATTCTCTAGTTGAATTTATTAAAAATGGTGATAAAGAAGTATTAAAAAATCATTTTAATGAAAAAGAAATTTCTCATATGGAAGATGTGTATAAACTATTTAAACTTGATAGGGTTGTTTATACATCTTTATTTATAATTACTTTGATAGTATTTATATATAAATTAATAAAAAATGATAAGTTATTTTTTAAATATATTAGAAAGTATATACTCATAGCATATATAACTGTAATTTCTTTTTTAGGAGTCTGTTCTATGTTTTTTTCTGAGAGTTTTATTTATTTTCATAAGTTGTTTTTTAACAATGATTTATGGCTTTTAGATTATAAAACAGATTTAATGATAAGAATTTTACCGGAAGAATTTTTCTTTGTCTTATTTTTAAATGTACTTGTATTATCTACAATATGTATTCTTTTAATTTATATTTTTCTTAAATTTAAAGATAATAAGTATAGTTAGGAGGAAATATGGAAGTAAAAATTGATAGAGTTGCTTTTTCTTTATTTGGAATTGATATAATGTGGTATGCAATTATCATCTGTTTTGGTATTATGGCAGGACTTTTTGTAGCAACAAAAAACTCCAAACTTAGAAATATTGAAGAGGATGAAATTTCAAACCTTTTGCTTTTTGCTTTACCTATTAGTGTAATTGGGGCAAGAATATATTATGTAATATTTGAATGGGAAAGCTATAAAGGCGATTTTTTATCTATAATTAATATAAGAGAAGGTGGACTTGCAATATATGGAGCTGTAATAGCTGCTGTTATTGTAGTTTACTTTTTTGGTAAATATAAAAAAATTGATTTTAGAGATTTAGCTGATGTTTGTGCTCCAGGATTAATACTTGGTCAAGCAATTGGAAGATGGGGAAATTTTATTAATCAAGAAGCTCATGGAACTGAAACTACTTTACCTTGGGCTGTTATTATAGATGGTAAAAAATATCATCCGACATTTTTATATGAATCAATTGGAAATTTTCTAATTTTTATATTTTTAATGATATATATGAGAAAATATCAAAAGAAGAAAGGTGAGATTATTTTGCTTTATGCAATTTTATATGGAATTGTAAGATTCTTCGTAGAAGGTTTGAGAACTGATAGCCTAATGTTTTTAGGATTTAGGGTTTCTCAAGTTCTATCACTTGTTGGTGTAATTGTTGGAACCATACTTTTCTTTTTGAATAGAAAATATGGAAAGGACATTGATAATTTATAATTTATTACTTTAAAAAATTTTTTAACTACATAGATTAAATCTATGTAGTTTTTTTGTGAAAAAAATACTAAAAAAACTAAAAAAAATAGAAAATTCACTCCACTTTTTTATAGCTTTTTTAAAATTATTGAAATTTACACATTTCTTTGTGATAAGATTTATAAAAATTTTCAAAAAAAGGGTTGCAAAATATGAAAAAATGGTGTAAAATATAAGTGTAATAAAAAATGTGGGTTAATATGGAGTAAAATGGAGTTACAATTTTAGGGGGTGATGGCATTGTTTATTGGAGATTTTCCACATACTTTAGATGATAAAGGCAGATTAATTATGCCATCAAAATTCAGAAATGAGTTAGGGTCTAATTTTGTAGTAACTCGAGGTCTTGAAGGCTGTCTATTTATATTTACGGAAAAAAAGTGGACTGAATTTACAGAACAACTTAATTCAAAAGGTTTTAGCAAAAAAGATGTTCGTTCAATTACAAGATTCTTTTGTAGCTGTGCAATGAATGCAGATTTAGATAAACAAGGGAGATTTTTAGTAAATAAAAATTTACGTGAATTTGCTGAAATTGAAAGAGATGTTATGATTATCGGTGTTTCTGACAGAATTGAAATATGGTCTAAAGAAAAATGGGATGAATACAGTGAATCAGAATATAGTGACGATACTATTATGTCTGAAAGATTTGATGGTCTTGATTTTTAAGGAAATTATTTATGGAATTTAATCATATACCTATAATGTTAGATGAAGTAATAGATAATTTAGATATTAAACCTAACGGAATATATGTTGATTTGACTGTTGGAGGTGCTGGGCACTCAACAGAAATTTTAAAAAGAATAAAAAATGGAAAACTGATTTGTGTTGATCAGGATGAAGAAGCGTTGGTAGTTGCCAAAGATAGACTTTTAAAGATTTCAGATAATGTTTTATTTTATAAAAGTAATTTTGAAAATTTTAAAGAAATACTAGATTATTATGGAATTGATAAAGTTGATGGCGTTTTATTAGATATCGGTGTTTCTTCTTATCAAATAGATAATGGTCAAAGAGGTTTTTCTTATATGATAGATGCTCCATTGGATATGAGAATGGATAGAGATCTAAAAAAAAGTGCATTCGATGTTGTGAATTATTATAGTTCTGATGAATTAGAATATATTTTTTACAACTATGGCGAAGAAAAATGGACAAAAAGAATTGTAGAATTTATTGTTAATTATAGAAAAGAAAAGTTAATAGAAACTACTTTTGAATTGGTTGATATTATCGAAAGAGCTATTCCAAAATCTGTTAGAGCTAAGGGAGGACATCCTGCAAAAAGAGTTTTTCAAGCAATAAGGATTGAGGTTAATAGAGAATTAGAAGTAATAAAGAAAGTTATTCCAGATATAGTAGAAAGACTAAATAAAGATGGTAGATTATGTATTATAACTTTTCACTCTTTGGAAGATAGAATTGTTAAGGAATCATTTAAAGAATTGGCAAGAGGTTGTATTTGCCCTAAGGAATTATATGTTTGTGTTTGTAATCACAAGCCAAAAGTAAAAATCTTAACAAAGAAGCCTTTGGTGCCTTCCAAAGAAGAAATGAATGATAACCCTAGATCGAAAAGTTCAAAATTGAGGGTTTGTTCAAAAATTTAGGAGGATGATTTATATGAGTATGGCTCAAGTAAAATATATGAATGTTTCAGGCGAGAGAATTTCGGAGAAAAATAAAAAAGCCTACGGAATTACCAGAGAATCCAGTTTATATAAAAATATTACACTTTTTATATTCACTTTTATTACATTAACTTTTAGTGTAGTAATTTTATATGGATATCTAAATATTGCTCAACAAAATAGAATGATAAATACACTTAACTCTGAAATTCGCTCGTTAGAAACAGAAAGAGATGATAATTATATGAAACTTGAGCCTTATAAATCTGTAGATAGAATTGCAAAGATTGCAAGACTTAATTACAATATGGATTTTCCTAAGAAGGAACAAGTTAAATATTTGGATAAGATTGATTAATTTCTTAAACTTAGACAAGGGGAGTTTAAATGAATAAAAAGAAATATAGTATTAAAAATAAAACAGTCTCTTCTCGTTCGGCTGTTTTATTTTTTATTTTTATCATACTTTTTAGTGTAATAATTGTTAAATTGGCATATTTACAATTATATTCAAAAAATAAATATAGTGTTGAACAATTTAAAGATTCTGTTAGTTATACACCTCTTGAGGCAAAAAGAGGAACAATCTTTGATAGGAACGGGAATACTTTAGCTAAAAGTATTAGTGTTTATAATGGATATTTTTCTACTCTTGATTATAACCGTTATAAAAAATCTAGTGGGAAGATTAAAGATACAGAAACACAAAAACTAGATAAAATCTTTGAATTATTACAATTAAATAAAGAAGAAATTATAGAAAAAGCTGATCAATATAACAATTTATTGATACAAAAGAATATTACAGAAGAACAAAATTCAATTATAAAATCTAAAAATTCAATTATAATTAGTGTTAATAATAATAGAGAAGTTTATTTCTCAGTATTAGAATATGATAAGTTTAAACAATATTCACAAAAGGCTAAAGAAGCTGAAGAGAAAAAATTAGATGAAATTTTTGCAGCTCTTGAACTAGATAAGAAAAAAGTTTTTGACAGAGCTGATAGAGGAACGAATTTTAAAATAAAAAAGAGTATTAGTCCTGAATTGGCAAAAGAAATTAAAGAAATAAATTCATCAATAATTAGTGTTGAAATTGAACAAAGTAGAAACTATATAGATGGAACTTTGGCACCTTTTATTGTTGGTCATGCAAATGAAAACGGTGGACAAAGTGGAATTGAAAATTATTTAAATGATTCTCTTTCAGGAACTGATGGATCTAAAAGAGTTATTAGAGAAAGTCTTAATAAGTCAGTTGAAGATGTTGTTGAGGCAAAAGATGGTAAAGATTTATATTTAACTATTGATAGTACCATTCAAAAATATGTTTCAGAATATGCTAAGCAATATTATGATCAAGAAAAACCTATAAAGATGAGTGTAATTGTTTCAGATGTTACAAATGGGGATATTTTAGCAATGGATAGTTATCCAAAATATGATACCAATAATCCTAACGTTCCTCTTGACGATAATACTCTTAAAAGTTTTGAAAACTTAGATGAAAAAGAAAAGTTAAAAAAGATATTTTCTATGTGGAGAAATCCTGCTGTAAGTGATGCTTATGAACCAGGTTCTGTATTTAAACTTATAACAGCATCTTCATCTTTAGAAGAAAAGACAGATACTTTAGATTCAACTTTCTTTTGTAATGGATTTATAAGAGATATACCAGGGGTTACTCTTAGATGTTTTAATTGGCAGAATCCACATGGAAAAGAAACATTTACTGAAGCCTTAGATAATAGCTGTAACCCAGCTTTAGTTCAAATGGTTAGACATTTAGGAAGAGACAAGTTTTACAGATATATAAATGGTTTTGGATTTGGAACTAAAACAGGAATTAATTTACCTGGAGAATCTAATGGACAAATTCCAAAGTCTGTATCCGATATAGGAGCGGCAGAACTTGCAACAATGAGTTATGGGCATGGCATTTCCGTAACACCTATTCAAATGATTATGGCTGCAAATGCAGTTGTTAATGGAGGTTATTTATTAGAACCTCAAATCAACATTAAGAATGTTGAAAAAGATGAAGATAATAAAATTAAAGTAAAAGATAATGAAGCTATCGTTAAAAATCAGATTATCTCAAAAGAAACAAGTGACAAAATGAGAGTAATCATGGAACATGGTGTAACAAATGGCATCGTAAAAAAAGTATATTCTAATAATGTAAGAATCGGTGGAAAATCTGGTACGACAATAAAAGCGGTAAATGGTAAATACGATGATCAAAAGACAATTGCTTCATTATATATAGCTTTTCCAATTGAAAATCCAAAATACAGCATTTTAATTGTATTTGATGAGCCAAAGGTGAATGTAGGTGGTACAAGTGCGTGTGCTCCTTTGGCTAAAAAATTAGCAGAAGAAATTGCCGAATATAAACAAATAACTAAAACAAATGATAATACTGGAATCGTTAAAAGAACAAAAGTTCCAGATGTTAAAGGTCTAACTTTAGAATATGCATCCGAAATTTTAAAAGGACAATTTTTAAATTATAGTGTAGAAGGTTCTAGCTCACCAAAATCAATTGTGACTGCTCAAAGTGAAGAACCAGAAAAGAACTTAGTTGAGGGTAGTACAGTAAATTTAACTCTATCGGATGATGAAAAGGAAAAATTGTTAGTTGTTGATTTTTCAAAAATGAATTATGATCAAGCGATGGATGTTGTAAATAAAATGGGATATAAATACAAAACTTCAGGTGGCAAAGGAAAATTCGTCTCCTCTAATAAAGAAATTGGAAGTTATATTTCAAAAGACGAAGAGCTAGTTTTAACCTTTGAAGATTAATTTAGGAGATGAAATAAATGAGAATAACAAATTTTACAATATGGAGTATTTTAGTTAGTTTTTTTCTAACAATTTTTATAGCAAAAGTTTCTATTCCATATTTAAGAAAATTTAAACTGGGTCAAAATATTAGAGATGATGGTCCGCAAAGTCATTTGTCTAAAGCAGGAACACCTACAATGGGTGGAGTGTTTTTTGTAATTGCAATAATTCTTACAACAGTTTGTTTAGGTAATTTTTCTAAAGAAGTATTTGCAGTATTGATTGGAATGTTAGGTTTTACATTAATAGGATTTTTAGATGATTTCTTTAAACTTATTATGAAAAGATCATTAGGTCTTACTGAAATTCAAAAATTAGTAATTCAATTTGTAATAAGTATAGCTGTAATTATATTCATAGAGAAGGTAGTAGGAACAGATTTAAGATATCAATTAATTCCTTTTGTAAAAGGTGCAGTTAATTTTGGATGGTTTATTTATCCTATATTAATTTTTGTAATGATAGGAACGGCAAATGCAACTAATTTAACAGATGGATTAGACGGTCTTTCATCTTCTGTTTCAATTCCTGTGTTTTTAGGACTAGCTGTTATAAGTGCATCAAGATTTCCGAGCGTTGGGGTTTTCTCACTAGTATTTATGGCAAGTTTAATGGGATTTGTTATGTTTAATTCTTATCCGGCTAGAGTATTTATGGGAGATACTGGCTCTATGGCTTTAGGCGGTGCAATAGCCACAATATGTATATTAAATGGAATGATTTTTTATTTACCTATTATTGGTGGAATATATGTGATGGAAGCACTATCAGTTATCATTCAAGTAGTTAGTTATAAAACTAGAAATAAAAAAAGAGTTTTCTTGATGAGTCCGATACATCATCATTATGAATTAAAGGGATATAAAGAACCTCAAATTGTTACAGCTTTTGCAGTAATCAGCGGTCTATTGTCAATTATAGCTGTCTATCTTTTCTTTCGTATTTAATTAGGAGTGTTTTATGGAAATTTTAAATAAAAAAGTTTTAGTTATTGGATTAGGTTTATCAGGAATTTCAACTATAAAAACACTGTGCTCATTAAATGCGGACGTTTACTGTTATGATGATAAGGAAAAATCAGAATTACAAAATGTTTTTGAAAATCTTGAAAGGTATAATTATAAATTCATAAAAAATTATAAAGATTACACATTTGATTTTATAGTTAAAAGTCCCGGAATTAAACCTTCTAATGAAATAATAGAATATTTTACTTCTAGAAAAGTTCCTGTTTATACTGACTTGGAATTAGCATATACACTATTTCCAAAAAGAAAAATAATTGCGATAACTGGGACAAACGGGAAAACTACTACAACAACTTTAGTTGGGGAAATTTTTAAAACTGCAAATATTAAATCAAGAGTGGTTGGAAATATCGGAATAGGAATGCTTTGGGAGATTTTTAATTCAGATGATGAAACTGTAAATATTATAGAAGTTAGCAGTTTTCAGCTACATAATATTGAAAATTTTAAACCTTATATTGCTTCTATAGGAAATATTACTCCAGATCATATTGATTGGCATGGAAGTTTTGATAATTATATAGAAGATAAATTAAAAATATTTAAAAATATGGATAAAAATGGAAATCTTATTTTAAATATTGATGATGAAATTTTAGGTAAGATTAATGTAGAAAATACTAATGTAACAAAAATTTCTTTAAATAATAAAAATGCAGACTTTTATTTAAGTGAAAATAATTTTTATCACAATGATAAAAAGCTATTTTCTATGAAAGATTTAAAAATTTTAGGAAAGCATAATGCTCAAAATGTTTTAATTTCTTTGGCAATCTGTTATAATTATGGTATAATTATGGATACCATAATTTTTGCATGTAAAAATTTTGTTGGCGTTGAACATAGAATTGAGTTCGTTAGAGATTTTAATGGAATAAAATTTTATAATGATTCTAAAGGAACAAATGTAGATTCAACTATAAAAGCTATTGAGGCTTTAGAAAAACCTATAATATTAATTTTAGGTGGTTATGATAAAAATGTTGATTTTAATCCGTTATTTGAAAGTTTTAATGGAAAGGTAAAGGCATTAATTTTAGTTGGAGATACAAAATATAAATTTTATGATACTGCAAAGAAGAATGGGTTTGAAAATAATATAATTGTTAATGATTATAAAGAAGTTATAGAAAAATGTATTGAAATTGCTGAAAGAGGTGATAATGTTTTACTTTCTCCTGCTTCTGCAAGTTGGGATATGTTTAAAAGCTATGAAGAAAGAGGAAATTTATTTAAGAAGTTGGTAAATGAATTATAATGAATAAATATGATAAATACACTAAGAAATTAGTCATGGTTGTACTATTTCTACTTCTGTTTGGAGGTATAATGGTATTTAGTACAAGTTGGCCATATAGCTATAGACTAAAAGGAAATGAAATAGAAATAATAAAAAAGCATACATTATTTGTAGCTTTATCTATTATATCGATATTTATTTTTTCACAAGTGAATATTTTGAAATTAAAAAAATATAGTAAAATAATTTTTATATTAGTTTTTTTAATGGGTTTTTTAGTGTATTCTCCAATAGGAATTAATGTTTATAATGCGAGAAGATGGATAAAAATAGGACCTTTAACATTTATGCCTTCTGATTTCATGAAAATTGCATCTATAATGTTAATGGCATATATTATTGATAAATATAAAAATAATTTTACTTTTAAAAATGTATTTTTTAAATATTTAGTAATTGTTGGGTTAGCATCATTCTCTGTTATGATTCAACCTGATTTTTCGAATACATTGATAATTATAGGGACTATAACAGCTATGTATATAATAGCTGGTATGGATAAAAAGGCAATAATGTTTTCTGGACTTGGAATATCTATTGCGAGTTTTGGAGTAATATATTTATTAAATTCAGGATATAGTAGAACTAGTAGAATTCAAGCTTTTATAAATCCTTTAAAGTATAGAGATTCAAAATCTTGGCAACTTATAAAGTCTCTTTTTGCTATAACAAATGGATCTCTTCTAGGTGTTGGTTTAGGAAATGGAAGACAAAAGTATACTTTATCAGAAGCTCATAATGATTTTATTTTTGCAACTATTGCAGAAGAATTTGGATTTATAGGTTCTGTGTTCTTAATTGGAGTATATATTTACTTGGCATATTTAGGAATAATGATTTCAAGAAATATTAAGAACTTATATGGAAGAATGGTAATACTAGGAATAACATTTTCAATAGGATTACAAACATTAGTCAATATTGGAACAGCTACTGGGTCAATTCCTCCAACAGGAGTAACTTTACCTTTTGTAAGTTACGGTGGTTCATCATTGGTTATGACTTCAATAATGATTGGAATTATTCTAGGAATTGTTAGACATGATACTAAAGGGAGATAATATGAAAGTTGTAATATCAGGAGGCGGAACAGGAGGACATATATATCCTGCTGTTGCGATAATTGAAGAATTAAAAAAAAGAGATGAAAATATAGAAATTTTATATATAGGTTCTAAGAACAGTATGGAAAGTGAATTAATTCCAAGTTTAAATATAAATTTTAAATCAATTGAAGTAATGGGATTACCAAGAAAAATTAATAAAAAGTTTTTTAAATCAATTTTTATTCTGTTTAAAGGACTATCACAAGCAAAGAAGATATTGAAGGAGTTTAAACCAGATATTGCAATAGGAACAGGGGGGTTTGTAACAGGACCAGTTTTGTATAAAGCTCATAAACTTGGAATTTATACAATATTTCACGAACAAAATAGTTATCCTGGAATAACTAATAGAATCTTATCTAGATATGTAGATTCAATGGCTGTTACATTTAAAGAATCAATAAAATTTTTTAAGAATAATGAGAAATGTGTAGTTACTGGAAATCCAATTAGAAATAGATTTCAAAATTTGAATAGAGAAGAATCATTAAAATATTTTGAACTTGATGAAAATTCCAAGAATATTTTTTCTTTTGGGGGAAGTAACGGTAGTGAAGAGCTTAATAAAGCAATTTTAGGAATTTTAGATAAATTCTATGATAATAATAAAATTTCTTTAATTCACGTAACTGGAAAAAGCAATTATGATAAATTTTTAGAAGATATAAAAAATAAAAATATAAAATTAGGAAAGAATGTAAAAATTTTGCCGTATATGATTGAAATGGATAAAGCTTATGGAGTTTCAGATTTGGTTATAACAAGTTCTGGAGCAATAACATTAGCTGAAATATCAAAAATAGGCTTAGCAAGTATACTAATACCAAAAGCATATACTACAGAAAATCACCAAGAATTTAATGCAAGAGCGTATAAAGATATTGGTGCTGCTGAGCTTATACTCGAAAAAGATTTAAATTCCAATTTATTATGGGAAAATATAGAAAAAATAATTTTTGACAATAATAAACTTGAACAAATGAAAGATAGTGCAAAGAAGTTAGCAACTCCTAATGCAGTAAATGATTTTGTTTCAATTTTTTATGATAAATTTAAAGGGAGATAGATATGGCTGGAGATAACAGAAAAGGTAAGAAGCCTAAAATATTTGTAAAGAGTAACAATTCTGATAGTTCAGTAAATGATGAATTTTACGAATATGATAAGTTAAAGGCTAGCAGTAATGTTTTGGATGAATCTTTTTTTGAAGATTTCAAAAGTGTAGATTTTGAAAAATTAAATTACGAGAAAGAACATCCTGTTTCTGAAGAAATGGGGGAAGACACTTTTTCTTCTAATGATAATATTGAAGATGAAGTTATTCAAGAAATTCCTGAAAAAGAAAATATGGCAGAAAATGAATTTCAAAGTTCTAGCTATTTAAATTTGAATGATACTAATTCAGATAAACAAGTTGAGTTAGAAGACAATGATGATTTTGGCAGTCTGGAATCCAATGAAAGCATTACACAAAAAGAAGCATCTGAAAATCTTTTTTATGATGAAGAAAATGGAGAAGAAGGTTCAATTTTTAAACAATATGAGATAGCTAATACAGAAGAATCAAGTAAAGAAAGTAATTATGAATCATTGTTTGAAACTAGTCAAGTTGTAGCTAATGAATCAGAAGATGATGACGACTTTGGAAGTATGGAAGAAAATAATACTGAAGAAGATGATGATTTTGGCAGTCTAGATAATGATATTGATATGACTCAAACTACTTATGTGAATGTAAATCAAAAGGCAAATTATTATGATGAAGTTATTGATAGACATAATGAATCAGAAGATAATGATGACGAAGAAGAAGATGATGATGAGTATTATATAGATAAAAAAGGTAATAAAAAGAAGAGAAAAAGAGGATTAAGACTTTTCTTGAAGTTTATGTTAACTTTTTTATTGGCCTGTGCAGGGATAATGGTTTATTTTGGACTTACTCATGATTTATTTAAGATTGATTATGTAAAAGTAGTTGGAAATGTAGCAAATGAAAAAGAACTTATAGTTTCTAAAAGTGGTGTAAATATTGGAGATAATATATTTTTAACATCTTCTAGTAAAATTGAAAAAAATTTAAAGGCTCTTTCAAATATTGAGAATGTAAAGGTTAGAAAAAATTATCCTAATATAATTGAAATAGAAGTAAAAGAAAATTATGTTAGTTCTTATATTAATACTGCTAGCGGGTTAACAACTATTGATAATTACGGTAAGGTAAAAGAGGTTGCAACTGACAATTCTAAGGCATCAGGAGCTCAGTTAAAGGGAATTTCAGAAACTGATTTAAAAGTTGGAGAAGATTTTTCAAATGATACTACTAAAGTTAAATTCTTAGTAGACATTTTGTCCAAAGAATATTATCCAAATGTAGTTAGTATTGACTTTACAAATGATAAAGAAATAGTAATCCAAATGAAAAATTCTTTAAAAGTTACATTTGGTGATTTAAATGATTATGCAAAAAAGACACAAATAATTGGAATTTTACTTAAGAAAATTCAAGTAGAAGGAATAAATGCAAAAGAAATTATATTAAATGTTGGAGATAATCCAATAATAGTAAAAAAATAGTGGAATTTTATTTAAAAATTTAGTATAATAACAGTGGTTACCTAAAAAATAAGTAGAAAAGAATATAGGAGGAAATTAAAATGGCATTTGAAATGGAAGTATGTGGAAGTGGCTTAGCTAAAATTAAAGTCTTTGGTATAGGTGGTGGTGGAAACAACGCTATCTCAAGAATGAAACAATCTGGTTTAAGAGGTGTTGATTTCGTTGCAGTAAATACTGATAGACAAATTTTAAATTCTATTGACATAGAAACAAAAATTCAAATAGGAGAAAAGTTAACAAGAGGACTTGGTGCAGGAGCTAATCCATCAATTGGAGAAAAAGCAGCCGAAGAAAGTAAAGAAGAAATAATGAAATCTCTTGAAGGAACTGATATGGTATTTATTACTGCTGGAATGGGTGGTGGAACTGGTACAGGTGCTGCTCCAGTAGTTGCTGGCATTGCAAAGGAAATGGGCGTTTTAACTGTTGGTGTAGTTACTAAACCATTCACATTTGAAGGTAAAAAAAGAGCTGTTCAAGCTGAACAAGGAATTGAAGCACTTAAAGAAAAAGTAGATACATTAATTACTATTCCAAATGATAAATTGATTCAAATTTCTGAAAAGAGAACAACAATGTTAGAAGCTTTTGCTATGGCAGATGAAGTTCTAATGAATGGTATTCAAGGTATTTCAGATTTAATTGCTATTCCTAGTATAATTAATTTAGATTTTGCAGATGTTAAATCAGTAATGCAAGATCAAGGTGTTGCTCATATGGGTATTGGTATTGCAAGTGGAGATAATAGAGCTGTTGAAGCTGCTAAAATGGCAATTAACAGTCCATTACTTGAAACTTCTATAGATGGAGCAAGTGCTGTTCTTCTTAATGTTACTGCAGCTAATGTTGGACTTTTTGAAGCTCATGAAGCTGCCGAATTAATTAGAGAAGCAATAGATGGAGATGCAAATGTAATTTTCGGTACAGGTGTTGATGAATCTCTTGGAGATGATATTAAGATTACTGTTATAGCTACTGGATTTGACCCTCTTGTAGCAGGTGGAATTAGAAAATCATCCGGTATTGAAAAAAAACTTGCATCAGATAAAAAAGATGATGGATTAGAGTTAGATATTCCAAGTTTCTTAAGATAATGAAATGTCCTAACTGCGGAGCGGAAACTACTAGAGTTCTAGATTCTAGAAATTCTATTGATAAAACTTATGTTAAAAGAAGAAGAGTTTGTGAGATTTGTGATTATAAATTTACAACATATGAGAAAATGCCTGAGTTTGTAATTTTTGTGTTAAAAAAAGATGGATCTAGACAAATTTTTTCTAGAAATAAAGTTTTTGCCGGTATAAAAAAATGTTGTGAAAAAAGAACTATTAAAGATAAAGAGATAGAGTCTGTTATAGATAATATTGAAAAAGATATTAGACAAAATTACAAAAATGAAATTAAATCTACTCAGATTGGGGAATTGGTTTTGAAATATTTAAAATCACTTGATGAGGTTTCTTATGTTCGTTTTGCAGCAGTTTATAAGGATTTTAAAGATATAAAATCATTTATGGAGTATTTACAAAAAGAATTTTAAGAGATGAATAAAAAATTCATCTCTTTTTTTGTCAAAAATTTTATAACTATATTTAAACATAATAATTAGAGTTTATGTACTTATTGTCAATTTTAATTTATTTTTTTTCTAAATTGTGATAAAATAATAGTGGATTAAGATTAATATTTTAATTTGTTTGAGACATAATTGTCAGGGGAGTATTTTATGAAAAAAAATATTAAAAATATTATTATAATAGTTTTTATTATAGAAATTATTGGATTAGGATTAATTACTTATAATTCAATTGTTGAAAGAGGAAGAATTAGAAAAGAGAGAGAAAAGTATTATATTGTTACAGATATAAATCATAATGATGTTTTAAAAATTGAAAAAAAATACCTATCTCCGCAAGAATTAAATAAAATAGTAATTACTAAAGTAGAAAATGATAAAAAATATATTATTGAAGATAAAAAATTAATGGATGATGTTATTTCAAAGTTAGAGTTTAATAAATTTGTTTCTGATTCTAAACTTACTATGGATAACGAAGATATAACAATATCTTTTGAAAGTAATAATAATATTCTTAGTATTATATTATCCTCTGAAGGTAGGACTGCTAGTTTAAAATATAATGATGCGTCATTTTTAATAACTGTTTCAGATGATTTTTATAATTTTATTTATGAGTTATATTCTAAAATTTCTTAGGATTGGAGTTTTCTATGGACATAAAAGAATTAATTGAAAAACATGGTAATTCTAATGAAAATTGGTTAATTTTAGAATTTTTAACGGGTAAAAAATCTGTTGAATTAAAAATGGAATTTACATTTTGTGTTGATTCTATATACAATGAATTTCTAGAAATAATAGAAAAAAGAAAACAAAATTATCCATTACAATATATATTTGGAAAATGGGAATTTTATGGTTTGGAGTTGTTTGTTGATGAATCTGCTTTAATTCCAAGATTTGAGACTGAAATTTTGGTTGATGAAATTTTAAAATTGGATTGTAAAAAGGATAAAATTTTAGATATAGGCTGTGGAAGTGGAGCTATAAGTCTTGCACTGGCTGATAATTTGAAAAAATCGTATGTTTATGGTATTGATATAAACAAAGAAGCTATAAAATTATCAAATAAAAATAAAGAAAAGTTGAATCTAAAAAATGTGGAATTTTTTGAAAGTGATATTTTTTCAAATATAAAGGAGAAAAATTTTGATATTATAGTTTCAAATCCTCCTTATATTGATGAGGTCGACATGAAAACACTAGAAAAAGAATTATCTTTTGAGCCTCAAAATGCCTTATATGGTGGGAAAGATGGATTATTCTTTTATAAAAAAATAATTTCGGGTTCTTTGGATTATTTATCTGCAAATGGAGTTTTAGCTTTTGAAATAGGATATAATCAAATGAAAATTATTTCTAATTTACTAATTGGAAATGGATTTGAAATTTTACTTCAAAAAAAAGATTTTGCAGATTTTGATAGAATAATAATAGGTAAGAGGAGATAAAATGAGTTTAATTAGCTTGTTTTTAGTGTTTTTATTCATTGGAGCATATAATTTTGGTGGAGGATATGCAATGATTCCACTGATTATATCTATGGTTGTAGATAAATATGCTTGGATTGGAATGAATGACTTTATAAATTTTGTTACAATTTCACAAATAACACCAGGTCCAATTGCGATAAATCTTGCAACATTTGTAGGATATACTGTAGGTAACGGAGTTATTGGATCTATTATAACTACTATGGCAGTTGTTTTACCAAGTTTTATTTTAATTACTTTAATTGTTTTTTTTATGCAAAAATTTAAAGATAATGTACATATAAAGAACTTTTTTGTCGGGATTAGACCTGTCGTACTTGGATTGATTGCATCTAGTTGTGTGTCTGTTATTGATTCTGACTTTTATACTATATATTCGATAATTACTTTTGGAATAATATTTTACTTAACTACTTATAAAAATTTACATCCGATAATTGCAATTTTTTTAACTGGTATAATCGGAATGTGGATTATTTAGGAGGTAATTATGTTATTTCAATTATTTAAGACTTTTTTGTGGATAAGCACTCTGACGGTTGGTGGTGGAGCTGCGATGATTCCGGTTATAAATAAAGAAATTGTGGAAAAAAGGAAATATATGACTCAAGAAGAATTTTTAGATGCACTTGGAATAGCACAAAGTGTTCCAGGAGTTTTGGGTTGTAATATTAGTATTATTGTAGGATATAAGATAAAAGGTTTAGCAGGAGCTTTGGTTTGCTTATTTTGTTCAATTTTTCCTGCTTTTATATCAATTCTTATAATAGCAATGTTTTTTAAGGATATGAGTGCGAATTACTATGTCAGTAAATTTTTTATTGCAGTTAAACCAGCTTTAATAGCAGTGCTAGCTTCTGCTGTTGTAATACTTGGAAAAAAGACAAAGTTAAAGGCTGTTCACTATATTTTTAGTTTATTAGTTTTAATATTAGTTAGTTATTTTAAAATAAGTCCATTTCTAGTAATATTTTTAGGCGGATTTGGTTATGTTTTATATTGTAAGTTTTTGGTGGATAGACATTAATTAAAGATGATAAAATGATTCTATCTGAATTTGGAGGAAATTATGATTGATGATAGATATGATGAAGAAGAGAAAAATAGTCATGAACAGGAAGAAAAGAATTTTTGGAAAATTTTCTTTGATTATGCGAAAGTTATAATTCTTGCACTTTTAATAAGTTTTGGAATAAGAACTTTTGTTGTTACAAGCACTATTGTAGATGGAAGAAGTATGAATCCAACTGTAAATCACGGGGATAGACTTATGGTTAATAAAATATTTTTTATGAAGAAGAATATAACTCGTGGAGATATTATTGACTTTTATGTTCCTGATGCCAAAAAATACTATTTAAAGAGGGTTATTGCAGTTGAGGGCGATACTGTTGAAATAATTAATGATAGGGTTTATTTGAATGGAAAAATGTTGGAAGAGAACTATGTAAGCACGAATGTTACTAGTCCACATAATGATACTACAAAATGGGAAGTGCCAGAAGGTTATGTTTTCGTTTTGGGAGATAATAGATCAAATAGTAGAGATAGTAGAGATTTAGGAGTTGTTCCAAGATCTGACATTGTTGGGAAAATTGTATTTAGATACTATCCTTTTAATAATTTTGGAGGGTTAAAATAATTTATGAAAATAGAACAGAAGAATATTAGAAATTTTTCTATAATTGCACATATAGATCATGGGAAATCAACTCTTGCTGATAGATTAATAGAAAAAACAGGGATGATGACTAAAAGAAAAATGGAAGAACAGGTTTTAGATAGTATGGATCTTGAGAGAGAAAGAGGTATTACTATTAAGCTAAAGGCTGTAAAACTTTTCTACAAAGCAAAAGACGGAGAAACTTATGTTTTAAATCTTATTGACACTCCGGGACATGTTGACTTTACTTATGAAGTATCAAGAAGTCTTGCTGCTTGTGAGGGAGCTATTTTAGTTGTTGATGCAACTCAAGGTGTTGAAGCTCAGACACTTGGAAATGTATATTTGGCATTAGAACAAGATTTAGAAATTTTACCAGTTATAAATAAAATAGATTTACCGTCAGCTAGAATTGATGAAGTAAAAGATGAAATTGAAGAAATAACAGGCTTTGATACAGAGGGAATTCCTTTAGTTTCTGCAAAAGAGGGACTTAATATTGAAGATGTACTGGAAGATATTGTAAATAATGTACCTGCTCCAACTGGAGATGAAAATGCACCACTTAAAGCACTTATCTTTGATTCATATTATGATTCATACAAAGGTGTTGTTTCCTATGTTCGTGTAGTTGAAGGAACTTTAAAAGAGGGAATGACTATTTATATGATGGCAACTAAAGGAAAATTTGAAGTAACTGAAGTTGGTTATACTGCTTCAGGAAATGTTCAAACTGGAGAGCTAAAAGCTGGAGATGTAGGTTATGTAGTTGCAAGCATAAAGAATGTAAAAGATGCAAGAGTTGGGGATACTATTACAGATTTTGAAAATATGACTGACTCAGCTTTACCTGGATATAAAAAAGTTATTCCAATGGTTTATTGTGGAATTTATCCCGCAGAAGGGGAGGATTTTAACAGTGTAAGGGAAGCTTTAGAGAAACTTCAAGTAAATGATGCTTCTCTATCCTTTGAGCCTGAAAGCTCTGTTGCACTAGGATTTGGATTTAGATGTGGATTTTTGGGACTATTGCATATGGAAATTATTCAAGAAAGACTTGATAGAGAATTTGATTTGAATATAATTACAACAGCTCCATCTGTAATCTATAAAGTTGCTAAAAAAACAGGAGAAATACTTGAAATTCAAAACCCAAGCAATTTACCTAAAGAAACTGAAATAGAATATATGGAAGAACCTATTGTTGAGGCAAATATTATGACTCCAAAAGACTATGTTGGAACTATTATGGACTTATGTCAAAATAAAAGAGGTATTTTTGAGAATATGGAATATCTCGATCAACATAGAGTAAGTCTAAGATATATATTGCCGTTGAATGAAGTTATTTACGACTTTTTTGATGCATTAAAATCAAAAACAAAGGGTTATGCTTCACTTGATTACGAATTAAAAGGATATCAACGTTCAGATTTAGCTAAATTGGATATTTTAATCAACGGAGATTTAGTCGATGCCTTTTCAATAATTGTTCATCGTGAAAAATCTTATGACAGAGCGAGAAATATAGTTGAAAGACTGAAAGATGAAATACCTAGACATCAATTTGCTGTACCTATTCAAGCTTCAATCGGTTCAAAAGTAATTGCGAGAGAAACTGTAAGAGCATTGAGAAAGGATGTACTTGCAAAATGTTATGGTGGAGATATTTCAAGAAAGAGAAAATTACTCGAAAAACAAAAAGAAGGTAAGAAGAAAATGCAACAAATTGGTAGCGTAGAAGTACCTCAACAAGCATTTTTAGCTGTATTGAAATATGATGAAAAATAGATAAGAAAGCCTATTATAAGATAGGCTTTTTGCTTAATAGGAGAAAAAATGAAAAGATTGGGATTATATATTCACATTCCTTTTTGTGATAGAATATGTAATTATTGCGACTTTACAGCATTTCAAGGCGCAAATTCTAAAATTAAAGAGTATGTAGAAGCTTTAAAAAAAGAAATTGAATTAGAAGGAAATAAAAACTTTTTAATAGATTCTATTTTCATTGGAGGAGGAACTCCGAGTTTTATTGACGGAAAATATATATTTGAAATTTTAGAAAAAGTAAAGGAAAATTTTACAGTCCTTGATAATATTGAAATATCAATTGAAACAAATCCGAAAACTTTTGATAAGAAAAAATTGGAATACTATAAAAGTGCAAAAATAAATAGAGTATCAATAGGAGTACAAAGTTTTAATGATGTAATTTTAAAAGAACTTGGAAGAAATCACAATTCCAAAGAAGCCTTTGATAGTATTGAATTGGTAAAAAAATTTGACTTTGATATAAATTTAGATTTAATTTTTGGCTATCAAAGTCAAACAATAGAGGATATTTTGTATGACTTGGAAATGGTAAAAAATATAAATCCTGATCATATCTCTTATTATGCTTTGATTATTGAAGAAAAGACGAAATTTAAGGCATTACAAAATTCAGGAAAATTGGATTTTTTAGATGAAGAAACTGAAAGAAAAATGTATCATCTAATCGTAGAAAAATTAGAAGAAATTGTATTAAATCAATATGAAGTTTCAAATTTTGCTAAAGTCGGGAAAGAATCTGTTCATAATAAAAAGTATTGGAATTGTAAGGAATATTTGGGACTTGGGATTTCTGCTCATTCATATTTAAACGATGAAAGATTTTCTAATACAGTTAATCTTTCAAAATATATAAAAGAATTACAAAATGGAAATATTCCTGTAGACTTTAGAGAAAAATTGGATATGCCTACAAAAAAATTTGAATATATCATAATGAATATGCGTTTAAAAGAGGGGTTTTTGATTTCAGATTATAATAGACTTTTTGAGTCCAACTTTTTAGAAGAAAATAAAAAAGCTGTAAAAATAGGATTAGAAAATGATGTAGTCGAAATTAAAGATGATAGAATATATTTTACAAAAAGAGGTTTTGACATAATGGATAGCTTTTTTGTAAATTGTAATTTAAAGGAAACAAGGTGATAAAATGGTATTACTTAGAAAAAAATTAGAAAATATTAATTTAAAGTATGAAAAAATACTAAGAATTATTAATACCATATTTAATATTTTATGGGTTTTGGTATATTCAATTTATTTTATAATATCATTTTACTTATTGGATTTTCAATTATCCTATGTGCTTGATTTTTTACAAATTCTATTAGGATTTATTTTTATATTTAATAGTATGAATATGATTTATTTTATGTTAATTAGATATACTAAATTTAAACTTAGTTTTATAAATCCATTAAATATATTAGTAAAAATTTTAGCTTTTTTAAATATGAATTTACTATTATATATTTCTATTTTTAAATCTGAGTTTTTATTTTACAATCACTTTTTAACTTTATTTAATTATTCATATATTATATTTTTAAGTTTTGAGTTATTCTTTATCTTATATAATATTAATGATGTAAAATTTAAAATTAAGGATAATGAATTTCCAAAAAATAATGATGTAAATAAATGGTTTGACAACGAATATTTCGGTTATAGTTTACAACTTAAAGAGTTTCTTAATAGAGATGTAAAAGACTATATTAAGACGAATCACGATAATTTAAAATTTTTAGAAGAATTTATTTTTAGTAAATTTCCAACTGAAAATGATTTGATAAGAGAGAAATTTTTACTTGAAAAAAATAAAAATATTGATATAAATTCATTTGAGCTGATTTCAAAAGCTATAAATAAAGGGGTAACTATAGCAATAGCATTTATAATAAAAACAGGCTTAATATCTACTATTATCATTTCATCATTTATTTCTGCGGTTTTTGCAACTATAAGATTAATTTTGACATCCATAGCAGTTAAAATTTCGCTATTCATAGGAAAAAACAATATTACAAAAGCAGAAGATTTGAAAACATATCTAAAGGTAGGATTTTTAGTTTTTTTAATTATGATTTTAATATTGGCTTTGGATAATTTAAATCTTATTATTAAAAATTCAATAAAAAATAAAAAGAATAGAAAATACAAAGAAAACTATTTAAAGCTAGTAAGATATATATGTGATAATTATGATTGTTTAAAAAATAGAGGTAAATAATATGAAAGCTGTACTTTTTGATATGGACGGAGTCCTTATAGATTCAGAAATGTTTTACATGAAGGGAACTTATGATTGGATTTCTAAAAGGGGTTTTAAAGGAAAACTCGAAGATACTTTTAGACTGATTGGAACGAATATGGAAGGAACATATAATTTGCTGTATGAAATGCTCAATAAAAAATATACAATTTCTGAGATAGAAGAAGAAAATAGAAAGTATTTTTTAGAACATCCTATTGACTATAAAGCAATTCTAAAGCCTTTTGTAAAAGAAATTTTAGTATTTTTAAAAAAACATAAAATAAAAACTGCTGTTTGCTCATCAAGTCCTAAAAAGACAATTGAAAAGGCTCTAAAAGATTGTGAAATTTTAGAATACTTTGACTTCATAGTGAGTTCGGATGAAGTCAAAAAAAGCAAACCAAATCCGGATGTCTATCTAAAAGCCTGTAAAATTTTACAAGTTTCTAATGAAGGTGCCTTTGTAATAGAGGACTCAACAAGGGGAATAGAAGCAGGAAAAAATGCAAATATAAAAGTAATAGCAATAAAAGATAAATTCTTCGGACAAGATCAAACAAAAGCAGATTATATCTTTGAAGATTTGGGAGAAGTTTTAGAATTTTTTAAAGAAATGAATTTAACAAATTATAATAAGAATTCCTTATAAATAACTAATATCCATTAATAAAATCTATTTTACATTATATTTTCTTTGTTGTAAAATATATGCAGGTATTTATTTTAGGAGGATATTATGAAAAAATATTTAAAAAAATTAATGGCTCTTTTAGCAGTTTGTATTATGTTTACTGCTTGTTCAGGACAAAAACAAAATACTGATAAGAAAGAGGAAACAAATAAAACTGAAAGCAAGTCTGATACTGTTAATGCGCAAATTAGTTTTAGTGGTTCTTCAACTTTAGCTCCTGTAATCAATAAGATTGCTACAGATTTTATTGAAAAATATACAACTTGGGATAAGGTTGATTCTTCATTGCCAAAAGAAAATATAACTATTTTTGTTTCATCTGGTGGTTCAGGTGCAGGAGTTAAGGCTGTTCTTGATAAAGTTGCAAATTTTGGAATGCTTGCTCGTGATATTAAGGATTCAGAAAAAGAAAAGGTTAAGGATTTGGAATCTTATACTTTAGGTCTTGACGCTCTTTGTATTTGTGTTAATCCTGATAATAATATTTTAAAAGCTAAAAATGGAAATTTAACTAAAGAAGAAATCATAAAGATTTTTTCAGGAGAATATAAAACATGGAAACAAGTAGATCCATCTTTACCTGATGAAGAAATTGTAGTTGTAACTCGTGATTTAGGTGGTGGAGCTCATGAAGTTTTCCAAAAGAAAATAATGAAAGATGTTAAGGTTAGAGAAGATGCGATTCAAGCTCCTTCAATGGGTGCATTAGTTTCAAAAATTATTGAAAATAAAAATGCTATTGGATATGCATCATATGGTATTACTAATCAAAACCAAGGAAAGTTAATTCCTATGAAAGTTGATAATGTTGAACCAACTGAAGAAAATATTTTAAATAACAGTTACTATATTTCAAGACCTTTAATCATTATGAAGAGTGGAAAATTAACTGCAACTGAAAAAGTATTTGTTGATTTACTTCAATCAGAAGAAGGAAAGAAAGTTATAAAAAGTATGGGATTCATACCAAGCAAATAATATTGGACAACCTTATTGTTTTGCAATAAAATTTAGAAAATACTGAGGAATACTTTTTGTATTCCTCTTTTTTGGAGTAATTATGAAAAATAAAGTTTTTAAATACACAGTCTATATTTTTACATTATTTACAATTTTACTTTTGTTGACTCTAATAGTCTTTTTGTATAATCAGTCATTACCATTTTTTCTTAAAAATAATTTTCTAAAATTTATTTTTGGAAGAGTTTGGGATGCAACGGAAGTTTCAGGAAGTTTCGGAATTTTTAATATACTATTAGCAAGTGTATTTATATCTATTCTAGCTTGTATTATTTCACTTCCTATTGCTATTGGAACAGCGTTATATATATGTTTTTATACAAAAAATTCGAAAGTTTTTCTCATATGGCTTATAAATATCTTGGCAGGTATTCCGTCGATAATTTATGGTTTTTTTGGAATGATTATAATTGTAAAAAATATAGAAAGAATATTTAAGATTTCTGCTGGAGAAAGTGTTCTTGCAGGTAGTATTATCTTATCAATAATGATTTTACCTTATTTTGTTTCTAATCTTATTGAAACAATTGAACTTATTAAGAAAAAATATCAAAGAGATTCTGATGCTTTGGGAATAAGTAAAGAGTTTTTTATAAGAAAAGTAGTTTTAAAGAAATTGCATTTTTCAATTTTAACAGGCTTTATGATTTCATTCTCCAGAGCAATAGGGGAAACAATGGCAGTTATGATGGTTATTGGAAATGCACCGATTTTTCCAAAATTATTGTCAAAAGCACAGACTATTCCATCGCTTATTGCACTTGAAATAGGTATGAGTGAAGTCTATAGTGAACATTATTATGCACTTTTTGCAAGTGGATTTATACTTTTGATTTTAGTTTTAATCATTAATATTTTATTATTTGTTATCAACAGAAAGAGTAAAAGTTATGATAAGATTTAAAGATAATTTAATTAAACTTTTTGCATATATATCTATTTTTATAGTTATGACAGCAATTTTTTTGATATTTTCTTTTGTGTTTTTTAATGGAATTTCAGGAATAAATTTAAAATTTTTAATGGAAAATCCTAAAGGAATGCCACTTGGAGTAGATGGTGGTATAAGAAATGCGATAATAGGATCATTTTTGTTGATGATATTATCTATGATTTTTTCAACAGCTTTAGGTATTTGTTTTGCAATTTACAATAAAATATTTTGTAAATCAAAAATTATTAAAATGCTTTTGAGTTTTCTTATTCAATGTATTTCATCAATTCCTTCAATTATAATTGGACTTTTTGTCTATGGATTTTTTATAGTAACTTTAAATATTCCAAAGAGTTTATTTACAGCAAGTATAGCTCTTTCACTAATGGTTTTTCCTTTTGTAGAGTTAAATGTTGAAAAATTAATAGAGGAATTTGACAGACAAAGCATAAGAGACAGCTATGCTTTGGGAATTGATAAAATTTATATGTGTAGGAAGTTAATTTTACCTACTATATCTAATAAAATAGTTTCAATTTCAATTTTAGCGGGAAGTTATGCTGTAGGGGCAACCGCACCTTTGCTTTTGACTGGAGTTGTATTTATGGCAAAACCAAGTGGATTATTTAATCCTGTTATGGCTTTACCATTCCATTTGCATATGTTACTTAGTCAATCAGTTGCAACTGAAAAAGCATATGCGACAGCTATGGTTTTGATTGGACTTTTAATAATATTAAATTTATTATCTGAAATAATAATGAGAAATATCGGAGGTAAAATAGTTGAATATATTAGAAATAAAAAATCTTAGTATCTTCTACGAAGAAAAAAGTATTTTAGAAGATGTCAATTTAGATATAAAGGAAAACGAAATAATCTGTATAATGGGAAGTTCAGGCTCGGGAAAATCTACATTACTTTCTTGTTTAAACGGATTTTTAATAGAAAATGGTGGAAGTTATACTGGAGATGTATTCTTTAGAGGAGAAAATATTAAAAATATTAAACCAATTGAGTTAAAAAGAAAAATCTCTACACTTTTTCAAGACTCTAAACCTTTTGACTTTTCAATTGAAAAAAATATTACCTATGCAATGGAATTTTATGAGGGAAAAATCAAAAATAAAAAAGAAAAAGTTAAAAATTTATTGGAAAGTGTAAATTTATATGATGAAGTAAAAGATAATTTAAGTTTATCTCCTTCAAAATTATCAGGGGGGCAAAGGCAAAGACTTTGCATTGCTAGGATGCTTACAACTTGCCCAGAAGTTTTGATTTTTGATGAACCTTGTTCTTCTTTAGATGAAAAAAATTCCATAATAATTGAATCTCTTATAAAAGAACTTTCAAAAAAATATACTATAATAATTTCAACACATAATGAAAAACAAGCGAATAGACTTGCAGATAGAATAATTAGAATAGAAAATAAAAAATTAGTTTAAATGTTTAAAATCTCACTTTAGTTGGGTATATATTTAAAATGATATTTTTAATTCAAAAATTTATAAAACTTAAGTATTTTTATATTTAAGTTTTTTTCATTGGTACATATTATACGGAGGAAGTTTATGGTAAAAACATTGAGTAAAAGTATAAGAGAATATAAAAAAGATTCGATTATGTCTGTTATTTATATTGTCTTTGAAGTTATTATGGAATGTATAATTCCTTTTATTCTTGCAAATTTGGTAAATGGAATAAGATCGAATATTCCAATTGGAGATTTGTTTAAACAGGGTTTGATTCTTGTAGTTATGGCAATGCTTTCTTTAACTTTTGGAATTTTGGCAGGTAAAAAAAGTGCGGTTGCATCTGCAGGATTTGCTAGAAATTTAAGAAAAGATATTTTTGAAAAAGTTCAAGGATTTTCTTTTGAAAATATAGATTCTTTTTCTAATTCGTCATTGCTTACAAGACTTACAACTGATGTTACAAATGTTCAAAATGCTTATATGATGACAATTAGACTGGCTATTAGAAGTCCTTTTATGTTTGTTTTCTCATTTGTTATGTCATTTATTATGGGTGGAAAACTTGCATTTATTTTTGTTATAGTTGTTCCAATACTTTTAATTGGACTTGCATTTATTATTATAAAAGCGATGAAAATTTTCAAACAAATATTTTATAAATATGATGATATGAATAATACTATTCAAGAAAATATAAAGGCTATAAGACTTGTAAAATCACTAGTTCGCGAGGATTTTGAAATTAAGAAATTTGATAAAGTTGCAACTGAAGTAAAAGATAATTTTACTTTTGCAGAAAAAATAATATCATTGTATGCACCTTTAATGCAATTTTGTTTGTATGTAGATACTGTTTTGATTTTGTTTTTAGGTTCCTATGTTATAGTGGCTGGAATTAATCCAAGTTTTAATGTTGGACAGATGTCTGCACTTATGACTTACAGTTTTATGATTTTGAGCAGTCTAATGATGTTTTCAATGGTTCTTGTTATGTTAACAATGGCAATGGAATCTTCAAAGAGAATATCAGAAGTTTTAAATACAGAATCAACTATAACAGACGAAAAGTCATTGCATAAAGTATTAAATAGTGGAGAAATTGAATTTAAAAATGTCGTTTTTAGATATTCAGAGGACGCAAAAGAAAATGTAATTAATGATGTTTCATTTAAAATTCCTTCTGGAAGTACAGTTGGAATAATAGGAGCTACCGGTTCTGGAAAGAGTACATTAGTTCAATTAATTCCAAGACTTTACAATATAAACTCTGGAGAAATTTTAATTGATAATATTAATATCGAAAATATTGATATTGAATTATTAAGAGAAGAAGTAGGTATGGTTCTTCAAAAAAATACATTATTCTCCGGAACAATTCGAGAAAATTTAAAATGGGGTAATAAAAATGCAACTGATGAAGACCTTGATTTAGTTTGTAATATTGCCCAAGCAAGTGAAATTTTAAATAAAATGCCTAATGGCTACGATGAGTATATTGAGCAAGGTGGAGCAAATCTATCAGGTGGTCAAAAACAAAGACTTTGTATTGCAAGAGCATTACTTAAGAAACCAAAAATTTTAATTTTTGACGACTCCACTTCAGCTGTTGATACAAAAACAGATGAATTGATAAGAAGAGGTTTACAATCCTATATGCCTGAAACTACAAAAATTATAATCGCTCAAAGAATATTATCCGTACAAAATGCAGATATAATTTTGGTAATTGAAAAGGGCAAAGTAGTTGCTAGTGGAAATCATGAAACTCTAGTAAGACAAGAGGGATTATATCGTGATTTATATTTAACACAAGGAGGAGTTGTAGATGAAAAATAGTAAAAAATCAATTTTATTCAGAGTAATAAAAGAAGTATTTACAGCTTATCCTGTACTTTTTCCTTTAGTTTTAGTTGGAATAGTATTTACTGCTGTGGTTAGCTCAATTCCAAGTTTATTTATACAAAGAATTGTAAGTTTACTTGAAGCTAGAGATCCTTCGGTTTCATGGTCTGTTTTTTCAAAAGAAATGATTACTTTAATCTTGATATTAATTGGAGTAGATATACTTTCTTTGATACTAACAGCCATATATAATCTTGCAATGGCTACTATAACACAAGGAACTCTTTATCATATGAGAAAAAAGATGTTTGTAAAAATGCAAACTCTTCCTTTAAAGTATTTTGATACTGAAGGTCATGGCGATATAATGAGTTATTATACAAATGATGTTGACGCTTTAAGACAGATGATTTCACAAAGTTTACCGAATGTCTTGGCATCATTAGTTGTTGTTGTAACAGTTTTTGGCATAATGTTATATTTTAGTTTCTGGATGACACTTACCGTTCTACTAGGTGTTGTTGCCATGTATTTTGTAACAAAGTATGTTGGTAAACATTCAAGAAAATACTTCATTGAGCAACAAAAATCATTGGGAAAAACTGAAGGTTACTTAGAAGAAATGATTTATGGTCAAAAAGTAGTTAAAGTTTTTAATTATGAAGATGAGTCAATGAAAAAATTTAATGAAGTAAATGATAAATTATTTGATGATTCTCAAAAAGCAAACTCTTATGCTAATATACTTGGACCTATTTTAAATAATATTGGAAATATTCTATATGTTGTCGTAGCCATAGTAGGAGGACTTTTAATATACTTTAATGTATATAATTTAAGTTTTTCAGGAATGGCAATTAGTATAAGTATAGTTGTTCCATTTTTAAATATGACAAAGCAATTTTCAGGAAATATCAACCAAGTTTCAATGCAATTAAATTCAATTATTAT
This sequence comes from uncultured Parvimonas sp., assembly GCF_963524015.1. Lineage (NCBI taxonomy): Bacteria > Bacillati > Bacillota > Tissierellia > Tissierellales > Peptoniphilaceae > Parvimonas > uncultured Parvimonas sp. The sequence continues at coordinate 24,689 of NZ_CAURDT010000002.1, read as the reverse complement.
GGGTTTAGCTGGTGTTGAAAGAGTTTTTGCTCTTATTGACCAAGAGCCTGAAGTAGATGAAGGTAAAGTTGAAATAGAAAAAGAAAATGATAAATATGAATTTGTAAAAGAAAATGGAGAAAAGGTAGAAGTTTTAGGTAATATTGATATAAAAAATATTGTTTTCGGCTATAATGAGGAAAAAACAGTTTTAAAAAATATAAATATTACTGCAAAACAAGGAGAAAAAATCGCACTTGTTGGGGCTACTGGAAGTGGTAAAACAACAATTGCCAATCTTATAAACAGATTTTATGATGTAAATTGTGGAGAAATTTTATTTGACGGAATAAATGTAAATTCAATAAAAAAAGCTGACCTTAGAAAAAATGTAGGTGTTGTTTTACAAGAAACAAATCTATTTACGGGAACAGTTTTAGAAAATCTTAGATACGGGCATTTAGAAGCTACAAGAGAAGAATGTATCGAGGCTTGTAAGAAAACAGGTGCTCACGAATTTATAATAAAACTTCCTGAACAATATGATACAGTATTAAGAAGTGGTGGAGAAAATTTATCTCAAGGTCAAAGACAGTTGCTTGGAATTTCAAGAGCATTACTTGAAAATAAACCTGTTCTTATTCTTGATGAAGCTACTTCTTCAATAGATACAAAAACAGAAAATGTCGTTCAAAAAGCTATGTATGTTTTAATGGAAGGTAGAACTGTATTTATAATTGCTCATAGACTTTCTACAATTTCAAACTCTGATAGAATAATTGTTCTGGATAATGGAGAAATTTTAGAAATGGGAACTCACGATGAGTTGATTGAAAAACAAGGAAGATACTATCAATTATATACAGGAAAATTTGAATTGGATTAATAAAGTTAAAAATCAAAGTCTGTAATTTGACTTTGATTTTTTTGTGTTATATAATGGTATTATACATTACCAATATAGAGTATAGAAATTTTATACTTTATATTCTGCAAAACATATAATAAATAATTCAAAGATGGGAATTGATATTTATGAAAAAGAATAATTTAAGTTTAGATTTTAGCCTAGAAAATAGAATATATCATAAGAGTTTTAAAAAAATTATTAAAATAATATTGATATATTTAATTTTTAAGCTTATATTAAGTCTATATTTTATGTATAATGTTCATATGTTCAAACAAGAATTTTTGTATGGTAAAAAATTAGTATTTATGGTTGATGAAATAGGTTACGATATAGATACTATTGAAGAAAAAAAAGAAATTATTGACCTGATAACTGATTTTTCTAATAAAAGTGAAAGAATTTATTTTGCACCTTATAAATGCTTACCTAGAGTAGAAATTTATACAGATAGTTATTATGTAAATGCTTATGAATGCTATGATTATTATTTTAGATTTATGTTAAAGGATTTTTCTGTTGGAGGAAGGTATTTAAAAGAAGAGTCTTTAAATAAGTTATTTGAAAAATATGGGAAAAAAGATTTTTTTGCTCTTGAGGGTGAGTTTTCAAATATTTCAGATGTTTATAAACAAATAAGGGAAAATAATAGAAGTTTTGATATCAATTCATATATAGAAGATAAAGAAGATGTTGACGGAAAAACAATTTACCATTTATATAAAAAATATAAAGGTGCAAAATTATTAGATGGTTACGAAATAGTCGTTAAAGATAATAGATTTAAAGTTACAAAAGTTGAGAACAAAAAGTTTGATATAAATGCTGATAATGTTTTTTCAAAATTTAAAATAGATGAATATTTAAAGTATAGAGAAAATAAAACTGGAGAAAAATTAAAATTAATTAAAACTGAATTTATTCATCAAGATGGTAAATTTTATAATCGTTATGAAGTAGAAGTTTCTTTTGATGGGAAAAAATCTATAATTTTTCTATATGAAGAAAAATATGTAGGAAAATAATATTGTAAAGATAAAAATATTTATTATATTCAATTAAAAAAATTTAAAGGAGACAAACTATGAAAAACAAACCCTTTAAGTTGTTATTAATATTATTTTTGTTTTTAGTTTCAATACTTGCTTATAATCATTTTAAAGTTGAAGTAGATGAAGAAATTTTAAAAACAGAATCTGTAATATTAGAAAAAGAAAAGACTATTAAAGAATATGTAGATAATGCTAATAAAGATGTAAAAGATAAAAAAATGGTAGTAGTTGCTCATAAAAAAGTTAAGGATACAAATGGGAAAGTATATACTAGATATGATTTGCAAATTGAAAATGAAGATGGATCAAAATCAAAAATTTTTTCAGTTTATAGAAAAGAATAGTTTACAAAGAGTTACTTAAGTGGTAACTCTTTTTTGTTATATCAAAATATGATAAAATAATCATATCAGATTGAAAGAGGTAATTATTGTGGCAGTTGGATTTATAACAGGAAGATTTGGAGCGGATAGGACGGATAAGATTTTAGATCTTTGTTTTGAAGAGGCTAAAAGAGAAGATAAAAAGCCTATCTATATTTTAGTCCCGGAAAAATTTACATATGAAATGGAAAAAAGATTAAGTGAAAAGCTTGAAGATGAAAAAAATATTGATCCTAATTTTAGAATTAGAGTTGTAAGTTTTTCAACTTTAAGTAAAATTGTTTTTACCAATGTCGGTGGACTTAAGGAGAGAAGACTTACAACAAGTGCTAGAAGTCTTTTGACTTTTAAAGCTATGGATATGGTTTCAAAGGATTTGATTACTTTTAAGTCCGATGATTTTAAAATGGGTTTTGTAAACAATATTATGGATATGATAATAGAGTTTAAACAAAATGATTTTTCAGTTTCAGATGTTTTTTCACTTACAGAAAATGTTAAAAATGAGTCTTTGAAATTTAAAATGCAAGATTTATATAATATTTATAAATCTTATGAAAATTTGATTGATAAAAAATACTCTGATACTGAAGATACTTTGAATATTTTTGCCGAAAAACTTGATGATTTTGAAAGTATCAAAGGAGCAACTATTTTTGTTGACGAATATATGGACTTTACACCTGCTCAATACTTGGTAATTGAAAAGTTAATCTATTTTTCAAAAAATATTTATTTTTCTCTTTTAACTGATTTTAAAAATTTACATTCAAAAATGAATATGTTTTTAAGAAGTAATTCAACAATCTTGAATATTAAAAATATTTGTGAAAAGTATAATATTCCATTGCTTGAAAATATTTCACTTTCAAATGAAAGCTACTATAATTATAAAGATTTATCGTTTTTGGAAAAAAATATTGGTACTTTTTCTCCAAAACCATATTCTAAAGATTCTGAAAATATTAGACTTTTAAAATTTAAAAATATATATGATGAAGTTTCTTTTGTTGCAGAGGAAATTTCAAAATTAGTTAAAACTAAAGGCTATAGATATAATGATGTAACTCTATGTATGAGAAGTTTAGACGAATATTCTTATATTATTGAAAGAGTTTTTGACGATTACAATATTGATTATTTCTTGGACGAAAAGATTTCAATTATGGAAAATCCAATTATTATTTTAATTTTATCCATTTTGGATATGAAGGATAAAAATTATTCCTATGATTCTGTTTTTAGATATTTGAAGAGCGGACTTACAGGGATTCCGGATGAGGATATTTTCCTTTTGGAAAATTATGTAATTGCAAATGGTATAAAAGGTAATCGCTGGTTTGACGAATCTTGGAACAAGTCCATCGTCCATAGTGTTGAGGAAGAAAGTGATGATGAAAAACTTGTAAAGATAAATGAGATAAAGAATATTGTAATATATCCTATTAAAAACTTGCATGAAAAGTTAAAAGGGAGAAATACCGTAAAGGATATTTGTAAATGTTTATATGAATTCACTTTGGAAATTGGACTTTTTGATAGAATAAACAATCTTGTAATGAATTTCCAAAATGAAGGAAATTTATATAAGGCGAAAGAGTATTCTCAAGTTTGGGGAAGTTTTACAGCAGTTTTGGATGAAATGGTTGAATTTATGGGAGAGGAGAAGATTGCCTACTCAAAATTTATAAATTTAATTAAGACTGAACTTGAAAATATTGAGCTTGGAATTGTTCCACCTTCAAAGGATGAAGTCTTTATTACAACTGTTGACAGGATGAAAAAACCTTCTACAAAAATAGCTTTTGTATTGGGAGTTAATGATGGAAACTTCCCGAAAAACATAGTGGATAATGACTTAATCAGTGAAAATGAAAAAGAAAGTTTAAAAACTATGGGCTTTAATTTTTCAAATAACAATTTACTAAAAACTACTGATGAACAATTTTTGAGTTATAAGACTTTCAGCATTGCAAAAGAAAAATTGTATATAACTTTTCCAATTTCAGATTTAGAGGGAAAGAGCCTTTTAGTTTCAAGATTTGTGAAAAAAATTAAATTCATTTTTGGAAATTTGGAAGTTGTAAGTATAGATTATTTAAAAGATTTTTCTATTATGGATATTTTTGAAACTTTTTCTAAAGAGAGATTGTATCAAATTTTAGTTTCCAATATTGAGGCTTTAAATTCAAATAAATTGAGTGAAAATGACAAATTCAATTTTAGAGAAATAATTGATTTCTTGATAGAAGATAAAGATTATAAATACAAAATTGAAATTTTAAAGGATAAATTGAACTACAAAAAAGAAACAGAAAATATAAAAGATTATACATCATTTCTTTATGAAAGTGGAAATGTAAGTATTTCAAAATTAGAGAACTTTATGCGTTGTCCTTTTTCATATTTTATAAATTATGGACTTAGAGCAAAGGAAAGAGAAGTTTATGACTTTTCTACTGCAGATTATGGAACATATTGCCATAAGATTTTTGACGACTTTTTTAAGGGAGTTTTTGAAAATAATATTGATTGGAATACAATTGATAGAGAATTTATCCAAATGGAAGTAGAAAAATTAACGAAAAAAATGTCTGAAAAGTCTAATTTTATTCTTGAAAGCTCTCCAAAATATAAGTATTTTTCAAGTATTACACAAAAAAATATTGTTGAAAGCATAGAAATTATGGCTGAACAAGTAAGACGAGGAAATTTTATTCCAACAGGTTTTGAAACAGAATTTGGAGATAAGTCAATAAAACCTATTACCTATACTTTAAAGAATGGGAAAGAAATTAAATTAGTTGGTAAAATTGACAGAATTGATATTTTTAAAGGAGAAAATTTTGACTTTTTAAGAATTATTGATTATAAGTCTTCAAAAAGAGATATTGACTTAAATCAAGTTTATGCAGGTCTTCAGCTACAACTTTTTGTCTATATGAATACAATTTTATCTTCAAACAAAGAAAGATATAAACCTGCAGGATTATTTTATAGTGATTTCAATACAAATTTAGTTGGATTTGAAACTTATTCCAAAATGCTTGATATGAATGATGAAAGTTTTCATAGTGAAAAACTTAAGAAAAATAAACTTACAGGTTTTGTTATAAAGGATATGGAACTTTTGAAGAATTTGGATAGGACTTTGGATGCGGATAATTTGACTTCTGAAATACTGCCTATTAAATTAAAGTCAAAAGGTCAAGAAATCGGAGCAAGTACATTGGGCTTAACTACTGATGAATTTGAAATTGTAAATGAATTTGTTTTAAATAAGACTAAGGATATCTGTGAAGAAATTTATGCAGGGAATATTGATATAAAACCTTTCAGATATAAAAATAAAAAGCCTTGTGATTATTGTAAATATAAATCCATTTGCAGATTTGATATTAAGCATAATAAATATAATAATATTAAGAACTTATTGACTAAAGATAAACCAAATGAGGTTTTTGAAAAAATGAATTCAGAAAATAAAGAGAAAAGAGGTGAGAAATAGTGAGTGAAGTAAAGTGGACTAAAGAGCAAAGACAGGTAATTGAAAGTAGAAATACAAATTTACTTGTGTCTGCGGCAGCAGGTTCTGGGAAAACAGCTGTACTTATCGAAAGAATTATAGAGCTCGTTTTAGATGAAAAAAATCCAATTGATATCAACAAACTACTTGTTGTAACATTTACAAAATTGGCTGCATCTGAAATGAGAGAAAGAGTAAGTAAGGCCATTGAAAAAAAACTTGAAGAAAATCCGGAAAATGAACATCTTCAAAAACAATTACTGCTCCTTAGCGGTGCTGACATCACAACTATTGACTCTTTTTGTAAAGATGTTTTGATATCTTATGCTCATTTGGTAAATTTGGATAGCAATATAAAAGTTATAGATCCAAGTGAAAATGAAGTTTTAGCCAAAGAAGTTATGGAAGAATTATTTGAAGAGCTTTATGAAAATAATGATGAGAGCTTTTTGAGACTAGTTGACTGGTATGCTAAGAAAAATACTGATGAAGGACTTTTACAACTTTTATTGAATGTAAATAATTTTGTAAATTCACATCCTTTTCCGAATATTTGGCTAAATGAAAAGGCAGAATTTTTTAATACGAGTACAAAGGATGATGATTTTTATTTAGAAAATTACATCTTGGATATTGCAAAAGATGTAGATATGGATTTGGAATTTTTTGAACTTAGTATTAAAAATAATTTGAAAAAAATAGAAAATTATCCTGAACTTGAAAAATATATAGATATGTATAATAATTTGTTAGATGCTTTGTCTGTCGTAAAGGAAAAATTAAAGAAATTTTTAAAAGATAATACGAAGTTTGATGAGCTTAAAATATCAACTAATGAATTTTTAAATTCGAACTTTGTAAGTTTTAAAATTTCAAAATGTGATGAAGAAGTAAAAGAGATATACAATAAAGTTAAAAAAGAATTGGATAGTATAAAGTCGGAAATTTCAGAATCACTTAAAACTTTAAATTTAGATATAGAAAATATTAAAAGAGAAAGTGATTTAATCTATCCTTATGTTCGTTCAATTTCTGATGTTGTAATTAAATTTAAGGAAAAGTTTTGGGAGAGAAAACAAAAATTTAATTATGTAGATTTTGCCGATATTGAACATTTGGCATTAGAGATACTTGTAGATATTGATGAAGATGGAAATATTATACCGTCTAAAACAGCTTTAGAATATCAAGAAAAATATTCTGAAGTTTTTATTGACGAATATCAAGACAGTAACCTTGTTCAAGAAATTCTTTTATCAGCAGTTGCAAAAGATAATAACAGATTTATGGTTGGAGATGTTAAACAGAGTATTTATAGATTTAGGCAGGCTGACCCAAGTATTTTTATGGAAAAATATGAAAATTATTATAGAGTTGAGGATGATATTGACAGTTTTAATAATAAGATAATGCTCTATGCGAATTTTAGAAGTAGAAAAGAAATTCTTGAGGGAACAAATTTAATTTTTTCAAAAATAATGAAAAAAGAAACAGGAGAACTTGATTATACTGTCGACGAAAGATTAAACCCTATGGCAAGTTTTAAAGAAAGTGATGAAAATGTCGGTGGTGCAGTTGAAATTATTTTAGTTGATGAAAAATCTGATGATGAGGACGAAGACGAGATAATTTTAACTGATGAATATTCAGAAGACTTTGAGGAGATGAAATCTTTTAAACTTGAATGTATAAAAATTGCAAATACAATCTACAATATGATGAACAATAAAGAAAATCCTTTTAAGGTTTATGATAAAAATTTGGATGATTATAGGAAAGTTGATTACAAAGATATTGTTATTTTGATGCGTTCTCCAAGCAGTAATACAAAAATTTTAGAAGAAGTATTTTTAGAATATAATATTCCAATATATGCAGAGAGTACGGGTGGATATTTTGAAACTTTTGAAGTTGATACAATAATTAATTTGCTTAAAATTATAGATAATCCTATGCAGGATATTCCTTTAATTTCAGTGATGTACTCTCCAATTTATAATTTTACATCAAAAGAATTGAGCGAAATAAGACTTGTAGATAGAGAACTTAAATTTTATGAGCTTTTAATAAAAATATTAGAAGATAAAGACATCGAAATTAGAGTGAGTTTAAAGGAAAAAATTTCAAAATTTATTTCTGATTTAAAATTATTTATAGAAAAAAAATCTTTAGTTTCAGCCGATGAATTAATATGGTTTTTATATAAATATACAGGATATTATAATTATGTTGGACTTTTGGATATGGGAGAGCAGAGAAAAACAAATCTGATGTTACTTTTCGAAAAGGCGAAAAATTATGAAAAAAATTCTTATAAGGGATTGTTTAATTTTGTAAATTATATTCAAAAAATCAGTTTAAAAAGTGATGTTTCAGAGGCGAAATTAATTTCTGAAGATGCGAATGTAGTTAGAATTATGAGTATTCATAAGAGCAAGGGCTTGGAATTTCCTATTGTATTTCTCGCAAATACGAATAAAAAATTTAATTTCAGAGCTGACGACAGCAATTTAGTTTTACATCAAAAACTTGGTTTTGGTGCAGTTGTTTATGATATGGATAAAAAAACTTCATTCAACAGCATTATGAAGAAAAAAATTGAAAAATTCAAGAAAAATGAACAAATTGCAGAGGAAATGAGACTCCTTTATGTTGCAATGACAAGAGCAAAAGAAAAACTTATAATAACCGGAAGAGTAAAAGATTATGAGAATTTAAAAGAAGAAATAAGCTCTGGAATTGATGAGAGAGGAAATATAAGTAATTATAAAATTCTAAAAATAAATAATTATCTTGATTGGATATTAAGCTCTATTGATAATCTTATTGTTTATGGAAAGAGTTTGAATTGTCTGGGAAGAGAAGAAAACTTTTTAGGAAATGAAGACTTGAAATTTCAATTAAATGTAAATACTAAAAAATACGAATTTATAGAGTATCAAAGAATTAAAGAAGAAGTTAAAACAAATAAAATTATTTCAGACAATAACTCTTTAGAAATTAAAAATGAAATGCGAACTGTTAAACAATTTTTGGAAGATAGATTTAACAAAGAATATATTTATAAAAATGTTTTAAACAAGCCATCAAGCATTACTGTTTCTGAAATTAAAAAGATGATTCAGGAAGAAGATGAGGAAAAACATCAAAAATATTATAAAGAAAATTTTGTTTTAAAAACTCCGTCATTTATTCATCAAGGTGAGGAAAAAGTCGGTTTTAATTCTGCAGAAAAAGGAACTATTTTCCATTTGGCTATGCAACTTTTAGACTTTTCAAAATTTGATACAGAAGATGTTTCAAAAATAAGAGAAGAAGTAAAGTTGCAAATAAATTCATTCGTTGAAAAAAATATTATGAGCTTGGACGAAGCAGAAACGATAAAAATAAATTGGATAGTAAAATTTATTCAGTCTGATATTTTTAAGGAAATTTATATTGCAAATAAATCTGAAAAATTATTTAAAGAAAAAGCCATTGACTATAATATAAAATTGAAAAATCTATTTAAAGATGAAAATATTGAAGAAGACGAAAAAATTATGGTAGTTGGAATAATTGACCTTTTCTTTGAAAATGAAAATGGAGAAATAATTTTATTGGATTATAAGACGGATTATGTAACAAAAGAAAATCTTGAAGAAGTAAAGGCAAGATATAAAGTCCAATTGGATTTATATAAATCTGCAATTGAAGATATTTCTGACAAAAAAGTCACTAAAAAGGGATTATATCTATTTGAAATAAATGAATTTGTTGAAATTTAGGAAAAATCAAAGTCAAAACTTGACTTTGATTTTTTAATGAGATAAAATATGATTATATATGAGAAATATGTAAAATTATATTAAATTCAGGAAAATGAATTATATAATTGAGAAAAAAATTATAATATTTTACTTAAATATAATTATATGAAAATAATATAATAGGAAGTTGGGGGAATTAATGAAGTCATTCATTCAAGTTTTTAAGAATTGTATCAATAAAAAAATAATTGTTATATTTGCTTCTTTGATTGTATCACTAGATAGATTAATTTTAATTTCAATGTTTCCATTAATTATAACAATAAAGAGAAAAGAAGATATAATCGTTTTATTATATGTTTTATTGTTTTTTATTTTCGGAGAATTTTTTAATATTTTTGTAAATTACAGTTTGGAAAAGGATGGAGAAAAACATAAAAAAGTCCTGAAATTAAATATGTTAAAATCTTTTGAAAATATTGAGCTTAAAGAATTTGAAAGTGTAGATTTTAAGAATAAAATATTTGTAGTAAATAATTATATTGAAAATTATATAAAAATTTCTAAAGATTGCTATAAAACTATTATAAATTTGTTTTTAGCTCTTTTTGTGTTGCTTATTATTTTTTATATTAATGTATATATGTTTATAATTTATTTATTCGTAATTGCTTTTGTTTTGTATTTAAAGAATAATCAACTAAAAGCGTCTAAAGATATTTGGATTAAATATATGGAAAATTGTAAGGAACACAATATAATAAATAATATATTGATAGATAAAAAACATTCTAATGAAAGAAAAATATTTAATGTTTTTAATTTTTACAATAAGATGTTTTTACATAAGTATGACGATGCCATTGATGAAAACTTAAAGGATGCTAGAAATCGTCTGAAATTTGATTTTTTATATGAAGTTTCAAATTATTTTCTTGTATTATTTATGTTGATTGCAAGTTTATATTTATATAATTTGGGAAGCATTAATATTTCCTATTTTTACTTGTTAAATAGTGGATTAATTGTAATAACTGAAATAATTGGTACTGAATTAAATAAAATATCAGATTATTTTAATTTTACAAATGGTATTAATTTATATCACGAATTTATTACAAAGAAAAAATTAGTAAAAAAAGATGTAAAATTAAGTAATTATAATATAGAATTTGATAGAGTTTTCTTTAGATATCCTAATTCAGATGAATATATAATTAAGAATTTTTCATTTACCTTTGAGTTTGGAAAGAATTATTCAATTTTAGGTAGAAATGGTTCAGGAAAAAGTACTTTAATTAAGTTGCTATTAGGATTGTATAGAGTCGAAAAGGGAAATATAAGAATAGGTGGTGTTGATATAAATGATATATCATTAGAACAAAAGTCAAAGATATTTTCTGTGCTTTTTCAACATCCTAAAAAGTATCCATTTACTATTTTTGAAAATATAACTTTAGAAGAATCTCAAAAAGGAGATTTAGACATTGATAAGAGCATTGTTGAATTTGTTGAAAATTTTAATGATGGAATAGATTCATACACCAGTATTAATTATAAGAATAATGTTAATCTTTCAGGTGGTCAGTGGAAAAATATATTTTTTAATAGAGTTTTTTTGAGAAAATCAAAAGTTTTTATTTTTGATGAACCAACTTCTAATTTAGATCCATTTTTAGAATTAGAATATTATAAAAATATACAAGATAAAATTTCTGGTAGCTTAAATATATTTATTTCTCATAGACTTGGAATTGTTAAATATACTGATATAATTTTATTGATTGAAGACGGAAACTTGATTGAATCAGGGACACATGATGAATTAATTTCTTATGGAGGAAAGTATTTTGAAATGTATGAAATTCAAAAATCAATTTTTGACTAATATAAAGATGATATCTAGGTGTATTAATCTATTTTATAGTACATATAGAAAAGAGTTATTTATTATGATATCGGTTGTAATAATAACAGCTTTGATTTATATGTTTGGTATGATTTATACTAGAGAATTTTTTAAAGGGATAGTTATATTTAAAAATGAGGATTTTAATATTTTTTTTAAGAATATTGTGGTTTCATTTTTTCCATATGTTACATTTTTATTTATAATAGCTATAAAGAAAATTTACTTTGATAGATACTATATACAATATATCTTAATTCCAAATTTTGAAAAAATTTTAAAAACAAAAATTCAAAAAAAGTGTTCTGAAATTGAAATTATAGACTATGAAAAAAATATTATAAATGAAAAAATTCATGAAGCAACAGTTTGTAGTACAAATATATTTAGACTTGTAGAGACTGTTATTTCATACTTTGGTTTAATTTTGAATATTGTATTAATTTCAAATTTTATTATTTTTATTAATATAAAATATCTATTTTTTTTGATACTAATATTATTTCCTTTAATTTTAGAAAATTATTTTAAAGGAAGGTACATTACTAAATATCGTTTAGACTTGAACTTATATGAAAGAAGAGAAAAAGAGATTGAGAATTGTATTTTAGAAGATTCAACTTATGCAGAATTTAAAATATATAATACTTTAGATTTTGTTTTAAAAAAATTAAATAAGGTATTTAATGAACACAATAAGAAGTTTTCTATTTTGAATAAAAAGATATATATCATAGAATTAATTTCGAAATTATTAATATATTTAGGAAAAATATCAATATATCTACTGGCTACATTCGATTATATAAATACCAATGATATCGGTAATTTGATTATCGTTATAGTGGGTATAAATATAATTTCAAAATTTATTGAAGAAATTTTTTCGCTACAAGGATATATTATGATGTTCTCAAAATTATCTGTACCATACTTTGAATTTATGAGCTTAGAATTTGAAAAAGAAAGCTTGCATAATGATGCTTCTGTAGAATTATCTAATTTGAAGTTCAAATATCCAAATGCTAAAAATTATTGTTTAAAAAATATAAATTTGAATATAAATAGAGGAGAGATTATTGCTATAGTTGGCAAAAATGGTTCTGGGAAAAGTACTCTGGCAAAGATTTTACTTGGATTATATAAGCCAAGTGAGTCCGAATCTAACAAATTAATTGCAAAAAATTCAGTTGTCTTTCAAGATTTTTGCAAATATCCTTTAGATGTTAGAAATAATATTGAGCTAGGCAGTGAATCTAGTGCGGATTCTTTTGCTATTATGAAATCAATGGGATTTAAAAGTGAATATTACGAAAAACTATTAGGAAAAGAAATAGGCGGACTAGAACTGTCAGGAGGGCAGTGGCAAAAACTTGCTATATGTAGAGGAATTTACAAAGATAGCGATTTTTTAGTTTTAGATGAACCAACAGCAGAAATAGACCCTATTTTTGAAAAAGACATTTACGATATTTTTAAAAAAATTTTATCTGACAAAACAGGTGTAATTATAACTCATAGATTGGGTAGCATAAAATTTTCAGATAAGATTTTAATATTAGATGAAGGAGAAATTTTAGCTTATGATACTCATAACAATTTATTAAAAAATTGTGATTATTATAAGAAAATGTGGGATGCACAAAAGCAAAATTATTTATAATCAACACCTTATATATTCAAAAGGAGGAATTTTATTTGTGAAAAATAAGAAATTTTTTAGAACCATATCAATAATTTTGGCTCTAATATGTATAGTATTTTTATCCATATTTTTAAGGTATAGATATGAATTACATTCTTTAAAAAATGAGATTGTAAATAATAAAGTGATTAAAGTATATTTTGACGGAAGTGGATATACAGCAAATATAGAGTCTGATGAGGATAAAAAAGAATTTTTTAATTTAATTTCTGATTTTAAATTTAGATTTAAAAATACAATGGAAGACACAGAAAAATCTCCACCTTCTGTAGAAACAGAATTTAATGAAAATGAAATATTTCTTTTTGTTTATTCAAAAACTTCAAGGATTGATTTTAATCTTAAAAATAAATATTATTTGTTGAATTATAAGAGAAAAGATATTTTTGAAAAAAGTTTGATTAAATTATATGAAAAATTTTGCAAAAATTACAAAGAAGACAGTAATTATATTAAGTTAAAACAGAGAAATTAATTTTTAAAAAATCTTATAATATTGTGATTTGAGTTCTTGATTTTATAAAAACATAGGTGTATAATATATATGTTTTCAAGGGTGATGAAAATAATTCTTGAAAAATATATTTTAAATAGATTGTAATTTTGACAATCTGATTAAAATATAATCTTATTTAATTTTTTGATGGGTATATTACTAAATATAAATTATAGTATTTAGGAGGAAAAATGATAATTTTTTATGGTTCAAAAGTAAGAAGTAAAAAAATAGGAGAAACAAAAGAAGAGTGTCATTGTGATCATTGTAATAATACCTCAATATGGACACTTTATAATGATAAAAGATGGTTTACACTATTTTTTATTCCAATTTTTCCATTTTCATCAAAGAAGTTTTTAGCCTGTCCAGTTTGTGGATGGGGAATTAATATAGATGATAAAAATTCTGATAAAATAATGCCATTAGTAAAATTATATGATAAATAGCTTTGTGCTAAAAAATATTTTTTAAATATATAGGCTAAAGTATAACCGATTGAACAATTAAAATTTTTATATTGAAAATTGTTGGTTAAGGCAAGATTAAGTTTATTATATATGAATTTATTGTAAATTAAAATATTACACTAGAGAATAAAATTTCAAAATTGTTTACAATAATTGAGCTTGTCATTCCGTAAACAATTTTGAAATTTTTTATCGCAAATTTGGAAGTGCATTTTTACGAATGCGCTTTTGTTTTGGAGAAATTTTTAAAAATTTAATATTTTTAGAAAGGAGGCATTTATGGAAAGTTTTATAAAAAATATATTTGATATTGATAAGGGTGCTGAGGATTATCAACAAAGATTAGAAGTTGAGAAACAAAAGCTACTTAAAGATAGAAAAGATAAGATGAAAGTTATAGATGACGAGTATAACAAAGTTTTGGAAGAAGAACAAGAAAATCTTAAATTACATCTATCTTCAATAGAAAATGAAGATAAAAATAAGCTTGTTGAATATAATGAAAAATCTGAAGCAATAAAGAGTGTTTTTGAAGATAAAAAAGAAATCTTGATTAAAAATTTTGCTGATTCTCTTTTAGAAAGCGGTGAGTTTTATGGGGAATAATTTTCATTCAATTAATGCAAAAATTGGAGTTTTAAGAAAAGGAATTTTGAAACAGTCCGATTATGATAAAATTTTATCTTTTGAACAAAGGCATGAGATTGTGGATTATTTAAAGAATAATATATTATATAAATATGAAATTCCTATGTATGAAGAAAAATCTATGAGAAATAGATATGATACAGAATTTATGATTAATAAGATTGAGGCAGAATTGCTTGAAAAATTAAAGTTTTTCCTTTTTGGTGATGATAAAAAGATTATAGAAGCTATGCTTATGAAGTATGAATTTAAAGATATAAAAATAATTCTTAGAAGTATTGTTGAAAATGAAAAGATAGACTTGGAAAGAGATACAATAATGTATAAGAAAAATAAGCATATTGATTATTCTAAACTTGTAAATTGTGAAAATTTTAATCAGGCTCTAGATGTATTGAAAGGTACAATTTACAAAAAGGCAATTGCTTCTCTAACTGATGAAGATATATTTAGATTGCATTTTCATGTTGAAATGAAATTGGACAGTTTATATTTTTTAACTATGAAAAATGCTATAGATAAATTATCAAAATCAAGTCAAGCAATTTTTAATGATTATTTTTCTACTTTAATAGATACAATAAATCTTCAATGGATAATCAGAGCAAAAAAATATTATGATTTACCGAATGAAGAAATTTATAGCTATAGTTTACGATATGGCAAATATATTAAAGGAGATTTTTTAAAGGACTTGATATATAGTGATAGTGTTGAGGCTATTGTTGAGAAAATAAAGAAAACTAAATTAAGACATACTCTTGAAGATGCAAATGGAAATACTACTGTTTCGAATAGAAATATTAAAGAATATGTTTATCTTAGCCATTTAAAGAAACTTAAAGACTATGATAATTCGATTTCAACTTTACTTAAGTTTATTATTCAGCTGAATATTCAAAATGAAAATTTAATTAGAATAGCAGAAGCAAATAAGTATAAACTAAGTAAAAGTGAAGTAAAAGAATATTTAATAAATATTCATTGATTTAGTTAGGGGGTGCTAAATTGGCTGTTGAAAAAATGAAAATGATGAATCTCGTTGCTTTAAAACAGGATGCACACAGTATTCTTAGAGAAATTGTTTTGAATGGCTCGATTCATATTACAAATGCAGGAAATTCAGAAAATTTCACAATGAAGTATATGGATTCTCAAATAGGGATTTTTAATGATATGGGTGTTGCTGTTGATAAAATAAGACCATATCATAGAGAAAAAGTTTTTAAAAAGAGAAAATATAAAGAACTTTTAGATCAGATGTTTGATTTCTTTAACATTAAAGAAGATGATGTTACTTTAAATGATTTAAAGAATTTAAATTATAGTGAAAAACTTAAATTATTAGATGATATATCTTTGAAATCTTCTTCAATAAAGACTAGGGAAGATGAGAATAGAAAAAAGAGAGCAGATATTAAAATATTATTAAATGCTGTTGAATATTTTTCTGATAGTGATATGAAAATATCTGAGTTTTACAATTTAAAACATATTAATTTTGATATGGGAGAAATTTCAAAAAATTCTTGGATAAAATTAAAGGCAAATTATGAAAATATTAAGGGAATAGTTGTGCATTTAGGAACTAGTAGCTATGGGGAAACTGTGATAATCTTTACTCCTTCCGTTTATGCAAAAGATACAAAATATTTTATTCGTTCTTTGTCCTTTGATAGAATTGAACTTCCTAATGTAGATATTTCTTTTAAGGATTTTATAAAGAATAAAAATGCTGAATTAGAAAGTTTAGAAAGAGAACAAGATGAAATTTTAAAGGAAAAAGCTGAATTTAAGGATAAATATTTGCAAGATATTTTAGGTTTCTATTACAGATATAAAATTATTGAAAAGATTGAGGAACTTGAAGGACATATTGCAGAAAGTAAAAATTTTATTTTATTAAGTGCTTTTGTTCCTGAATCTAAAGTTGAAAGTATAAAGAATTCAGTAGAAAAAGTTTCAGAAAGTGCTTTGATATATTTTGAAGATGATAATGAAATTCCTTCAAAATTTAAGATACCAACAAAGTTAAAAAATAATTTTATTTTAAGACCTTTTGAAGCATTGGTAAAGATGTATTCAATTCCGGATTATAAGGAAACGGATCCGACACCATTTTTTGCAATAACATATTTACTTTTATTCGGAATGATGTTTGGAGATGTAGGACAGGGTTTAATTTTTGTAATAGCAGGAATGTTATTATCTAAAAAAATTGGTGTTATTGCTAAAATTATTCAAAGAATTGGATTTTCATCAATGTTTTTCGGATTTGTATATGGAAGTGTTTTTGGAATTGAAGAATTAATTCCAGCTTTAATTATAAGGCCGATGAATGATATTAACACAATACTTGTCGCAACAATTGGACTTGGTATTTTAATGATATTAATTGCATATATTATCAACTTTAGAAACTTAAAGATGAGAAAAGAATTTGGAAAATTATTTTTTGATAAAAATGGATTATCAGGATTTTTATTCTATATCTCATTTATAGTAATTGTTTTAAATACTGTTTTGTTAAAAAATTATGTAAGTGTAAATGTATCTTCAATGATTACAATAGTAAGTGTTGTAGTTTTGGTTGCAACTTCAACATTGATGTTTATGAAGCCGAAACTGGTTCCGATAATTAGTAAGACAGAAGAAAAGGAAGAATTTTCTCCTGTTGAAAGTGGTTTTGAAATGTTTGAAACTGTTATGGGATTCTTTTCAAATACTCTTTCTTTTATTAGAGTTGGAGCTTTTGCGATTAACCACGTCGGACTTTTTATGGCATTTCACGCTTTAGGACAAATGCTTGGTTCAAGTATTGGAAATATATTTATGATTGTTTTAGGAAATATATTTATTGTTTGTCTTGAAGGACTAATAGTTTTCATTCAAGCAATAAGGTTGGAATATTATGAATTATTCAGTAAATATTTTAATGGAGAAGGAATAAATTATGAACCATTAAGAGTAGAATTAAAAGAAGAAATTTAGGAGGGAAAACATGAAAATTACTTTATTATTAATAACATTAGGAATAGGAACAACTATTTTAACAGGTATATCTTATTTAAGAAAAGGAAAGAAAACAACAAAATCAGGATTAAAAAAGGCAATAGCGATTAATGTCGTTTCAATTTTAGCTTTATTTTTAATGGGACTTGTTCCGGATATTGCATTTGCAGCTGAAACCACACAAAAAACAGCAAGTTCAGCGAGTGGAATGGGATATTTAGCAGCTGCTTTATCAACTGGTCTTGCAGCAATTGGTACTGGAATAGGTGTTGGTCAAGCAGGTTCAGCAGCAATTGGTGCAGTTTCAGAAGATTCTTCAATTTTAGGTAAAACACTTATTATTCTTGGACTTGCAGAAGGTATTGCTATTTACGGACTTATAATTTCAATTATGATTTTACAAAGAGTTTAGGAGAATTCTATGATAAGTTATCTTATATCTGATAATACAGATACACTTGTAGGAATGAGATTAGCCGGTATAACAGGAGTTGTTTTAAAGACTAGAGAAGAGGCTTTGGAAGAATTTAATGGTTGTCTAAATAATAAGGAAATTGGAATTTTAATTTTAACTGAAAATATTTTTAATCTTATTAGCGAAGAAGTTATGGAAGTTAAATTAAAAAATACTTTTCCACTTATAGTTGAGATACCGGATAGAACAGGTTTGAAAAGAGATCCAAATTTCATTACAAACTATATAAACGAATCAATAGGAATTAATATTTAAGGAGAAATCTTATGATAACAATTGAAGATAAGATAGAGTCATTCAAAAGAATACTAAATGAAGAAATTGATGAAAAGTATGATGAAGAGTTGAAAAAAATTGCTTCTGAAACTGAGAGATTAATTACAGAATATAAAGCTAAAAAATATGAAGAAATTGAAAAATTAAAGAGAGAATATAGAACAAAACTTGAAAATAAGACAGATAAAATTCGTTCAAAGACTTTAAAAGAAGGACAAGATATCATTTTAAATACGAATAAAGAAATTTACGATGAATTTTTTAAAGCTCTAAAAGAAGAATTAAATACATTATATATGACTGAAAAAGGCGAAGAATATTTAAAAAACACATTAAAAAATGTGAAGTCAGAAATAAATTCTAATGATATTGTTTATGTTTATGAAAAAAGTTTTGAAAGAGATAAGGAAATAGTAAAAAATGTCTTAGGAGATATCAAGGTTGAAAAAAGCCTTGATATAAAAGTTGGAGGTTTTGAAATAGAAAATGTGGAAAAAACATATAGATTGAATTATTCACTAGATTTTCTGTTGACAACAAAATACCAAAAGATTTTAGCTAAGTTGAAAAAAGAATTAGGAATAAACAATTAGTTAATAATTGTAATGAGGAGAAAGGTAATGTATAATATACCTAAAATAATTGATATAAATGGTCCTGTTGTTAAAGCAGACAGTATGGGAATTTACAAAGTTAGAGATATGGTTTTGGTTGGAGATAAAAAGCTAATTGGAGAAATCATATCTATTGACGAAGATGTAGCAACTATACAAGTTTACGAAGAAACACAGGGACTAAAAGTTGGAGAAACTATAGAAAGTACAAATGTTCCACTATCAGTAACATTAGGTCCGGGAATTATAGGAAATATATTTGACGGTATTCAAAGACCGCTTGAAAAAATATATTCAATGACAGGAGAATTTATTGCAGAGGGAATAGGACTTGTTTCCATTGATAAAGAAAAACAATGGGATGTTGAAATGCTTGTTAAAGTTGGTGATAAATTATCTGCAGGAGAAATTTTTGCAACAACTCAAGAAACAAGTTTTATAGAACATAAAATTTTAGTTCCACCAACTGTTAGTGGTGAAGTAATTGAAGCTTTACCATCAGGAAAATATAATTTAGAAACTGATTTAGTAACAATAAAAGATGAAGATGGAAAAATTCATAATTTAAAAATGTATCATCAATGGCCTGTAAGAATACCACGTCCAATAGATGTGAGAATGCCAATTTCAAGACCTTTAGTAACAGGACAAAGAGTACTTGATGTTTTCTTTCCAATAGCAAAAGGAGGAACTTCAGCACTTCCGGGTGGATTTGGTACAGGAAAAACTATGACTCAACATCAACTTGCAAAATGGTCTGATGCTGATATTATAGTTTATATCGGCTGTGGAGAACGTGGTAATGAAATGACAGATGTTCTTGAAGAATTTCCAAAGTTAATTGACCCAAGAACTTCAAAACCGCTTATGGAAAGAACAATTTTAATAGCAAATACTTCAAATATGCCGGTTGCTGCTCGTGAAGCTTCAATCTATACTGGAATAACTATTGCAGAGTATTATAGAGATATGGGTTATCATGTTGCAATAATGGCTGACTCAACTTCAAGATGGGCAGAAGCGTTAAGAGAAATTTCTGGAAGACTTGAAGAAATGCCTGCAGAAGAAGGATATCCAGCATATCTTCCTTCAAGAATTGCACAATTTTATGAAAGAGCGGGTTATGTTGAAACTCTTTCCAAAAGAGAAGGTTCAATTACAGTAATTGGTGCAGTTTCTCCACCTGGTGGAGATTTCTCTGAACCGGTAACTGAAAACACTAAAAGATTTGTTTCAGCCTTTATAGGTTTGGATAAGAATTTAGCATATATAAGACACTATCCTGCTGTAAACTATCTTACAAGTTATAGTGGTTATACTACATTGATTAAAGAATATTATGATGAAAATGTATCTCCTGAACTTTTAAAATTAAGAGCAAAGATGATGGAACTTCTTTCAGAGGATAATAAATTGAACCAAATTGTCCAATTGGTTGGAGAGGATGTTTTACCAAATGATCAAAGAATTGTTATAGAAATAGCAAAAGTTTTAAAAAAAGGATTTTTACAACAAAATGCAATGCATGAAACAGACAGTTATGTTCCTTTAAAAAAACAATTTGAAATGTTAAAAGTAATAGATAATTTATATATGAATTGTACTTTAGCTGTAAAACAACAAGTTGCCCTTACTCGTATAAAAAATGATGATTTATTTGAAGAAGTTATTAAGATGAAATATAATATTCCAAATGAAAACTATGATGAAGCATTTGAAAAGTTAAATGCAAAAATCAATAGCTATTATACTGCTTTGATAGACGAAAATCAGGGAGAGTAGGTGATAATTATGCAAAGACAATATTTAAAACTAGAAAAAATAGATGGACCTTTGATTGTGCTTAAAGGTGTAGATAATGTCAGCTATGATGAAATGATGGATATAGTAATAGATGGAAGTGAAAGAAGAAGAGCCAAGGTTGTTAGAATTCAAGGAGATAAGGTAATTGCTCAAGTTTTTGAAGGCACAACTGGAATTTCAACACAAAATTCTGCTGTTACTTTTACAGGAACTCCACTTGAAATTTGTCTTAGTAAAGATATTTTAGGAAGAACTTTTAATGGTGTAGGAGAACCAATTGACAATGGAGATTATATTATTTCAGAGAAAAAATATAATGTTAATGGAAGACCTATGAATCCAGTTGCAAGAGAATATCCAAGAGATTATTTGGAAACAGGAATTTCAGCTATTGATACTCTTACTACTTTAATTAGAGGACAAAAACTTCCTATATTTTCATCAAATGGTTTGACACATAATGCATTAGCGGCTCAAATCGTCAGACAATCCAAATTAAAAAATTCTGACGACAAATTTGCGATAGTATTTGCAGGAATGGGAATTAAATATGATGATTATGAATTCTTTAAAAGTGCATTTGAAGAATCAGGAGCATCATCCAGAGTTGTTTCATATATAAATCTTGCTGATGCACCAATTGTTGAAAGAATTTCAACACCTAGAACTGCATTAACTGCTGCAGAATATCTTGCCTTTGAAGAAGGAATGCATATTTTAGTAGTTATGACTGATATTACAAGTTATGCAGAAGCTTTAAGAGAAATTTCTTCTGCAAGAGAAGAAGTTCCTAGTAGAAAGGGATATCCAGGATATTTGTATTCAGATCTTTCTACATTATATGAAAGAGCAGGAATGGTGAAGGGAAAGAAAGGTTCAATTACTTTAATTCCTATATTAACAATGCCTAATGATGATATAACACATCCAATTCCTGACCTTACTGGTTTTATTACTGAAGGACAAATAGTTTTATCAAGGGAATTATTCCAAAAGAATATTTATCCACCTGTAAATATTTTGCCTTCACTATCAAGGCTTATGAAAGATGGTATTGGAGATGGATATACGAGAGAAGATCATGATCAGGTACAATCTCAATTATTTGCACTTTATTCAAAAGTTATCGAAGTTCGTTCGCTATCACAAATAATTGGAGAAGATGATTTAACACAAATAGATAAAATTTATATGGAATTTGGTAGACAGTTTGAACAAAACTTTTTAAGTCAAGATTTTGATGAGTCCAGAACTATTGAGGAATCACTTGATATTGCTTGGGATTTATTCAAACTATTCCCTAAAATTGAATTGGACAGATTGGAAAGTAAATATATAGAAAAATATGGAAGGTGGTAATATGATTCAAAATATTGCTCCTACAAAGTCAAATCTATTAAAAATCAAACAGGATTTAAAATTATCTAAGGTAGGCTATAATCTAATAGATAAAAAAAGAACTGTACTAATAAAAGAAATGATGCAACAAATTGAAAAGGCAAAAGAAATTCAAGAAGATGTAAAAGTACTATTTGAAAAGGCATATTCAACATTAGAAGAAGCAAATATAACTATGGGAGTTATGAATGTGCAAGACATTTCCTTATCAATAGATAAGTCAGAAAATTTTGAAATTTCTTATAAATCCATTATGGGACTTGATGTTCCAAGTGTAAAATATGAGCATGGAACTTTAAGACCTCATTATGGAATGTACATGACAAGCCCCGCAATTGATGAGGCTATAAAAATGTTTCAAAAAATAAAAAGACTTGTATATAGACTTGCGGAGACTGAAAATACAGTTTATAAACTATCTATAGAAATAAAAAAGAATCAAAAAAGAGCAAATGCTTTGGATAAAATTCAAATTCCGAATCTTGAAGAAACTGAAAAATATATATCAGAGGTTCTCGAAGAAAAAGAAAGAGAAGATTTTTATAGATTAAAAAAGATTAAGAAAAAGAAAAATGTGTAGTATTAAAGGAGCAAAAGCTCCTTTTTTCTTGCTTATATATGTTTAATGTGTTAAAATTAATTTAATAGATTAAAATAAAAGGTGAAATTATGAAAAGATTAATTAATATTTTCTTTAATGACAATATAAAATCCTTAGAAGCTTTTATCAAGACAAAAGAACTATTTGAAAAAAGAGGCTTTGAAATTTCTGAAACATTTAGAGAAGAGGCAGAACTTAGCATTTGTATAGGTGGAGACGGAGCTTTTATAAGAGGTGTACACAATTCTGACTTTCCTAAAGTTCCTTTTGTTGGAATAAATACAGGAACTCTTGGATTCTTTCAAGAAATTAGTTTTGATAAAATAGAAAAATTTATAGATGATTATATAGAAGAAAAATATACTATTGATAAAATTAGATTATTGGAATGTGATTTAAAAACAAATGATATTGTGTTTTCTAATAAATGTTTAAATGATTTTGTTATTAAGTCAAACAGTTCTGAAATAATCCATTTAGATGTTTATATAGACGATAATCATCTTGAAACATTTGCTGGAGATGGTTTAATAATCTCAACACCTTCAGGAAGTACTGCTTACAATATGTCTGCAGGAGGAAGTATTATGCATCCATCATTAAGAGGATTTCAATTAACACCATTAGCTCCAATATTTTCAAAAGTTTATAGGACTATTTCAAATTCATTGGTAATTCCTGATACATCTACTTTAAAAATAGTTCCGTTGGAAAATCAACACAAAAAAATTAGTTTTGTTGCTGATGGGATTGAAAAAGACTATACAGATGTATCATACTTTGAATTTAAAAAATCAAGGTTTAAATTGTATAAATTAGTATTCAATGAAAACTGGTACTGGATAAATATGAAAGATAAGTTCTTATAAGAAAATCTTATAATAGACTTTATATCTATAGAAAATTAATATAAATAAAATGTTGAAATATTCTTTAAATATGTTATAATGGAATTAGATATAAAGCTTAAATAAATAAAAATATTATATGATTATATAATAATGAGTTTATTTAGTTGCTTTTTCATATAATGTTCCGATATAAAACAGAGAAGATGAGCCATTTTAAGCTTGTCTTTTTTGTTATCTAAAAAAATTAGAAGGAGAAAATTTATGGAAATGAGAAGAAAGGATAGAGAACTAAGTATAGAAGAGGGAAAAGAATTACTAAAAAACGGAGAATATGGAATTCTTTCAACATCTGATAACTGTAATCAACCTTATGGAATACCATTGAGTTATGCATATTGTAATGATGTTATATACATTCATTGTACAAACCAAGGTGGACATAAATTAAAAAATATAGAAGAAAATTCTAAAATTTCTTTTACAGTGGTAGATAAAGTTGAGAGATTACCAAACCAATTTTCAACAAAATATATGTCTGTAATTGTATTTGGAAAAATTTCTATAGTTGATGATGAAGAAAAAAATAAGGGTATTCAGTCAATCTTGTTTAAATATTCTCCTGATTATGTAGAGTCAGGAATGAAATATATTGAAAAAAGTATTGAAAAAATTCATATACTAAAAATAATTATAGATAAAATTTCTACTAAAGGACGAAAAAAGTAATAATTATAATATAAAAAAAGAAAGAAAACACTAAAAATATGACAAAAAGGTATTGACTGAAAGGCGGAAGGCTGATATAATGTTAAGGCACTCAAGAAGGGACTAG